>JABIRI010000150.1 GCA_018667915.1 Opitutaceae bacterium | reverse complement strand
ATCGAAGCTTCATCGAGCACATCACACGAAAATCCTAAAACGGTCGCATCGGAGTTTTCGCTCAAGCGGGCCGCCAGCGCTTTGGCCTTCGGTTCATCCAAATCCAGAATCGCCACCTTTAGACCGGCAGAAAGCAAACCCTTCGCGAAGGCCGTGCCGATTTCGCCCGCGCCGCCCGTAATTACGGCAACGCGATCGGCCAAAGGAGAAGGATCAGGGGGCATGGTGTCTAAAAATTGGGGGGGGGGTAAAATTCGATCGATCCTAGGCTCAAACCAAGCCGAGCGGCATATCAATCGAACTCAATCGGTAACGGCCAAACTTAGAGGTTAAAGCATCAGGGGATATCCCAAAACGTAAAGTGATCTCGAATCCTGTCACCCTGCAATTCCCTACAGAGGAAGATCGAATCCGATCGGCTGTCCGCGCCTCCATGAGAGCCGATCCACCCTCGACAGCGGTTTATTTTAAGCCCTTTCTGCAGCTCATAAAAGAGCCCTCGTGGGCTCCCCCCAAACCGTGCGCCCCGCACGGGTAATCCCCCTCGAGATATCCCCAATGACCCCAACCCTGTTTCTCACTTGTTTTGGAATCTATATCGTAGGCGTGACCATTTTCGGCGCCTGGGTGGCTCGCCGCAAACAATCCGGCGAAGACTTCCTGCTCGGCGGGCGCTCCCTTCCGCTCTACCTCACGCTGGGCACTACGATCGCGACAATCATCGGCACCGGTTCGTCCATGGGCTCGGTGGGAAAAGGCTACTCTTCCGGTTGGATGGGATCCTTCTTCGGACTCGGTTCGTTCATTGGCGTAGTCCTCACCGCGATCCTTTTTGCGCCGGCTCGGCGGCACAGATTTATGACGATGGCCGAAGAGCTTTCGTCCTACGTCGGCGGCAGCAAAGTAGTCAGCAACTTGGTGGCCGTCTTCACGTATATGGCCTGTGTCGGCTGGCTCGGTGCCCACATCCTCGGCGGCGGCCGCTACCTGCAATATGTTACCCAGATCGACCTAAGCTATGCGCTCGTATTAATCGCGCTGGGCTTCGCAGTCTACTCAACCATCGGCGGTTATCGCGCCGTGGTTTGGACGGATACGATTCAAGCCGTGGTGCTATTCGGTGGCTTCGTGCTCACGGCTTTTTTCGCCTTTCGCTCCATCGGAGGCATCGAAGGTCTTCGCGAAACCAGCGCGATCCTTTCGGAGCAAACGGCAACCAGCACCGCTGGCCCTTCGTCTCTCCCGGGAATTTCTTTGGTCATAACGATCGCGGTCAGTATTTTGGCGACACCGTCCTTCCGCCAGCGCATCTATTCTGGCAATTCCGTCGGCGATATTCGCAAGGCATTTTACCTCTCGGCCGTGTTGGCGATCAGCTTCGCACTGCTGCCCTCGATCATCGGCATGGCGGCCTACCATCACAACCCGGACTTGGCCAACGCCGACCTCGCCTTCCCGTTTATGGCCACGGAAATGCTCCCCGTTTCGATCGGGGTCCTGACCCTGCTCGCCGGCCTCTCCGCCACCATGTCGAGTGCCAGTTCCGACGCGATCGCTGGGGTCACCATCGCGGTGCGTGATATCTTTGAACTCATATTTAAGCGCCTACCCAGACCGGAAAACGTGGTGCTCTTCTCCCGGATCGGATTGGCCGCCACGACTGGCCTCGCGTTGATGATGGCATTCTCCGCCGACAATATTCTGGGCTACATCCGCGATATGGTTTCGTTGTTCATCACCGGCATGTGCGTTTGCGCTATTTTGGGTCGACTCTGGGCGCGCTACAATTCCGGCGGAGCCATCGCATCTCTGATCGGTGCATTCGTAACCGCGCTTGCCTTCCGCTTGCAGCCCGACTGGACCGCGTATTGGGGCGGATCGATTATTCCCGCGCTGACGGTATCAGCTCTGGCCGGAGTGATCGTGACGCTTATTACACCGCCCGACGCACTTTCACAGGAAGACATTATTGCCATACTCGATAAGAGGCGTGCGACCATGGAAGAGCCTGGGGGCAGCTCCGCTTAGTATGCTTTTGCATAAAATAACGAGAAGGCGACCGCTCTGGGGTTGAGTTTTCGGATACGAATGCCGAAGTTCATGGGGTGTTTACACTATCCCCTGCGCCGCATCATTCTCGCGAATTTCGGTTAATGTTGGGACTCATGCCCTTGCTGAGGCACCACTCTGCTGAACATTCCGCTGATGGCTCATTCTTAGCCGTAAATTCGCCCAATCACAGTCGCTGACCGGCTAGGCTATTCGTCATTCGTCAGGATTATCTCCTATAGGATGTCTCCTGCCCCCTTCCCTCAACTTTACCTTACCGCACCCGATGAAGAAACCCGAATCCGCCCTCCCTATTCACGAACAAATTACTCGCCGCACGGCCTTGAAACTCGTTACCGCGGGCACGCTCGTAGGTTTGGGCGGCCAGACGCACAAGAGTCTCGCGGCCGTCAGTTCGGATCCCAACTACACGCGCGACTCATGGCGTAAAACACACGATCGCGTTTGGCTGGGCGGAGAATATTGGGCAAATCCGATGGAAGATTGGCGCGTAAACAACGGTAGCGCCGAGTGCCTCAGCCTCGGCACCAATCGCAGTATTCACTCCCTCACCCACCAGCTGACCAACAACGAAGGAAGCATCAGTATGGTGGTCGACGTCACCACCATCGACAGCTCCGGGGAGGACGGCGGGTGTGGTTTTCGTCTCGGTATCCGCAGCGAACTCAATGAGCACCGCAGTAACTGTTTCGTGGGCACGGGCATCAATGCCGGCTTCGCCAATGGCCGTCTGGTCCTGGGCGACGTGGCAGGATCATTTGGTAAAAATAAAATCCCCCAAACCGTTCGCTTGGAACTGAAGGGGCGAAAACAGGGCCGAAACTATCAACTCACGCTCGATGCCTACGACCCCAACAAGGGCCGGCCGATTGCCAGCACCATTTTTTTTACCAACCTTGATTCCGTTCTCGGCAATGTCGCTCTCGTCAGCAACTACGCCGATGCGACTCCGCGCAACCGCGACGTCGACTCGAAAAACGGCTCACGTCACAGCTTCGCCAACTGGGCCATTTCGGGCACCGCGTTCTCCGTAAAACCGGAACAACGGTTCGGCCCATTACTTTGGTCCATGTATTCCCTCAGCGACTCCCGCAGCACCGAGGGGTTTGTCATGAAAATCAGTGCACTCACGGGGCCAATGGGAACGAAGGACGGTCAAAACGTCGAACTCCAGGTGGAGCGAAACGGTGTATGGGAGAGCCTCGGCGAAGCCCCGCTCGATCGCGACGCCTGGGTGGCGACATTCCGTATTCCCAACTGGGACGAGTCGATCGACACACCTTACAAGCTGGTTTACAACGAACAGCATAACGACGGCACAGAGACCCCTGATGAATGGACCGGAATCGTCCGCGCCAATCCTGTTGGTCGCCCCCTTCGCATGGCCGCCCTCACCTGCCAAAACGACTACGGATTTCCTTACGAACCTGTCGCCAACAACGTCATCGCCATGGATCCCGACATCGCTCTCTTCTCGGGTGACCAGATCTATGAGAGCCACGGTGGCTTCGGCATCATTCGCGAACCCGCCGCGCCCGCGATTCTCAATTACCTGCGCAAATACTACCAATTTGGCTGGGCCTTCCGCGATGCCATGCGCAACCAGCCCACGATCGTCCTCCCCGACGATCACGACGTCTTCCAAGGCAACATCTGGGGCGAAGGCGGCAAACCCATGGACACCCGCGATGGCGGTGCGTCCTCAAAAGGCGGATACATCCAACCCGCTCGCATGGTCCACGCCGTGCACAAGACCCACGTGGCCCACCACCCAGACGCCTTCGACCCCACCCCGATACTGCAAAATATCAGCGCCTACTACGGCGACATGGTTTACGGCGGCGTCAGCTTCGCGATTCTCGCTGATCGCATGTTTAAAAGCGGCCCCGAGAAGGTCGACACCGGATCAGGCCGGGCCGATCACGTCACTGACCCCGGTTTCGATTGCACCACGCTGGACAAACCCGGCTTGGTTCTCCTCGGCGAACGCCAAGAAAAATTCCTCGAAACCTGGGCTCAAGACTGGCGAGGCCACAGCCTCAAGGCCGTGCTCTCTCAAACCGTCTTAGCCGGCGTCGCGACCCACCATGGCGGCAAAGATAAGTTCCTCAAAGGCGATCTCGATTCCGGAGCCTGGCCCCAAACTCCCCGCAACCGGGCGATTGATATCATGCGGCCTGCAATGCCCCTGCATATCAACGGCGACCAGCATCTTACAACCCTAGTGCAATACGGCACCACCGAACAGCGTAACAGCAACTGGTCATTCTGCACCCCGGCGATCTCGGCAGGATACCCCCGCTGGTGGCGCCCAGATGATGTCGGCATGGCCCACACCAATCGCCCTGCACACGGTCACGCCAACACCGGTGAGTTCCTCGATTCGTTTGGTAACCGCGCCTACGTCTACGCCGTCGGCAATCCCGTTGTAGGCAAGGCTCCCAACCGCTACGACAAGGCCCATGAAAAAGGGAGCGGGTTTGGATTCGTGACCTTCGACACCGAAGCCAAGACCTACCACATCGAATCCTTCCGATTCTCCGTGGACGCCCTCGACGGAAATCCTGAGAATCAATTCCCCGGCTGGCCCGTCACGATTCACCAAGCGGAAAACCGCGGCGAAAACATCCTGCGATAGACTCCGAAGTCGTGATCTTGAACTACTTTATAGTTTAACCACGACCGTGGTGGCTCCGACCCGCGATGTCTCCAGATTTACCTCCGCAGCACCGCGCCTCACCGCTCCCTTCCTCTGCTTTAACCTATGTCTCCTTACGAAAACCGCCTACGCTCTGAGAGCTTTCGTCGCGTTGGTCTGATTTCTACGGTTCTTCCTGGAAAGCTCAGTGAGTTATCTGCCGCCACCACCTCACCGGATAAAAACACCCGCGATCGTTGGGCCGGACTCGGCTTAGCCAACGTAAGTATCCATCTTCAGGGCACAACAGATACCACGTTCATCTTTCTGTTCACAGAATTCACGGGCAGCGATTCGCAAGTCGCCGCGGAACTCGTGCAACAAGATCCCTTCTTTGCGACCTTGGCCGATCTCCTGCAAGCGCACCCTCGGGCCGCAGTCGACTCCGTATGGCTCCCGATGGAACTGATTAACATAATCGGCCCCACCCTGCCCGAACCCACCAACGGCCGTCCGATCGAACGCTCCGGCCTGATGGCGGGTTTAGAACCGGCGTCGGAGCTGCAATACCGCACCCTCCACCAAACAAACTGGCCCGGTGTCGTGGATCAAATGGCCCGTAGCAATCGACGGTATTGGGTGACCTTCCTCATCGATTTTGGCGAACAACTTTGGCTCTTCACCTACAGTGAATACGTGGGCGACGACTACGCGGCCGACGATGCTGCGACTGCCGCCGACCCGGTAACTCAGCGTTGGTGGAAATTCACGGAACCCTGCCTGATCCCGCTCACTCCCGGCGGAGAAAACTGGACCACGATGCAGGCCCTCATGCGCTAGGCGAAGTTGTCGGGCGTAAAGCCCGACCCACGTATTGATCCATCCTGCTGGGTGGGTCGGGCTTTATGCCCGACAGCTCGACAACGTCACAACCGTTCCACCACGGCGTAGTAAGACCCTAACGCCGCAGAATCATCCGCGAACTCGAAGACGCCTTCGAGTTCCGCATCACCCGCTTTGAGCTCGACGGTAAATACCGCCGCCTCGTCATTGGGTCCAACCGGTTGGGTCAATTCATGACCGCCGATGCGCAGGGTAGCTTGATTGATCGCGAGTGCCTCACCGGGCGTTTCACGGAATGCAGCTCCGCCGGGCACGGGTGCGCCCGGAGCAACTTTAGCGGTGATTGCTCGGTCGAGTTCTTGAGGCCAACGGCGCAGAGAGATTTTGTAACGCCCTGCTTCAGCAACCCGCACCGCCCAATAGCCGACGCCCGTATGCCCTTTGCGAATATGTGCCTGATTCCATGGAGAGATTCTGCCATCCGTGAGCCAATCGTGACCGGTAAGTTGCGTCGGGTTGGCCGCGTCGTGGCCGAGCACCGGACGCTCATCGATCACAAACGACGGTGAAATGTCCGCCCACCACGCATCATAAGCGGCGCGCAGCTGCGCAACGACCCCCGGGTGTTGCGCGGCAACATCGGTGGTCTGGCCGGCGTCATGTTTAATATCATAGAGCTCTTCGCCGTTAATCAGGCGCCAGCGTTGGCTCATGGTGGAAGACGACTTCCATTTGATCGGATCTACCACCCGTTGCGAGTCGGTGATAATCACGCGGTCTTCCCAGGGCGCGGATCCTTTTGATGGCCGCAGTAGTGGGCGGAGCGACAGCCCATCGTATTTGTAGTCTGCCGGGCCCTCGACATCACACAGTTCCATCAGCGTCGGCAGAATATCGATGTGGGCGGTGAGTTCTGAAATATCGCGGGCCTGAGTGAAGCCACCGTCCGGCCAGTGCATGAAAAACGGCACACGGTGCCCACCATCGTAAGCGCTGCCTTTCTTGCCTCGCATACCGTCGTTGAAAACCTGATCCCCCGAAGCGGTGCCATTGTCGGTGGTGAAAATAAAGATGGTATTATCCGCGATCCCGCGGTCGGCGAGCCAGGTGCGCAGCGTTCCTAGGTTCTCATCGATATTGGCAATCATGCCAAAGAAGATCGCTTCCTTCTGAGGGAGTCCTGCCTCGATGTAGGGTTTCCAATATTTCTCGGGCGCATGAAACGGGCTATGCGGCGCATTCATCGAGATGTAGGTAAGAAACGGTTTTCCGGCAGCCTGTGACTCGGCCATGAAACGCTTGGCTTCGGAAAAATAAACGTCGGTGCAATAACCCTCATATTTCGTCGGCACTCCGTTGTGGGAATAAGTATCGTCGAAGTAAGCGTTGTCCCAATAGTCCGGAGTTTGACCGACGCCTCCGCCCCCGTGAGCGACGACCTCGGTGAAACCGCGATCTTGGGGACGATAAGGGTAATTATCACCGAGATGCCATTTGCCGAACATGCCAGTCGCATAACCGTTGGCCGAGAATACCTCACCTAGCGTGGTCTCACCGACGCGCAAGAAAGAGCGGCCCATGATCGTGTGCCAAGGTCCGGCGCGGTTCGTATAGTGGCCGCTCATCAAAGCGCCCCGCGTAGGCGCACACGTTGGGCTTACGTGATAATTCGTTAGCCTAACCGACTCCCCGTGCAGGCGATCCATCTCTGGAGTCTTCAAGGTCGGGTTACCGTGAGCGGAGACGTCGCCGTAACCTTGATCATCGGTGATAACGATGACGACGTTAGGGCGTTCCGCGACGAGGGTGCCAGCAATGATGAGGAACCCGCAGAGACGGGTAATTGATCGAGCAATCATAGGGGTATGAGGGTAAAACTAAAATGCGATGGTCCGAACGATTCAGACCGAGACATCCAAACGATATACGTCCGTGGCCGTTCCACCCAAGACTCTTTCTTGTTCCGTGTCCGATAGTTTTCCCGCCATCGTCCGCACAAACTCAAGCCACCGATCGTATTCCGAGCGCACGAGACATACGGGCCAGTCCGACCCAAACATCAACCGGTCCGGGCCAAAGGCTTCGAGCACGATTTCCCAATAGGGTCGCAGCAACTCGGCGTCCCACAACTCACCGGCAACTTCCGTCACGACGCCGGAGAACTTGCAGCTCACATTCGGCCGATGGGCCAACGCAGTAATATCGTCGCGCCAGCGCGAGGGCGGACCATCCGCCCCAATCACGGGTTTAGCAATGTGATCGAGCACGAACCGTTGGGAGGGATGCCGATCAACAAAATCAATACTGGCGGCAAGCTGCGGCGCCATAATCAGAATATCGTAAACGAGATCCTGCCGCGTGACGGCTCGAATTCCCGCGTTGAATTCGGGTCGGACCAAAAATGCAGGATCCGACTCTCCCTGCACCACGTGCCGCACGCCTTTGAAAATCGGATTGCTCGCCAAAGCCGCCAGGTCGTCCGCCACAGCAGGCTCGGCCAAAGGCACCCACCCGACCACGCCGCGGATGAAGTCATCGGCCGCCGCGAGATCGAGCAGCCATTGAGATTCGCCCAACGTCTGGCGCGCCTGCACCGCTACGGATCCTTTCACGCCTAAGCTCGCTGCGGTCTCTCGGAGATCCGCCGGCATGAAGTCGCGACGAATAACCGCCATCTCATCACTGATCCAATCGTAGTCCTCGGGACAATATTGCCAAAAATGTTGGTGCGAATCGATCATGGGAACTGGGGATTGGTAGCCAAGGTTAAGCGGGACTCCGTCAAATCTCACTCATCAAGTCCCGCATTGAACACAATAATCCGGGACCCGTGGAATCATGCATTCCATTAAGTGAACCGCGACTAGTCTCCCGTCGCTTTGGGTCCAGCGGCAATCGACGTTCCGTTGAAACAGTTCACTGAAAGTGAATCACCGGAAATAAGACGCAGCCTGTCGGGCATAAAGCCCGACCCACAGCAAAGTGCTGATTCAGAAATGTGGGTCGGGCTTCATGCCCGACAGGCTCCATCCTCACGGCTGAAACTGATAGGCGTAAATATCCGCATCATGCAGCACGAACCGTAGTCGCACCGGCTGGCCTGCCACATCCTTGAGGCTGCGACCACTCGTCCATGTCAGTGATCGATCCACCGTATTGCCATAAAGCGGGGCGCAATCTTCCAGCCCAAAGCCCGGCAGCGGCTCGCCCCTTTCGTCTTGAATCTCAACGCGAATACTTCCCGCGGCCGAGGTCGCAAAATTGAGCGCCAACGCCGAACCCTCAAATCGGATTGGTTTAGTCACGAGTTCGCCACCCGTCGACGGAGCTCGCACTGAAACGAATCCATCCAACCGCAACGTGTAACGCCGCAACGCACTCCCCGGTGCGGTCCAATAACTTTCCACCGCATACAGCGACAACTCGTTTGGCGCACCCTGGAGCGCTGACTTCGTTTCAACGACATGCCACGCCATGTATTGTTGGCCATAGTGCCAGGTGCCGGGCCGTTCCATGCCGGGGCTTAAGAAAGCTTCGTTCCAACGCTTGAAACTCACCCCATTTCGACTGGCCATAAGCAGCGTATCCGTAAGCGCAGCGCCATAGCGCTCGGAAGCATGGCCTCGACTCTGGCGCGCATCCAACTCCGGCAGCGCCAACATCGAGACCGACCACTGGGCCACCCGTTCAGGGTCTTCCAATTCACCGAGCTCCGCCCGCTCCTCCACTGTCTTGTCCTCGTGACCACGCTCGAGATAACGAGCCGGAAACCCCAACAGTAGATGCGGGGCGCGATGGTAGGGTTTAACCACGTTGGTGTAGAGTTGCTCCAGCGGGGAATCTTCGTAGGTCAGATCTGCCTGATTTTCCCAGTGAATAAAATCCTTTGAAGTCGCCGTGCGAATCGCACGACTGCCCATCCAGTAATCGTCTTCATCCGGGATGAAGTAACGCCAATAGGCGCGATAGCAGCCCGCAACGTCATCCCAAAAAGCCAGGTTCTGGGAATCGAATTTGCCATCCGTGATGATGGGCTCGTCATGCAACAGCGACCAATGGATACCATCAGGCGACTTGAGCGCGATGAGCGTGGAGTCGGGATGGGACATCTGCCGGATGATCGCCTTGTAGCGCGCATCTGCCGGAGCGTCAGGATTCGTATCGAGGAACACCGCCGGGTGCGCCGCATCAAGTTCCAAGTCGCCCATTTTTTCCTGAACGAGCACGATATTGTTGTCGGTGGAGCCTTGAAATTTGTGCAGACCGAGGGAGGGTTTGCGCCAATGGATCCCGTCATCGCTCTCGGCATAGGCGCACAAGCGAGGATGCGACATACTTTCGCCTGGTTCAGCTTCGGAAAACGGCGAAATATTCCAGGACTTGTAATACATGCGGTAAAGATCCCCATCTTGAAACACGCTGTGGTAGCCACTGCCCGTGCCTTCCCAGAGTTCATTGTGCTCAAGCACGATCTCTTGCGGCACGGGATGATGAAGTCGGAGCTCCGCCCCACCCTCCAACCGCTCGATCAACGCGTCGTCCACAAACAACTCTCGTCGTGACCCGATGTCGGTAGCCGCCGCCATCGACACGTCACCGAGGACCACCATCGCCACGAGTCCCAACACCCAATGATTCGTCCTGCGCCCGCTTAACTTTATTTCGTTTTTCATCATCACTTTTAAGAAACCGCCGATTTTACCGCCGCAGAAAATTCACTAAAGGACGTCAGCATCGGAGTAGGTTCGGGCCCGATCATACCGATCACCGACTGCTCATCTTTGAAGCCCACTCCCGTGACGAGACACACCACATGCTCAGCCGAGTCTATCTCACCCCGACGACAAGCCTCCGCCACTCCGGCCAAAGCCACCGCTCCGGCGGGCTCGCAAAAAATCCCCTCTTCGCGCGCTAATCGTGATTGCCACTCGAGCACGGATTCATCCGCCACGACGTAACCCGTGCCGCCTTGCTTCCGGCATTCCGCGATTACCTCATTACCATCCAAAACACTGCCAACCTGCAGGCCGCTGATCGTCGTAGTCGAATCTACCGCCTCGGCTCGATCCGCCCCACTTCGCAACGACGTCGCGATGGTATCGTTTCCGAGCGGCTGCACACAATGCACGCGGCCACCGCGACCGAATTCCTCCACTCCGCGAGCGACCGCCAACGTCAACCCGCCACCGCCTGCCGGACTGAAAACCGCAAACGATTCATCCGCCAAAGCCTCGGCGATTTCGTAACCGATCGTTTTTACCCCCGCCATGCCACGCGGCGAAAGCGCAAACGCACTCACCTCGAATCCGGCGTCCAACTCCTGGGCCAGTTCCCGTAAACCCGACATCACCGCCTTATTCACTTCCGGCGATTTGCCAAAATCCTTCACCCGATAAAGGTGGGCGCCATACGCCCGCATCTGCCGAAGCTTCCCGTCCGGTGCGCCTTCCACGATCGCCAGATAACACGCGATTCCCGCCCGCGCACAATACGCCGCCACCGCTGCGCCGGTGTTTCCGCTTGAGGTGCCCAGGCACACGCGCCTGCCGGCCTGCTTCAGGTGCGTCACCGCTGCCGCCGCAAAACGGTCTTTATATGAGCCCGTCGGGTTGCCGCCTTCGTATTTGAACCAAAGATTTTTAAGACCCAGCGCCGGACCAATCCGGGTCGAACGGATGAGGGGGGTGTTGCCCTCGCCCATCGTCACCGCGATGTCGCGTGGCGGAGCCTGCCAACGTTTGGCATATTTCCAAATGCTCATGCGGCTCCTCCGATTGTCAGCGAGCGGCTGAGAGGCAGATGAAGTCGGGCGTAAAGCCCGACCCATATTTTAGTTGCACTGCTTCGCCGTGGGTCGGGCTTTATGCCCGACAACCGTTGCCTCTGAATAACCTCATACGACCCCACGCCTGCGATCCGAAGTTGCTCCAACCGGCTTCGCCGTTTTTCGTGCGTCCATGCGTTGCCTGATCCTCGTTCAATCATGACGGACGACCCTTCCGCTTCTTCGCCGTTGGCCGGAACCACGCTCCCCGTCGGTCGCCTTCAGCATCGGTTCGGCAACACTGACCTCGGCTTCGACGCGTGGATCTGGCGGAGCGATCAACCCGGTCCCGCGTTGGTGATCAACGGCGCGACGCACGGTGACGAATATGAAGGCCCCACGCTTTTGCGCCAATGGGTAGAAACGTGGCAACCCGTCGATCTCTGCGGCACCGTCGTGATCGTGCCGGTGCTCAACGAGGCGGCCTTCGCCGCTAAACAGCGTTGTCATCCGATCGACGGCGAAAATCTGGCTCGGGCCTTTCCCGGTGCGCCGGAGGGTGCGCCGACAAGCCGACTGGCTCACCTCTTCGAGACTCAAGTCCTCGCTCACGCGACCCATTACGTCGACCTGCACAGCGGCGGTCAGGCCCTCGAACTTCATCCGTGGGTCGGCTACATCGTCGGCGGGGGAGCCGACATCGACGCCACCCAACGCGCCATGGCAGCCTGCTTTGATTCGTTCTGGTGCTGGGCGGGCCCTTACCTGCCGGGACGCA
This sequence comes from Opitutaceae bacterium, assembly GCA_018667915.1. Taxonomy (GTDB): domain Bacteria; phylum Verrucomicrobiota; class Verrucomicrobiia; order Opitutales; family Opitutaceae; genus Actomonas. The sequence goes on along the minus strand of JABIRI010000150.1, from coordinate 25,053 downwards.
CCCTGAGTGCCGCGTTCCACCGCAAGGTCGCTGCCATCTACACGGAGTGTCGCGGTGCAGGCGAAGTGCTGCCCGCCGACCTCGCCGACCTGGACCAGGGACTGCAAAATTTGTTGATCGAACTCAGTTGCGTGGCGGGAGCCCAGCCGCCGTTGGCCGTTCAATCGTTTCACCAATCGACCGATGCCGAAGAAACTCATCTGCAAGCGCACCATCCGGCGCCGCACGCGGGGACTTTTGAATCCATCGTCGCTTTGCGGGATGTCGTCGAGGCGGGTGCAACCTTGGGCATAGTCCGCCCGATCCTCGATCAACCACCGACGCCGATTTTCGCGGAGACCAGCGGCACGGTCGTCTTGCGGCGGCATGAGTGTGTGGTGCAGCCCGGCGACGCCCTGTTTGTTATCGTGCCGCTCTGAAGAAGACGGAATGTTGGGCATAAAGCCCGATCCACATTTCAGATTCTGCGCCCTGCTGGGTGGGTCGGGCTTTACGCCCGACAGCTTCATCCAGCTCGCTCCGTTTGGACCGCAGTCGTTTTGGGAAAATCGCTTCATGCGAGTAAGCCGCCGTCAACGATCCAGGTGGTTCCGGTCACAAATTTAGCTTTGCCCGAACCAAGAAAAACTACCGTCTCCGCCACGTCATTCGGCTCCCCCTGCCCCAACGGAGTCTGCTCCGCGATCTCGGAATCCAGCCCACGTTCACACATGATTTTTGCCGACGCGGCTGAGGTGTCTACCTGGATATCTCCGGGCGCAACCGCGACCACGCGGATGCCATCCGCGGCCAATTCGCGAGCCATGGATTGGGTCACGGATCCGAGCGCCGCCTTGCTCGCCGCATAGACCATCCCTCCCGCCTGAGGTTTGAATGCATTCACCGAAGAGATGTTCACAATCACACCACCGCCGGCTTCTCGAAAATGTGGCACGGCGGCTTGAGCACAGAAGATTGGACCGCCCAAATTAACCTTAGTCATTCGGTCGAAATCATCGGACGACAATTCGGCTAAGGTCGTCAGAGCTTTAACGCCCGTGATTGCCGCATTGTTGACCAAGACATCAAGTCCACCCAATTTCTCCGCCGCTTGATCGACGAACTGCCGGCATTGCATGGCATCACCCGCATCGAATTCCAGCACGGACACCTGATCACCATGTTGAGCGATCAGCGGCGCGGCCGACGCCGCATCCAGCTGTCCTACCACCACATTTGCGCCTTGGGCGAGAAACGCCTCCGTGATCGCTCGACCGATATTGGTTGCTCCTCCGGTTACAATCACGCGCTGCACCGGGCGAATCTGGATACGACCGATCCTCAGCGCAAGATTCAGGACACTTCGATTGAAACTTTCAGGCGAACTTTCATGACGAATCACGCACATGAACGTTGCGATGACGGACCAAAACCAAAACGTTGGCTTCGTCATCAACTCATTCGGCTTTGATGTAAACCCCTGACTCACCCGGGATGAAATTTCATCCACCTTACCCCTGATTCCCTTCGCCCGTCATTCGCGTTTTTTTGATCGTTAGTGATCTGGCTTCATGACTGAGCGGTATTTCCTTTTCTATGAAAATTACCTCCATCCGTATGATGCGTCTCCGCGGTCCCCGTGAACACGGCGTCGGTGGCGAAAGTGACGCCAAAATTACCAAAGTCATCATTCGCGTCGACGCCGACAACGGTCAGTTCGGACTCGGCGAATGTGATAACTTCATGGGCATTCGCAAAGGCATCGAATACCTTGATGCCTACTTCACCGGACGGGACGTTTTTGCCGTCAATGCCATCGTCTCCGAAACGCTCTACGGCACCGCTGCGCCGCACGCCCCGACCTCGCGGGCGGATGAGATGAAACCCGGGATGAACGCCGTCCCATTTTGCTCGCCCACCGCGACACCATGGGGACCGCCAATTTGGGCGGTGAGTGGCGTCGAAATCGCGCTCTGCGATCTGATCGGTAAGACGCTCGGCACGCCCGCCTACAACCTGCTTGGCGGACGCTTTCGCGATCAAGTTAAAGTCTACCTCGATCGCAGCACCCCACCCGACGTCACCAATCTCGACGCCTGGAAAGAGATGGCCGCATCGAGCTGCGACGAAGGATTTTCCCAACTGAAGTTCGACATCGATTTCATGGCGCCCGACGCTAACACCGATGTTTGGAACCGCAGTCTGACCCTCACCCAAATCAACCGCATCGTGGAGCGACTCACCGTGGTGCGCGAAACCGCGGGACCTGACTTCGAGCTCTGCGCCGATTGCCACATGCAATACAACGTGCCCGACGTCATTCGGCTGGCCCAAGCGCTCGAGCCTCTGAACCTACTGTGGCTCGAGGATCCCACTCCGATCGTGAATCCCGATTCCTGTGCCGAGGTCCGCGCCGGTAGCCCCATACCCATTTGTATCGGCGAGATGCTCGGCCTAGAACAGGCCCGCCAATTCATCGACCATCAGGCCTGCGACATCATTCATCCCGACGTCATGTTCTGCGGCGGCATGCACGAGCTCCAAAAGATCGCCCAATACGCTGAGGTCCATCACCGCTCGGCCGCCTTCCATGGCAATGGCGGCGCACTCGCCACTATCGCCGCCGCTAACGTTGCGGCCACCTGCCGTAGTTTCCTCGGCGTCGAATACCACTTCATCGAAACCGACTGGATCGGCCAATACGTGCGGCGCGACGTTCCCCTTTTCCGTGACGGTCACATCCCCCTCTCTGATGCGCCTGGCCTCGGCGTCGAACTCGATCTCGAAGTCTGCCGCGAGCACCTTGAACCGGGCGAAACCCTTCTCGCGTAACTCCGCCAACTTCGCTGCTGCCATGCCTCCCGTCCGTATCGCCATCAACGCCAGCTTTGCTCCCGCTCTAGCCGAACGCTTAACCGTGCCGCATGAGTTGATCCACCTCGACACCCTCGATGACGATGAGGTTGCGGATCAGCTACCCGATTGGGATGCCGTTGTTTCCGGGCTGTTCAAATCCGAGTGGCACGTTCCGGCTACGAACCGTCCCCTACTCATGCAAAGTGTTGGAGCCGGAGTCGACGGGATCGCCCACGAGGCCCTCCCACCCGGCTGCACGGTTTGCAATGTCTACGGTCACGAGCGCGCGGTCGCGGAACGGGCCTTCGCCCACATGCTCAATCTGCAACAAGGCGTGCTCAATCTCGACCGCAACCTTCGTAAAGGCAATTGGACGCCCGAGCGTCCCTTCCTCCCCGAGGTCAGCGGCAAGAATCTCCTCGTGCTCGGCCTCGGTCACATCGGTCGGGAACTCGTCCGCTGGGGACAGTTTCTCGACATGAAAATCACCGTGCTCACCCGCACCGCCAATCCCGAGCGCGCCATAGATCTCGACCTCCAAGCATTCGGGCCACTCTCAGATCTAGCCATCCGGCTCCCCTCGGCCGACTTCGTGATCGTCGCCATTCCCAGCGCCGAGGGCACGATCGATTTAATCAGCATTCCTGAGCTCCAGCTGATGAAACCCTCCGCCTTTATCATCAACATCGGGCGCGGACCCGTCATCGATCAAGCCGCGCTCTACACGGCCTTGAAGGAACGAAAAATTGGCGGCGCGGGACTCGATGTCTGGTGGACCTACCCGACAGATAATCAGCCCTGCCATCCCTCCACCGCTCCTTTCCACGAGTTGGACAATGTGGTCATGACACCGCATAAACCCACCCATGAAACCATGGCTTACCGCTGGGGCGTGATCGCTGAAAATATCGCCCACCACCGCAACGGCACACCGCACCATAACGTCGTTTGGCAACACCCCAGCTCAGTTTAAACCCGCATCGTCCCATGACCTCTCGATCCTTACTCCTCTCCCTCGTGCTATCAGCTTCCGTCGCCCTCGCCGCTTCCGCTGAATCACTCACTGATCGCGCGATAGACACCCTGCTTGAAGTCCTCGAAGTAGGCACACCCGTCGATCAGATTCATGCCGCCGAAGTCCTCATTCCCTTTGGTCACAGCCGCAAAGTCTGGGAGCATTATTATCCGATTCGATTCGAGCAGGACGATACCCCCATCATGCGTATCACGAATTGGCGTGCCCTGGCCCGGGTCGATCGCACCCCCGAAGCCCGTCAGATCTGGATCAACCAGATCTTCAATATCGCCACCACGCTCGGACTCCCGGATCGCGTCCACGCCGCCGAATCCGTCGCCAAGCTACTCGCGCCTCCTCCGCCGCATGTGGTAGCCAACATGGAAGCATGGGCCGCCGAAGCCCCGGATAAAGACGCCGCCTTCGCGCTCTGGTGCAATTGGTCGCGCGACCTGCCCGCTTCCGCTACCCCGCAAATTGTCAAATGGCTGGAAACCGGCGATGGGGATACTCGGCTACGCGTCGCCTACATGCTGGCCCGCCTAAAACCCACTGACCCGACAATCTTAGCGGCACTCGCCGCGGCCGCCAACGCCGCCGAAGGGGTTGATCTCGTGAATACGATCGTCGTCGCCAACGCCCACTTTCTGAATGCCTCTCCCGCCGACATGCCGAAGTGGCGCAAGTTTCTGGAAGCCGCCATCGCCACGAGCGATCCGCTCCTGATCTTCCACAGCGTGCAGGGCATCATGCCCTACTACGACCCGAGCGATATCAAGGACCTCGTGCCCCTCCTCGATCACCCCGCCCCCGACGCCCGCACCTCCGCCGCCTGGGTCATTCTAGCGGCGAGTGGGAGGAAGTAGGCCAATAATCCAATCAGCCTCGTAATCGTTCTCGTTCCTTGTCCGCCGAAGCCTCGGCGAAGGCGGATCGTTCTCGAGTCCGTGCGATCGTGCGGGTAAGGGGTCGGGTCGCAAAAAGTGAACTACGCTTTGCTTCGTTATACTTTTTAGCGACACCAACCCCAAGACGTTCGAAGCCCACGGGGTCATGTCGTTAAAAACTAACGAATCCCGCGGAGCAGGGGCAGTTAATTTTTTCCGACGTGACCCCTTCGAACCGAGCGAACCAAAAGTCCCGTCAAGCGCACCTGCCTCCCAGTTCTTTCTCTTTATCTTTACTTGTCCGCCATTGTCCCGCCCAGCGGGATAATGGCGGATCTTTATCTTTATCAAATTCCCCCCCTCCACCCCTACTCGGCGCCCGCCCTTACCGCCGGTCAGAAAAATCCGCCTCCAGCACCCGCCCGTAAGTGATCACAAAATTGGTCCGCTCCCAATTTTCGTAATTCTTGGAATCGTGGCTCCCCACGTATCTAGCGGGGAACCGAGGATCTTCCCACCACACCGTCGCCGTCGTGCTCACCTTGGTATGCACCGGTAAACGCGTGGTCCGACTTATCCAATACTCGGACACCGTAAGCATTCCTCCGGCCTGCACTTTAAGTCCGAGAGATTCCATCTGCGTCGCATACTCGGCGTCCACAAGGTCACCCAACGACCAGTCGCTCCCATCCAATTCAACGACTCGCTTCACGCGATAACACGGTTCACCCGCGAAGTTGGCTTCGCCCACAAAATGAAACGTCCCTGCCGTCTTCTCGTGGCGCGCCACCGCACCCAGTTGCAACTGCGGCCAACGCGCAAGCGTCGACGCCGACCAACGTTCACCGGGCTGCGCGTGGGACCGTAAAGGACCGCCAATGATTTCGTTCATCAGAACGGAGGACCAATCGTCCCCAGCCTGATCACGTGGCATCTCGCCCTCCTGCATTCGGCCATTGGGCATCAGTTTGGCAGCCATCGCCTGATCACCGATCTGCCAATCCACCGCAAACCCACCGCCACGGGCCTCTCCGACCTCCAACAAAAACTCGCCCGATCGCTCTGCCACCGCCGAAACAAAATCTTTGCTCGACGCCGCAGTCGCGGACGCGCCCGACGCCTCCAAATCGATCTGCCGCATCGCACTTGAAAACACTTGAGCGCCCGCCGGATGCGGGAGCCGGAACACCTCCATCAACTCGGGATAGCCGGACACCACCTGTTCTTCGCGCACGTTCACACTCAGCGACGTCCCTAGCCTCCAAACGTAATGCGGCATCGGTCCATCAGGCAGCAGCGCAAACATCATCTGGCGCAAACCTTCCGCGTGATCCGTATCGCCGCGGAACGCGTGGGCATTCCCCAAGGTGCCGGCATCTCCCAGCATCAGCACCTTGCCCTTCCCATGCGTAATCAATACCGCGACCGGTCCTTCCACGCCCTCACGATGACTGGCCATCAACACCACGGCATCGACCGATGGCTTCTCCGCGATCGTGATGGTCGCGCCATTGCCAAAGATGATATCGGACACGTCATCAAACACGGGATGATCCGGTGCGATCGGCACCGAAATGGTATCCGTCTGGGTCGGTAAAAACTGAGCACCGAAGCGGGCTCCGATGAGATTCATACCGGCAAAATCGAAACCAATCTTATCCGGATCCGAAACACTGTTGGCCACCATTATCAGGCTGCCGCCGTTGGCCACAAATGCTTCCAGGATGTCCGCCTCATGCTCGGTCAAATTTGCCCGACCGTCCAACTCCTTGCGCACCGGACATACCAACATGTAGCCACCCACTCCCTCCAGTAACTCGCTCGAGATCGGTTGGTCACTCACTTCCGTGACCCATTTCTCAGCGATCAATTCCGCGAAAACAAAGGTGCCATTGGGAATCCCGGTCGCATGAGGCGCATAGAAATTGGAGAGTCCCCGCAACGTGGCATCGCCCCGCGCTACTCCTTGGCCATACTGCGCGTCATCGCGCGGATGCTGATAGTAGTCGTCGAAGAGCAAACGTTCAGTGGCGGAAAGTCCCGCGACCCAAAAAAGCGCTGCGGCGGTAATCAAGCGGCCTTTCATCGGAATTGGAACGTGTAGAGTTTGGCGTTCTTGAAATGGATTTTTAAGCGCACGGGCTGGCCAGCCAATGCGGAGACATCCGCATCACCGCCGCGCCAGGTTACGACATGATCAACCGCAGTGGTCGAAAGCGTATCGGCGTCATCAAAACCAAAACCCTCGATCGGGGCGTGTCGCCCGTTAAGGATTTCCACCTTCACTTCGCATGGTTCCGCGCCCCATTGCTGCAATGCTGCCTGGAGGTTCACCTCCAATTTATCTCCTTCGAAAGTGAACGTGCGGGTCGTGACACGACTGAAATTATGGCGCGCGCCTTCAAGCGAAACGAACCCATCCAACGGGAGCTTGGCCAAGCCAATCTTGGCTTCCGCCTTATCCCCCAACACCACCAGCTGCTCCGGCGAACGCCAGTTCGTGCCCGTGTAATAGCAGAGCACTTCATCGCCGTGAATAATCGGGCGATTGGCATAAACAGATACCGCATCAAATCGTCCATTGTCCCCGCGACGAATAATTGGTTCCCGATAAGTGCGATCATAATTAATCCCATCCCGACTAAACGCGAAGTGTGGTTCGTGTTGAGTGTTCGTCGTCGAAAACATCCACAGGAAACCCATATACCAGCCTTCGTGAGTAATGGCCGGAAAATGATAGAACTCCGTGTCAGGATAGTCCTCATCATCCACCACGATGATCGTTGCGGGTTCGGACCAATGGATCATGTCCGGGCTCTCCGCTCGCCCAATGGATCGGCGGTGATGAGTGGGTGAATGCATATGGAAATTGTTCTCCATGTGCACCGCGTAAGTCTCACGAATCGGATCCCAACCCATGAAATCCGACGGACCCCACCGACCGGGTTGCGTGCCCGTGTCGATGATGGGATTCTCAGCGTAAGCCGTCCAGACGTAGGCGTCGGACGAATAATACATCGCGTAGGTCATGCCATTGCCATCGTAAGTCCCCGTGCGCACCTGCGCTTTGTAACGCTTCGCCGGATCGGGGTCATGGAGATCTTCAAACAGGTAATAATAGAGCGCCGATTCCGGCAGGATGTTGTTCGCGGTCGATCCCTCGAATTCAACCAAGCCCAACTCCGGTTTCACCCAATTCACCCCGTCATCGGAGAACGCTTCGCAAACCACGCGCTTGGCCGACTCCTCATCGTGCTCTCCTTTTACGATAACCTCGCCCTTTTCGTCGCGCCCCGCCGCCCGAAACACTCCGGACGAATAACGCATGCGGAATTTGCCCATGCGCTGATCAAAGATCACCCAGGCCAAACGCATGTCCGGCCCTTCCCAAGGTTTGTCCCGTTTGATCACGGGATTATCTGCAAGCTTCAACGCCGGGTTCAGTTTCCGGCGGGTGTTCTCCAGTGTTTCAACAATAGCATCATCGAAGAAAAACTGACGTTGCTGGCCGATCGGGTTGAGACCTGCCGCCACGACATCTGGTCGTAGCGCGGATACTAACAATAGCGACACCAGCGCTGCTCGGATAGAGGAGATTTTCATGGGGATTTCTAGAGAGGATTAATTCAGCGCCAAGATCGTGCCTGCAATGTGCGGCAGGCCTCCGTCGACATTCATGTAATAGGTTACCAAAACGCGCTTATCATCCAGCATCACCGACCACGGATAACCGAGATCCGAGGTCGTGCCATCATCGCGCAGCACAATCTCCGCCGCCGTCGCATAGTCCGTGCATTCGGCATTCAACACCCGGGCGCGAATCCCGCGCGGGGCATGACGGTAGCCGTAAACCAACAACACCCTATTATCCGGCAAACGAAGGGCGTGGAGCGGATGACCTTGCCATCCCATTCCCTGCCACGGTTCGAACGTTTTTCCACCATCGGTAGAGCGAGCGATACACGCTTGATCCTCAAAATTCGCCGTGCGCAAAAACGCCACCAAATCCCCCTTCGGCGTTTCATAGATCGAAGCTTCGTTAAACGTCACGTCCTCATCGGCCGCCACCGGTGTCGAATATTCCCACGACAGTCCCTTATCTTCCGATATCAGAAGATGGGTGGAGGTGCGATGCGGTGAAATCCGATCGGTCGCCGCCGCAACCCAGAAGAGCCGTCCATCCTTACCTTCCACCGCGGCGCCCCGGTTGTATGCCGTAATGGGTTCACCAAACGGATCGAGCAGCAACTCCGGTTCGATATGCGGGGCTCGCATCGGTCCCTGCCAATTTTGCCCCCCGTCCTCCGAACGTAGATAATACCCGCCGTTAAAAATTGCGTTGTATCCGACATTTCGCACCGGGGGTTTCAAATTCGGCACGCCGTCGGGCCGCACAAACGTCCAGCCATAACTGAAGCACAGAATCGTCCCATCACGCAGTTGCAACATACACGGATCCTGCGAACCGCCCCAGTTGTTCGCGTGAATCAGTTCCGGTTCGGCGGTGAAGTTCTCTCCATCCGAAGATCGCACCATCACCATATAGCTATTGGGATCAACGTGGTTGTTGTGATCTTCCCCCCACAGCAGCCGATTGGGCGCCCGCCGAAACGCGACCAACAACTCGCCGTCAGGACGTTTCACCACCGAGGGAAACGCGGAGTGGAATCGATCGTCCTGATAGATAATCACGTCCTTCACCTTGTGGATACCGGGGACGCTTGCCGTCGCCACGATCGACGCGCCGAACCCACCCACGAGGCCGACCACAATTCCAATTAATCTCGAGTGCATTTTCATGTCAGTTACTCCGTTTCGATTTGGTGCTGTTGATAAATCCATGTGGCAGCCATCGCCGCTGCACCTTGCGGTGTGGTGTGTCCCTTCGGTTCCGGCAATACGTGCAGCTCAACCTGGCTCGACTGTCCGTGATTTAAAGCTGCTCGCGTGATGGCCCGAGCAGTTGCGATCGCTTCATCCGTGCCCACCCGTTCGTCGCGATCTCCGATAATGATCCATACCGATTTACTCCTCAAACGGTCGGCCAGTTTTTCCGTCGCCAGCTCATTCACCACACTCACCTCATCCGTTCCATCAAACTCGCGCAAAACCAACAAATCTGTCACCGGCGCAAAGGCCGCGACCACCGACACGCGCGAATCGAAAGCCGCAAAATGAAGCGCAAGGAAGCCGCCTCGCGAGGTCCCGCAGACGGCAATGCGCTTTGTATCTGCCACGCCGGTGCTGATCAGGTGATCAATCACGTCCGCCAATCGTCGGTTGTTGGCCGTGACAAAGTTCTCGTTCCGATCCGAGCGAAAACGCCAGGCCTTCAACCCCTCCGGCTCGCCCGATCGGTGCTGATCACCGTGTCCCGGGATATCGATCGACACACTCAAGTAACCGCGCTCCGCCAACTCATTTCCGGACTGCCTATAATAGGCACTGCCTAAAATATCATCGATGGTGCTCCCCAAATTAATCAGCACCGGAGACGGCCCCTCAACGGGGTATCCCCAAACCCCATAAGCCACGCCCGATTCAGTTACTCCTCGCGCCAATACCGGCTCCTTATCAGCGGCGGCAACGAGGTTCGTTCCGAGCATCAGCAGGGCTAGAGCACTCCAGCCCACCGACTTGATTTCGCTCCACTTCATAGGAATCGAAGTGAAAACAAATCGGCATCCTTCAGCACGACACGCAGGCGGACAGTTTTACCGGCGAGGGCCTTCACACTGGTGCCTCCGGTCCAAGCCACGGTGCGCGCGATTTGGTCACCAATGATCTCGCGCGAATCCGCCAGCGCGTAACCCGGAAGAGCAACACCATATTCGTCCTGCAACTCGAAGCGCAGGCTCCCCGCCGCGGAGGTCGCATAATTGATCTCCAGCTCTTCGCCCGAAAACGTGAAGGGTTTGGTCACCATCTCTCCACCGTCGTAGCCGGCATGTAACGCGGCGAACCCATCGAGCCGCAGCGAATACCGCTCCAACCGGTGATCGGGTTGACCATAGCCTTTTTGCACAAAGAACGACATTTCTGTCGGTCCCGTTTGAATGACATTCAGCGCCGGATAATTCGTGCGGGAAGTCCAATTGCCCAATCCGATTCCTGGCCGAGCGAATCCTTCCATAAACGTGCGATCGTAGACGGTGCCACCGCGCGTCGTCATCAGCACGCTATCAGAGATGTCGTTAAAATACTCGGGACTTACCCCAACCTCCTTCGCCTCGGCGTCGTTGAGCACCTGGCGGCCCGGAAGAAAACGTGCCGCGATGGCCACATAGAGATGAGGCGCGCGCGCGTAGGGGGAGGTCTGGTTGGTATAGAGGTGCTCGACGGTCGCCGCCGAACCATCGGCGCGGCGAAATGACATTTCTCCTTCGTCAGTCCAGTTAATGAAATCTGGGCTCGTGGCTCGACCGATCAATCGCACGCGATCACCCATTCCCGGCACCGCGCGCACATGACGAAAGTAGCACACATACTGTTCCTCCGACTCCGACCAAAACGCGAGATTCTGAGAATCATAACGATACATCTTCCGCTCCTCCGGAATCGCCGGCAGGATCGGATCGTCGCCCCAGGGTTTGCGCCAAGTCAGACCATCGGCTGAAACCACCCGAATCAGCCCAGACGTATTGAGTCCGCCGATGCCTTTCCACCGTTCGTCATCCGGCACCCCGGGTTTGGCATCGTAGAAAACGGAAAGGTTGTGCGTGACCCAACGCTCATCGCGCAGGGTGACATTGTCAGTCGGTTTGGTCCACGTGATACCATCTTTCGATTCCGCGTAGGACGTGGACTCTTCCGGTGCCCCCGCTCGGGCCAACACCGGTAATCCGCGGTAATAAGCGCGATACCCTGCCCCGCCGGGTAGCGTCACGATCGTGACATACCCGCTAAAGAGCCCCTCATGCGGTCGATCAAACGCGAACGCGACACCTTCATTGTGGGGTTCTTGCAACCGCAATTCCACACCTTGCAATGAATCGATCAAGTGATGGTCAATCATCAGTTCGCGTTGCGAACCAATCTCCAGCACCTGCGCTGAAATCACGGAGGTCGTCAAACCAGTGATCGCCGCCAAGAGGGGTAACGGGGAGTTCATGCGCGGATCTTCAAGACTCACTTCTCTGGCCGCAAGCGATGAGCGAGATTTTCAGTTTTATTTTGCGTGAAGACACCCAAGCGCAATGGTGGGCCAAGCCGATACCCCCTTAATTTTGGCGCGGCCGCTTTCGCGACACCTTCCTCTCCCTTTCGATGAATTTTCATTCCTCCCCTTTGTGATGTATTCTGTTCTCGTGGTCGGCTGCGGCAGTATCGGCGAACGCCATTTGCGGTGCTTTCAAAAAACCGGGCGCGCCAACGTATCCGGCTGCGATCCGAGCCAAGAACTGCGCTCAACCTTGGCGGACCAGTATAACGTGAAGATGCACGCAGACTACGAAAAGGCTCTGAATGAAATTTCAGACGCAGTCGTAATTTGCACCCCGCCGCCATTGCATATCCCCATGGCTCTGGCCGCGCTACGAGCCGGCAAACACGTGCTCATCGAGAAACCACTGGCCGTTGACTTGAACGAAATTCCGGCACTGCAAAAAGCCGTCGCCGAATCTGGCACCCAAATCGCCGTGGCTTACGTGCAACATACGTTTCCATTCCTGACAGCGGCGCGTGAATTCCTGAAAAGTAATGCGCTTGGCGACATCAAGCACGTGACCTTTTCCGGCGGGGGTCATTTCCCTACCGGTCGGCCGGCGCACACCGCGCATTACTCCCAAACTTACTACGCCCGCCGCGAGACGGGCGGCGGTGTCATCCAGGATGCCATCACCCATACGGCTAATTTCGTCGAGAGTGTGATCGGCCCGACCGATTCCTTGTATTGCGACTGTGCTCATCAAGCGCTGCCGCGCGTCGATATCGAAGACACGGTCAACATCAGCGCGCGTCACGGCGAAGTGTTGGTAAGTTATGCGCTGAATCAATTTCAGGCCCCGTCCGAAAGCACCCTGCAGTTCCATACCGCTGAGGGCACCGTGAAGATTGAATACCATCACCAACGTTGGGGCGTATTAATGCTCGGTGAGGAAAACTGGACGTGGCACGACGGCGCCGTGCCCGATCGCGACTCCCATTTCCAAGACCAGGCGGCGGCGTTTCTCGATCAAATGGAAGGCCTACCCGCTCGCTTGTGCAGTCTCGACGACGCCATCCAAACCCTTCGCTTCAATCTCACCGCGCTCGCATCCGCTGATTCCGGTCAGCGGCTAAATTGCCAAGACATTGGCCCCCTCCCCTAACCATGAAATTGGTTCCCGACCCCGATGATATTCGCCTCGCCATGCTCGGCTGCACTCCCGGCAACGGCCACCCGTATTCGTGGAGTGCCATGTTCAATGGCTACGATCGCGAAGCCATGACGGCCGAGTGCCCTTTCCCCGGTATCCCCGCCTATCTCAATAAGGAGCCGCCCGAAACCATCCCCATCCCGGGCGCATCTGTGACCCATATCCATTGCGCCGGTGAAGGCGGATTCACCGCCGAACACGTCGCGAAGTGTTCACACATTCCGCACGTCGTGGCGGCACCTGAAGACGTCATTGGCGAGGTCGATGCCGTCATCATTGGCACCGATATCGGTAGCGAACATGTGGAGCGTGCCCGACCTTTCATCGAAGCAGGCTTACCTGTCTTCATCGACAAACCGCTCACCGACAATACGCCTGATCTACAGACGTTTAATCAGTGGGTTCGCGAAGGGCGCGCCATCATGTCTTCCAGCAGTATGCGCTACACGAAGGAGTTCATGCCTTATCGCGAATCGACCCGAGAGCTCGGCGACCTTCGCTTTGTCAGTATCACCACGGCGAAGTCCTGGGAAACCTACGGCATCCACGCACTGGAAGCGATCTACCCGATTCTGGGCCCGGGGTTTCTAACCGCTCAAAACACGGGCACGATCGATCGCAACGTCGTCCACCTCACCCACCAACGCGGCGTCGATATCGTCGTGATCGCCAACCAAGACATGTTCGGTGGATTTGGTTGCCTGCAACTCTGTGGCACCGCCGGCCGGGTGCAGACCGCATCCTCCGATAGTTTCTACGCCTTCAAGGCCCAACTCGTCGCTTTCGTCGACTACTTACGCAACGGTGAGCTTCCCTTCCCCTTCGCCGAAACCACCGAATTGATGCAGCTCGTCATCGCCGGAAAACTAAGCCGCGAACAAGGTGGCCGCGTCGTGCCCCTCTCCGAAATCTCGTTAAACGCCCCCGCCGATGTCTGACCCCGCCTCCTTCTCGCTCTCCGGAAAAGTTATTATCCAATTCGGCGGCACCGGCCTCCTCGGTCGTGCGTTAGTCGACGCGTTGGCCACGGCGGGCGCGACCTTGATCGTGGCCTCCCGCAATCGCGAGGCACTCGCCGCCCTCGCCGCCTCCGAACAAGCGCGGGGTCACGCGGTGCAAGTCGACGAGGTCGACATCGGCTCCGAGGAATCCTTGCAAGCGCTACGCGATCGCGTGCTCGCTCAGCACGGCCGTGTCGATGGCATCGTATTTAACGCCGTGAGCCGCACCATGTCGGGTTTCGATAGCGATCTCGAAACCTGGCGCGCCTCCATGGAGGTAAATGCCACCGGATTCTTCGCGACAGTGCGCACCTTCGGCGATGCTATGGCGGATAAGGGCTCCGGCAGTATCGTGAACATCGCCTCCCAAATGGGCACCATCGGCATGAACCCTTGGCTTTACGAAGGCACCAACATGTCAGCTGCACCCGACTACTTTTTCCACAAAGGTGGCATGATCAATCTCACCCGCTACCTCGCCTCCCACTACGGCGACAAAAATGTGCGGGTAAACGTTGTTTCACCGGGAGGTATCTACAATCCGCAAAAACCCCAAGCCGACGCCTTCCTCGAACGCTACGGCAAAATGACGATGCTCGGCCGTATGGCTGACGCTCCCGAAATCGGCGGCAGCGTCGTGTTCCTCCTCAGTGACGCCTCCACCTATATCACCGGCGCCAACCTCCCCATCGACGGAGGCTACACCGCCAAATGAGTCACGCCATCAAAGGTAGGGACGGAACGCCGGACCGTCCGCTCCTGCTTCTCAGCCCGCTCCATTCAATCGGCGGACGGCCCAGCGGGCCGTCCCTACCTCAAGCAAATCAATCCCATGAGCTACGCGCGCAATTTAGCTGGTAAATCAATCTGGATCACCGGCGGCGCGGGCTATCTCGGTTCGGCGATCACCCGGGCGCTCGACACCGAAGCAGCCCAAGTGGTGTGCATCGACTTGCCCGGCAAGGCCGAGGCCCTCGTCCGGGAACACGACCTGCAACGCACCATCCCGGTGACGCTCGACGTCAACGACCCGGACACGCTCCCGGCCGCGATCGATCAGCTGGTGGTCCAACACGGCCTACCCGATGGTGTCGCCCACCTTGCATTTGCGTCTTCCAGCGGGCACCGGCTGGAGGATCTTCCTGTCGAAATTTTCCAGAACACCTTTGCGCGTTCACTCGCTCCTGCATTCGTCCTGTGCCGGGCCCTCGCCGAAAAAATGAAAACGCGTGGCACCGGCAACATCGTCGTCTTCTCCAGCATGTATGGGGTGGTCGCGCCCGATCCCCGGATCTACAGCGAACCAATGACCCCCAATCCCATCGACTACGGCGCGAGCAAAGCGGCGCTCCTGCAGATGACCCGGTATTTGGCCGTCCACTACGGTCCGGCCAACTTGCGCTTCAACGCCATCACCCCCGGGCCCTTTCCTCCCCCCGCGGTGCAGGAGGCCAACCTTAAATTTGCCGCCGATCTGCACGCTAAAACCGCTCTCAACCGCTGCGGCGTGAATGAAGAAATCGTGGGACCTACATTATTTTTGCTTTCCGATAGTGCGTCCTACGTCACGGGCCACAGTCTGGTCGTCGACGGCGGCTGGACCAGTTGGTAAGTCGCCCTTTCTACCTCTAAGTTAAGTCACTCCACCCTACCCCTGTTTAATGCGACCACTCGATATTGCTGTAATCATTCTCTATCTCATCGGTGTCGTCTGGGCGGGACTCGCCAGTCGCGGGAAGAAAGGAGACAGCGACGAGTTCTTTACTTCGAAAGGCGCTTTCACCGGTCGACTCGGTATGATCATGGTCGGCTTCAGTATGGCTGCGACGCTGTTTAGCGGGGTCAGCTATGTGATCTATACGAGCGTAGGATTCTCGGCCGGCGCAGGCATTGTCATGGGCATGCTGGGGTTTCCGCTCACGTGGGCGCTACTGCGATTTTGGTTCCTGCCCCGCTACCTCGCCGGGGGCGGTAATCACCCTTACGACATCATTGAAGAGCGTCTGGGGACACCGGTCCGACTTTGTCTGTCGGCCATGTTTATTCTCCTACGAATTGGTTGGATGGCCGCCATTCTGGTCGCGCCTACTTTGGTGCTCATCGGTGCGACCGGCCTGGATGATTCCTGGTTCTGGCCCATCGTAATCAGTATCGGTGTTACCTGCACGGCCTATACTGCGATCGGCGGCATTCGCAGTGTTATTGTGACTGATGCCATCCAGTTCTGTATCATGGCCCTGGGCATGGCATTCATCATTGGATTCATCCTCCACAAACTGGATCTCCCGATCGGCGAAATCTACGCTCAGCTCGATGTCGGCGAACGGCTGAACCTCTTTAACTTCTCTTTCGACCTCACCGTCGATCTCACATTTTGGACGGTCGTGATCGGTCTGATGATCGGCAACTTAGGCAGCTACACCGGCGACCTGATGATGCTCCAACGCTACCACGCTGCCGAGTCGCCGCAGGCCGCGGCCAAGGCATTCGCCATCAATACATGGGGCGTGATCATTGTCTGCGTTTTACTCGTTTCAGCGGGTCTACTGTTATGGGTGTGGTTTCAAAATCACCCCGCCCCTAACCTGCCGGAAAACGCCGATCAGGTCCTCGCCTACTTTATCACCACCGAACTGCCGCCCGGCATCGCTGGCCTCTTGATCGCTACCATCCTCGCCGCCACGATGAGCAGTATGACCAGCGGCATCATCGCGCTGGCCGGCACCTTGACCAACGATTGGCTTGAGCGATTTGGACGAGCCCGCACCCAAGCAGAGCTCTTGCGCTTTGGACGCTATGCCACCGTCGGGGTGGGCGCGCTCGCGATCGCCGCCGCCGGATTTGCCACGGTCATGGGCTCGTTGTTTCAAAGCACCCAGGCGATCATGGGCGCCTTCTTCGGACCCATGGTGGGCTGTATGATGATCGTGGTGAATAAATGGCAAATTCGACCCATGGGTGTCCTCCTTGGTATGGGCCTCGGCACCGTCGCCGGCTGGATGATCGCCTTCTCCGCCATCTCCAACCTCTGGGTCGCCACCGGGTCACTCATCGTAACCTTAGGCATATCCTTCTGCTTCCGCCGTAAACCCGAGACCAGCTAAAGATAATCCACTCCACTGCTAGTTTCACAGAAGGTAACGAAGAGAACGAAGGGCTAACGGACCGTTGATTTTCACACGAAGCGCGGAAGCGCGAAGATGGTGCGCCGAACAGGCGCGCCCCGAAGGGGTGATGAAATGAGTGCCCCGAAGGGCAATTGAAGAACAATAGGGAGCAGAGAAAAACAGAGCCAGCACACCGCTTTCCAAATTCAGTATTTCAAAATAACTCCATCCTCCCGGCTTTGTTCTCTTCGTTTCCTTCTGTAAAAATCAGCCAGCCTCTCAGCCTTCAAAATAGCTCCATTCACCTAGCTCCCCTTTCTCCGCTCCCTCCTGTAAAACAGATTCAGTGCGCAAGCCCTTTGCCCCTGAACCTCTTAGTCCTCTTCCATCCCCATGAGGGAACCGAGAATAACAGAGTCATTCCAAAAAAGATTTTGGGCCGCAAAAATGCACAAAACCATACTGCCGCGATGAGCCTATAGGCTCACACCCGACAACCGCTCTCGATCATGCGCCTTTTGTGCCTCTTTGTGGCAATTCCAGCCTGCCTCCCCTACCTCTGCTCCCTCCTGTGAAATAATCCCGGCCTCTTAGCTTTCGTGTTATTCGTGGCCATGTCAGGCCATTCATTTCATTCATAGACGTGGTGAAAAATAATCCTGACTCAAAAAATCCTAACCTTTTCGCATGAGTATATCCACCCGTCCGCTTCACATTTTCGGAACGCTTTGGTCGTTGCGCCAGTATCCTTCCCAGTCGCGCGAGTGGTCGTGGGCTAAGAAATTCGCGGCTGTCGCCGATGCCGGTTGTGACGGACTCTTTTCAGCTCCCATTCCCGAGCTCGCCGAACGCGGGTCACTGCAATACCTTGCCGTTGCCAGTTTCGGGAAACCCACTCCGGTTAAGGCTCAGTTCCGCGCCGCCAAAAAACTCGGCGCCGTTGCCCTTGGCATCCAGCTCGGCGACACGGATTCGTCGTTAGCCGACATGATTAAACTGGCGATCCACATCGACGCGGTCGCACGTGATTTCGATCTGCCCTACGCCATCGAAACGCATCGCGACACCTTTACCGAAACTCCGGAAAATACCCTTGCCCTGACCCGCGGATTTCGACGCCAACATAAGACGACCCTGCCGCTCTGCCTCGATCACTCCCACTTTGCGGTTGTCCGTCATCACGCCCCCGGCACCTATTGGGAGCGACTGCGCAAACCCGTCGAGCACCTCAACGCAGCCACCCAGTTTCATCTCCGCCCCTTCAACGGCCATCACTGCCAAATTCCCGTGCTCACCCCCAACGGTCGCCGCACCCCCGAATACCGCGATTGGCTCACTTACCTCAACGGACTTTTCACGCACCTGCATGCACAGAAGACGACGGCACCCGTCCTCGCCGTCCCCGAACTCGGCAACGCCGCCCCCGCCTACGGACTCAGTTGTTTCGGCGACACCTGGCAAGACGCCCAAGCCCTCATCAAAGACCTCCGCCGCACCTGGAAATCCACGCAGCCAATTCGGTAAGCCACGCCTCCCGTCTATCGCTATTTGCCCAGAAGGTAACAAAAAGAACTAAGCCAGCACACTGCTAGTTTTGCCACATGAGGCACAGAAAGCACATGACTCTAATTTGAAACTCAAAACTCACCGTGTCGTGCTGGTTTTGTGTCTTTTGTGCCTCCTGTGGCAATCCTAAGACACCCCAGCTCCATCCACCCGTCTCCCCTTCCTCGGCTACCTCCTGTTAAATAGACCAGCCCCACGGATTCTGGGTGTTGTTCTTCAACTGCCCGAATCGGGCACCCGTATCATCACCCCTTCGGGGCGCACCGATCTGGCGCACCATCTAGGCACTTGCGCGCTTCGTCCGTGGGCACAAAAATCGGGCTGACGGTTTCGTGCCCTTTCGTGGGAAAACCTCAGGCTGACGGCGCCGTCTTCGGCACGGCGATGCAGTCCATCTCGAACTTCAGGTTTTTACCCAAGCAACTCGTGATCGTCGTGCGGGCGGGATACGGAGCATCAAAATACTCCCGGTAAAGCTCGTTGAATTTTGGCACGTCTTCCGGATCTCGCACAAAGTTGTGTGTCTTCACCACGTGGGCCAGATCACTACCGGAGGTCTCTAGCACGGCCCGCAGGTTTTCAATTGATCGACGGAACTCGCCCTCAAACGTGTCCGTCACAATTTTGCCGGTCAGGTCGACCGAAGCCTGACCGGAAACGAAAATCAGATCGCCGACCTGAACGGCTGGACTGAAAGGAAGATGCGAAACCGGAGTGCCGGCTTCGCGCGGATAGGATACTGCGGGATGGTTCATGAAATTTGGAATTGAGGTTCAGTAATATCGTCGAGCGGCCAAACCGGACGACGGAGGTGTTGCCACGGAAACGCGGTCAAATCACTGCGACACGGGCCCGGCGTATCGACAAAAAATGTCGCGCTCATAATCGGATCGTAAGCCCGTCGATGCGCGACGGCCCCCTTTACCCCGATCACCGCAAAATCGGTCGGTTCAATGCCCTGACTCCGAAACTGGCCGAGATCAAACGGCGGTGTTTTGCGGCTCGTCAGCAGGATCGTCACGCCCCCCGCGCGCACGACCGCAGAGGGTCCCATCGCGATCGAAGTGCCGTTCATCGACGCCAAATGACTATTAGGATCTTCCAATTGAAATTCCCCATCGCTCCTCGAGACCAAGGTGACGGCGGCCTCCACCGGACCGGGATCTAGCGGAGAGCCTTTGCCTCCAATCGAAACGGTCAGTGAATCGCCGATCGAGATTGCCGCTAAACGCTCCACCGCCACCGGATCGTTGATCGCTACCAACGCATTTGGGGTCCCGTGCTCAAGCAAGCCGCGCAATACTCCCGTGCCATCCCCCGGCGCTCCGCCACCGATGTTATCGGAGGGCTCCACCAGTATAATCGGACCGTTCGTCGGCGCGGACAACTCACGCAAAACCGCATCCACCGTTGGATAATTCACGACGCCTTTCGCCCGCAACTCCCAAGCCAAACGCGCCATGCGCTCCAGGTCGTCCCGCACCGTTTCGACCCCTCCGGTATGCACCAGGCTCAGCGAAACTCCCGTGTCCGGTGTATCCGCAAACGAAAACCCTGAGACCACATTGCCCGCCCACACCGCAGGGTTGGTTGCTTCCACTTCCGCCATGGCTGCGCGCAATGCTCGCATCGGATCCGTTGCCGTGCCGGTGCCGGGCGGAGCCCAGACAATCGGCAGCCGACATAGGGTCATACGCAACTGAGCACCTTCGCTCAATGCCCGCCCCATCAACTGTGTCGCACGCACCGCTGCATCTCTCGCGTCCGTGTGGGGATTCTCGCGATACGCCACCAGTCCGTTGACGAGCCGACACTGCCGTTCGGTCAAATTCGCATGCAAATCAAAAACCCCGAAGATCGGTAAGTCCCCCGCGCCCGGCAGCGCCCGGATTCGCTCCAATAATTCTCCCTCCGGATCAGTCAGCGATGCCGTCACCATCGCGCCGTGCAGGACCAAAAAGATAGCATCAATTCCTTCCGCCAGCGCCGGTCGCGCCCGTTCAGAAAACTCCTGCCAAAACGTTTCGAGCGCCGCATCTTCCACCATGCCACTGGGGAATACGCGCGCATCCACCGTAGGCACGACCGTCAGTCCCAGTTCTCCTGCAGTGGTTAAAAATCCATCGGTCGGAGAACCGTCACCCTGCTTCGCCAAAATGTCCGCATCTCGGGTAACCATAAAATCCTCCCATGCGGTGGATTCCTCGAGAAACGTATGTGTCTCGTGAAAGAAACTGCCGAAGAGAATGCGGGCACTCATGAGCGGTGAGTCAGGGGCGACTTCGCCTCACGCTTCAGGCCAACCTTCCGCGTGACGCTTAAATGCCACCGCGCATCGTTCGAGCGCTTCGTCAATATCGGTCTCCGTGTGAGCAAAGCTGATCGACCACAATCCACGCTCGATCGCCCGCACGCCTTCTTCCAACAAACAAAGCCGTAGATGTGTCCAACGTGGGACGTCCTGCAGCTCCGCATAGTCCCGATAATTCTGCACCGGCCGTTCGTCGGCACCCGGCTTTACCATCAAGGAGTGAAACGCCAATCCCGGTCCTTGCGGACGCAGCGGCACATCATGCTCATCCGCCAATGCTCTCAGTCCGGCCATCAGTTTTTGTCCCAATCGATTCAGCTTCGCCGGACTTTCGGCACCGCGCTCGATCACTTGATCCAGACACCAGCGGCTGGCCGCCAAACACAGTGGATTCGCATTCAACGTGCCGGCATGCATCGACTCGCCCGAAATAATTTTCGCCATCGCCGCACGCGTCCCGGCCAGCGCCGCAAATGGAGTGCCGCCACCAATCGCTTTACCGAACACAGTGAGGTCCGGATGCACGCCATAGTAGCTTTGCGCGCCACCCGGACCGAAGCGGAAACCCGTAATCGTTTCGTCGGCAATCATGAGCATGTCTTCCTGATCACAAAGCTCGCGAATCGTCTCCAACATGCCCTCGCCCGGCTCGATGCAGCAGGTGTTGCACATGGCTGGCTCACAGACGATCGCCGCAATTTGCCCCTTAAATTCGGCGACGCGACGACGCAGGTGGTCGACGTCATTCCAACGCGCTACCACAAACTGTGGTCACCTCGGAGATGATACCTTTACTCGGATGCGCCCGCCCGGGTGACTCGGGATCATCCCAGGTGCTCGGCGGATTCGCAAAACCGACCAGTCCTTCATCGCCCCAGCCATGATAGTGGCCTTCGAACTTCAGGATCAATCGTCGGCCCGTATGCGTCCGCGCCAGACGAAACGCCGCCATCACGGCCTCGGTCGCGGAGTTATTGAACCGCACCAACTCCGCCGCAGGCACCATACGCTGGATCCGTTCCGCCACATCCAATTCCAGCTCACTCTGGGCTGCCCAGTGCAGACCTAACTTCGCCTGAGCTGCAATCGCATCGGCGAGGCCGGCCGGTGCATGACCGTAAAGCAGCGCGCCTTGGCCCAACTGAAAGTCGATATACTCGTTACCATCGACGTCCCACACCCGTGATCCGTCGCCTCGATCGAAATACAACGGCACCGGTTTCTCGAGCAAACGGATCCCACTATTAATGCCGCCGGCAATACTGCCATGGGCGCGTTTAAAGAGTTCCTGAGAGCGAGAAAAAGTGTAGGGCATGATCGAAAATAGGGTAATGAAATTTCATCCGATTCGAATAACGTTACTTCAGCAATTTTCCAAAAGGGACGCAACCTTTGGTGGCGCTGTCGGGCGTATAGCCTGACCCACCCATACAACACGCGCTGCCCAACGTGGGTCGGGCTTTACGCCCGACAGTTTCACGCTTCCCGCTCGCCCTCTCGGCCGACATCGGATTGATATTTAATCCCATCGCGATTTGGTTAGAACCGAAACTTCGCAAACCTCCCCACCCCGTGATCATCGACTGCCACAACCACCTCGGCGTAGATCCTTATTTCTACCTCAACAGCTACCACCCCTACGCTCAGGATCTGCCTCAGATGGTAACTGAAGGTCGCCACTGTGGCGTCGATCGTTGGGTCGTTTTCCCGATGGTGAATAATCTTTCGTTCGATTTGGAGGCCATGCGTCGCAAGGAAATCGTGCCCGGCGGACTCGAGGCCGTTCCCTACGCGTTCGAAAACGAGCGTATGTTTCAGGAGATCTACGAGCTCTACCCTGACCTCGGCGCCCACACGATCCCCTTCGCGATCCTCGACCCCATGCGCGAACCCGCGGCCCAACTCGCCAAGCTCCGCGAACTCCGTCTCAGGTATCCGTTCTATGGTCTGAAAATTCAGCCCACCATGATTCAATCCGATGTCGAAGCGCTGCTCACCACCGGCCGTGGTTTCCTAGAGTTTGCCGCAGAATTTGATCTGCCCTTCATCATTCACTCGAGCGTCGACCCCGCCGACACTTGGGCACAAGCCACCAGCATTCTAAAGGTCGCCGAGGCCACACCCGACGTGCGTTTCTGTCTGGCCCATTCTTGTCGCTATGACCGCGAATGCCTCGACCGCGTCGCAGCTCTCCCGAACACGTGGTTCGATTGCTCCGCCCATCGGATTCACTGCGATTGCGCCGTCAAAGGATTCCCCAATATCGCTCCTCCGGAACGTCGTTTCGACGCCGACTACAGCAACCCGGCCGCCGTGCTACTCGCGTTGGCCGAGGCTTACCCGACCAAACTCATTTGGGGGTCCGATACCCCGTTTCAAAGCTACGTCGACAACACCATGTCACTGCGCAGCACCTACGCGGAGGAAGCCGCCTGTCTCGACGCGCTTCCGCCCGCACTTCATCGGGTGGTGACGTGCGACAATCTGCTCAACCTTCTTCAACTGAAAGATGGAAACCCTCTCGCTCTCGGGTAACGCCGCCCTCGTCACAGGCTCGTCGCGCGGCCTCGGCCTCGGCATCGGCCTCGGGCTGATCGAGTCCGGAGCCGACGTCGTTTTTCACGGCCATGATGAACGCCCGGGTGGGTTGCCTAAAAATGCGCCTTACCTGCAGTCCGACCTGCTCGATACGAACGCTCCGGCCCAGCTCCTCACCGACGCGTTTTCCGCCCAGCCGGACCTCAACCTACTCGTCTGCAACGCAGGCAGCATCTTCGACATCCCCTTCCTCGAAATGGATCTCGAGCGCTGGGATCGCACTCAAAACCTCAATGTGCGTGCCACCTATTTTTTAGTGCAGGCGTTCGCCCGCGCCATGGTCGAACGGAAGCGTGCCGGAGCGATCGTGATCACGTCCTCCATCAACGGGCAACAAGCCGAGATTGATTCGAGTGCCTACGACACCTCCAAAGGCGCGCTCGTCATGATGACCCGCACCCTTGCCCAAGCGCTCGCGGCCCACGACATCCGGGTAAACGGCATCGCCCCCGGCATAATGCGCACGCCCCTCACCGAACGTTGGTTGAATCAGGATCCCGCCGGAGCCGAACTCTACGCCAAACGCACCCTCCTCAATCGCCTCGGCACGCCGGAAGACTGCGCCGGCGCGGTCTCATTCCTACTGTCACCAGCAGCCGGATACATAACCGGTCAGGTGCTCGCCGTCGATGGCGGCATGGGCATCAGCCAGATCGGCAATATCACCCCGTGACCTCTCTCGACGACCTCCTCACCCCCAGTATTCTGGTTTACGAAGACCGGCTGGACCGAAACCTGCGCAACATGCAGCAAGCCTGTGACGTCGCTGGCATCGCACTGCGGCCGCACATCAAAACCCACAAGCTGGTGCCCATCGCCCGACGGCAATTAGAGTTAGGCGCGAAGGGCCTGACCTGTGCCAAACTTGGCGAAGCTGAAACCATGCTATCCAGCGGCGTGCGGGAGATTTTTATCGCCCACTCCTTAGTCGATCTCAGACAAGCGCCACGTATCGCCGCCCTCGCCGACCAACTCGACGAGCTGCGTTTGGCCGTTACCAGCGAGGCGCACCTGGATGCATTTCTGCCCCTGATCCAACGCGTCAATCGTCCCGTTTCAGTTATGATCGCCGTGGATACAGGTCTTAACCGCGAGGGGATTCGGCAGGACGACGCTGCGAAACGTATCGCCGAATTCATCGCCGCTGAGCCCCTCACGACGCTCGCTGGGTTCTATACTCATGAGGGCCAATTTTACGGCCACGATCATAGCCAGCGCACCGCCGATGTGGACGCCTTACTCGCTCACCTGTGCGGTATCCGCGACGCCATCAATCCCAGTCTCGACGTATGGCCCGGCTGCAGTGTTTCGGCCCGCGCCGTCGCGACTGCGGCCAACGGACGCGTCCAAGCCATGCGCCCCGGTGCCTATGTGTT
>JABIRI010000301.1 GCA_018667915.1 Opitutaceae bacterium | reverse complement strand
GCATCTTCAGCTAACGCAATTCCGGGTAAGAGAAGGGCCAAATAGCAGGCGCGGAATTGTGAGGTTAAAACAGACATGGAGGGTAAGAGGCGACTAGGGCGAAATTGTTCCGCCGATGAGGAGGCAGGCTGAGGAGGAGCCGGCCTTCAATCAAGCGTCTTCGATGGCCAACGGTGGGTCCAGACGAGTGGGAAGAGGTAGCGCGATGCGGACGAGCCAAGTCTTTCGTCGTGTAACCTCATGCTCCCAATGACCGCCGAGACCTGCGACTCGCTGTCCCATGTTAATAAGGCCATTGCCGGGGGCCGGCTGCCGGGCGAAGTCCATTCCGTCGTTCTCAACTGTGAGCATAAGTTTTCCGACCTGCCGCTCGATTTCGAAGATAATGAATCGAGGGTGGGCGTGTCGGCCGATGTTGCTCACCAATTCGCGAATCAAATACAGTAACTGAATTTGAGTGTCGCGGGAGCAGCCCTCAAACGCGCGCGGAGAGATTTTGAAGGTCGCCGCTTCTTTGGCCAAGCTTTGCAAGTGTTTTTCGAACCGAGGCAGGGTGGAGTCCAGCCCTTGGTCGCGTAGTTCTTCCGGTTCGATATCGAGCAAAAGATTCCTCAAGTCTTTTGAACACTCATCCAGCATGTTGCGGATGCTCTCAACTTCCTTTTTTGCCGCGTCCCCGGATTGAGCGAGTGTAGGTTGCATCGCGCCTAGTTTTAGACGCGCCGCGTAGAGTGATTGCATGGGACCGTCATGAAGATTGGAGGCTAGGCGAAGGCGAAACGCTTCGTTAGTGCGATGATCCGCGGGTGACGTATCCGAAATAGTGCTTCGGCGTCGAATTTCCTCCTGAAGCATCCGTCCGCGGCGAAATTGCGAAGATATCAGCCGGGCAATTTCACCGAAATCGGATTTCGCGACCAGCAGATCGTTAAGATGAACCGGGTCTCTGGTATCCAGACTACGAATGATTCCGCCCAACGGTTGCACAATCGTGAAGCCCAGAATGGCTCCGACGAGCGCTAGAACGATGGTGAAAATAATGGCCCACCATAAGAGATTTTCATGCAAATTACTGGCAAATTTTTCGATCGGTGGAGAAGAGAAGGTGCTTCGGATGATCGCCAGAACTTCACCGTCAATCCCGCGGATGCTATGATCGAACGACAATTCGGAAAAAACCAAATCGTCTTGTTTCGTTGGGGTGGAAATTGTGGCTGCAGGATGAATTTGGAGACGAGTCTGCGTAAGAGATCCCAGGGTAGTGAGGTGATCGCGATCCCACCGATTGCCCATGAATGCGTATCCGACCACGGGAGTTTCGTTGCGCCAAAAATTAGGATCCTGGATCGCGGCGCCGTGAATTTCCCAGAGTTCGCCATCAAGGAAAATGAAATAAGAAAATTCGTAGTTATCCGTGAGCAGGGTAGTGAGTTCTGCGACGGAGTGAAATGGCTGGGGACGTTTACGGTATTCCCCGTCGGCAGAGTGAATCACTTTTAGGTCCGGCGTGGTGATCCAGACGGTGTCTCCGCCAGATGGCGTTCCGACCATAATATCCACATTTTCAGAGGCCCATGCTTTGTCCGGATCGGCGACGAACGCTACCGCCTCATCCCACCACGAGAAACTAGCCATCCAGGTTTTGAGTTCGATCCCCTGCAGTCTGATCGCCGCATCAAGAAAGTGCTGGTGGTCGGTGTGGCGCTCTTCGATCAGGTCTGCGATCGCATTGTTATTGGAGCGATGAAGCCGCTCGGCGGCCAGAAGGCCGACGACAAGCAAACCCGAGAGGGTCAGAATGAATCGAAGAAGAATGCTCAATCGAAAATGGAGGCGTTGAAATTAGGTTCAGCCGACCGTCTGATCTGATGAGCTCTTCGAGCTCGAGCGGGTATTAAAAAGCACGAGCCCCATCCAGCAACCAATCCAGATCAGGGCGTAAAATTCACGACCGAGGATGATCTGTTCGTTCTTCATTTGCCACTCTTCGGCGAGGTCCCAGAAGGGAACCCGCCAAGCCCCTTGTTTGATATAGCTGATCTCCCACAAGACCGCGATGGCGAGCATGATCCCGGCGATGATGCGGGCGCATTTAAAGTTGTGCGCGGCGGCCAACCCGGGAGCAGCCGCGGCGGCAAGGTAAAACAGAATCCAGACCCAAGGATGAGCATCATTGAGCTGCAGCAATGCTGACAGCGCGAAAAGGGTGGCCATGATTCCGTGGGTAATTCGGAGAGTCGAAGACATGAATGGAATGTAAAAGATTCCCGGTTAAAAAGGCAAGGGAACCCATTTTGCCCCGAGCGAGTCTAGGGTTAATACCCGATCGATAATGAATTGCGGAACCAATTACGAAATATTCGCTTAGAACAGTGTCAGGAAAATCCAGTTCAGATGGAGCGACCGACCGGATCGCCGACCAATCGCCTTCCGATGGAGGCGTGGATTCCTCGACGGCGCGGGTCATGCGTGAGCTCGCGCTTTTGGGGACGGTGCGATTGTCGATGCATGAACTGGGGACAGAGATTGATCAGATTCTCCAAGAGTTTACCTATCTTCCCAATGTCTTCATCTGTTTGATCGATGAGGATCCGCTCAGGATTCGTTTCGTATATTGTCGGGATAAATACGATCGCCACGTTGACCGTCCGATCGATGGCAAGGGCCTGACTGACCAAGTTTATCAGACTCAAAAATCGCTCCTCCTTAAACGAACGGATGCCAACCAATTATTGGCAGCGGGCGAATTGGTGAATCATGGCGTTCCGAGCTTGGTTTGGTTGGGCGTTCCGTTGTGGTCGAGTGGTCGGATTATCGGGGTGTTGGCGACCCAAGACTATAATCACACCGAGAAAATAACGACGGAGGAAGAGGCCCGACTTAATGTGGTTGCACCCCTGATTGCGGGATTGGTGGAGCGGACTCAAAGCCGGATGGGGCACCATGACCAGGTCCGCGATGAACGGGAAAGAAGGCGGCTAAAAAAAGCACTTTTTGGCACTATCGGGCATGAAGTTCGATCTCCGCTCTCCGTGGTGCAGGGATATGCCGAGTTACTCAGTGAGGCGTTACGGGGATCCCCGCAAGAGCGCACGACCAAACGGATTGCTGAATCCGTGCGAGAGCTTTCTGAGGCCACGGATCGCATGCTGGATTATTCCGCGGCGGAGTCGGGGGCGATCGATTCGATTCCCGCAGTCACGGATCTGGATTCATGGTGCATTAGCTTTCAGGGCTGGATGCAAAATGCAGCGCACGAGCGTGGACTCGAACTTGAGACTACGGCGACATCCCGGTATCACGTAAACGTGCGGCTCGACGCGGAAAGACTCCGGCAATTGCTCCAACACCTCGCGCGGGTCGCCTGGCGCACCGATGGAGTGGAGCGGCTGGGTTTTGGCATGCGGGTGCAGCCCGTGTTCACGGTGCCCAACGAACTGCTCCGCTTGGCCTTAATCCTCAATGCGAGGGACGACATCCCCGATACGGCTATCCCGGGGGAGAATCTTCGCAATCTTGGTGGCATTAGTCTTGCGGATGGCCGCATGGTTGATGGCACGAGCGTCAGTCTGGCGATCGCGGATCGCTTTGCCGATATGCTGGGTGCGGAAGTCAAGGTCAGTGAAGGGTTCGGCACCCCCTGGTGTGCTAAGGTCGTTTTAACCGTGCCCGTGGTGCCGACGCTAAATCAAATCGAACTGAACCAAGAATATACTGCAGCGTCATCTGTCATGCGGGCCAAATTACAGCAACTGGCTCAACGCACAGTGGTAGTGGATTCGGATCCGACGTCCCGAGCAAAACTCGTGGGTTTTTTTGAAGATGCGGCCGGGGCGCCTCCGATAGAAGTCCGTGGGGTATCGGATATAGAGCCGTTAATGTCCGCTCTTTCGATTGGCGTGGTGATTTTGGCCGCGCATGCCGGGGCGGATGAGATTGAGGCGGTGCGTCGGGTCTTTAGGATGCGTGAACGCGGAGAGGTGAAACCCTATTTGATCGCGGTGAGCCATGATCAGAGCCCGTCTGGAGTCGAACAACTGCTCGACGGTGGCGCGGATGCCTACGTGCCGTGTCCGCTCAACGCGCCGGCGCTGCTGATCGTCCTCTCCAAGGCGTGGTTGGAACACGAACGTCGTTCCGAATCGGCCCGTGACTGAGTTGAGGGTGCGCCTCCCGTCCTCACTCCGCCAATCGGCACACGTAGACGGTGCTTTCCGAGTCGCGGTGGAGGAACGGATTGGGGAACGCCACGACCTCCGTTTGCACATCAGCGAAAACGGCTTTGAGGTTCGCCAAGAAACGCTCTTCGGGTGGGTCGTCTGACCACAGTCCGAAGACGCCTCCGGGACGGATCAAGCGGCTGAATGTGCGCAGTCCCTCTGCGGAGTAGTAGTGCGCGTGACGCGGATGCAAGAGATGGTCGGGGGAGTGATCGATATCGAGCAGCACGGCATCGAACTGGCGTTGCGGTTGGTCCGGGTCGAAGCCCATCCCGTCCGCGGCGGCGAGGGCGAAAAAATCACCGTGGACGAAGCGGCAGCGTTTGTCGGCCATGAGTTTCGGGCCGAGAGGAACAAGCCCGCGCTGGTGCCAATCAATCACGGGTTGCAGATAGTCCACTACGATGAGAGACGCGATCCGCGGATCCTTCAGCGCCGTCATTGCCGTGTAGCCAAGACCTAGACCACCCACGACGACATCGAGCGAATCACCCGGTGTAGCGGCGAGGCCGAGCCGGGCGAGTTCCTCTTCGACCTTAGTGAATAGCGAGGACATCAGATAGTCGTTGCCCAATTTCACCTCATGGATCTCGCGATCGTCGAGCATCTTGAGGCGCTGGCGCCTTAGACTCACGGGCCCCAGGGGCGTTTCCTGGTAATCAATCTCTTCGAAATTCGCTGGCATGATAGGGTGACCGTGAAGAGCCGGGACTCAGAGTCGATCCTCGCTTTCACTCCGCCCTGCTTACGCATGGATGTCACCATAATGGTGACATCCATGCGTAAAATAAAGTTATATAGATATATGCGTTTCTGGATATGATCAAATTTGAGATCATTGAATGAGAGGTAGTCGAGTCGTGATTTGGGCCGAAGCGGTGATTGAACGTGACCAATCCTGCTGTTGAAGATCGTAAATCCGAAGTGGATCATGGTGCCCCCGGCGGGCATGGTTTCGCGTGGCGAAATCCCTGGGGGATCAACTCCAGTGGAGTTGCCCCATCTCCGTCCCGGGAGACAGGACTCCGTCGTCTACGAGCGCAGTGAGTGGCCATACACCCATGTGGGTTCAATTCTCTTGGGTTGAATATCGTGGCTTGCCAGCCGAAGCCTTGGTGAAGGCTGGTATCCCCGGCGGGAATCGAACCCACATCGAGTGTTTAGGAAACACTAGTTCTATCCGTTGAACTACAGGGATCCAAGGAAGGGGCTTTTATTGGAGGGCGTGGGAAGGTCGGCAAGCTCGTTCGGGTTGAGACGGGAGTGGTTCCGCATGGCGGAATCCCGGCGGGATCAACTCCGGTGGAGTTGCCCCATCTCCGTCCCGCGACTGCGGGACTCCGTCAAACCCACATCGAGTGTTGAGGAAACACTAGTTCTATCCGTTGAACTCCGGGGACCCAAGGGAGCGTCGGATTTGGCGGGAGGGGAAACAACGCGCAAGCTCGTTCGGGTTTCGGCAGGAAGGTGTTGCGACATGCGAGGGTGCCGTTGCTCGATTGAATAGTCTAGTCACTGCTGTTGACGCCGTGGGGAGGGCTAACCACGTTCGCCGAGTGGAAGAAACCATGACACAATTGTTCGATTCGGTGGAAGCAGCAGTGGCGGATATTGCCGCGGGCAAGTTGGTCATCGTGACCGACGACGAGAACCGGGAAAACGAAGGTGATCTCATTATGGCTGCTTCCAAGGCGACGCCGGAAACGGTCAACATGATGATTCGCTACGGCAGCGGTATTGTCTGCGTGCCGATGCTGGATGCCCAACTGCGACGATTGGGCTTGGGATCCATGGTGGCCCAGAATCGTGAAGTCCAGCGCACGGATTTCACCGTCACAGTGGATGCTACGGCGGGGATCAGCACGGGTATCAGCGCTGCCGATCGCACGCGCACCATCAAGTTATTGGCCGATCCCGAAACCAGCATGGAAGACCTCGTGCAACCGGGCCACGTGTTTCCGCTCCGCGCGCGGCCGGGTGGAGTGTTACACCGGGCGGGTCATACCGAGGCTGCCATCGATTTGGCGACGCTGGCCGGACTGCCACAGGCCGGCGTGTTGTGCGAGCTCGTCAACGATGATGGCACGGTGCAGCGCATGCCGCAGTTGCAGGAGTTTCGACAGAAATTTGGCCTCAAGATGATCTCGATCGCTCAACTGATCGAATACCGCACCACCCGGGAAAAGCATGTTCACCTGATTGGGCAACACGAGATTGCGACGCCCTTTGGCCCGTTCGAAGCCTACGTATTTCGGAGTGATTTTGATGAGCGTAATCACGTCGCGCTGGTCAAAGGCACCATCAGCGGGGACACCACTTTGGTTCGGGTCCATCGAGAAAATGTGTTGGGAGATTTGCTCCCGACTGATTCCGAATCTGATCGTATCGGAGTGGATAAAGCCCTGCAAAAAATCGCGGAGGCTGACTCCGGAGTGTTGCTGGTGCTCACCCGTGATCCGTCGGGAGAGGCTTGGTTGAAAACCCTACGAGGTGAACAACCCGGAGCGACTTCCCAGCCTATGTTCCGCGAATACGGTTTGGGGGCCCAGATCCTCAACGCGCTGGGCTTACGCAAAATCCGATTGTTATCGTCCAGCGACTATAAGCCGGTCGGATTGGAGGGGCATGGATTGGAAATCGTAGGTCAGGTTTCCCTACGCGACTAAGGAACGATGGTGACAATTACCCGTTGGGAGTGGTTGGGTTACGCAAACTGGACCACCTAAACGGTTAGTCTGGATGGGTTGATGTAGTGCTTGAGGGTGTAGAGTAAG
>JABIRI010000238.1 GCA_018667915.1 Opitutaceae bacterium | reverse complement strand
GAGCCACATCGCTAACTTGGTGGATCAAGCCAACACGCCGGCTTGATCGTCTTGAATTTCAGCCGAATTGTTGACCGGCGATCGAGTCAGCTTAGGTTGGATGACACGAAGCGATTCACTGATTCATGACCATCGACGAGACCCAAACTGCACCTGCGACGACAATTGAAGCGGAAACCGCTGGGTCGCTCGTGGGCCCGTGGAAGGTTATCGTGATGAATGACCCCGTGAATCTAATGAGTTACGTG
Organism: Opitutaceae bacterium; assembly: GCA_018667915.1. Classification (GTDB taxonomy): domain Bacteria; phylum Verrucomicrobiota; class Verrucomicrobiia; order Opitutales; family Opitutaceae; genus Actomonas. Next base: position 10,331 of record JABIRI010000238.1, on the reverse strand, counting down.
GTTCTAGTTTTTCGAAAGGTTTTTGGGTTCGACGAGAATCGGGCGCGCAAACACATGCTCGAAGTTCATGAAGACGGACGGTCAGTTGTTTGGTGTGGGCTGCGGGAAAAGGCGGAGCACTTTGCCTTCATTCTGCACCAATGGCACCTGACCGCGGTGCTCGAGCGTAATGAAACGGATTGAAGTAAAGCTTAGTCTAGGGGTGGTCGCGCCGCTGTTGGACGTGGTCAAAGCCGTAGGGGATTCGTTGGACGACGAATTGGCGGCACCTGTTGCGCTCGAACAAATCGATAAGGATCTGCGCTCCGAATGGCGTGATGAATTGATCGCGGCCCAAAATGGCGATGTTCGCAATCTATTGGCATTATTTGATTCAGAGTTTTTTGCCTCAGGAGTCGTCAATTTTGACGAAGATAACGCCGATGCGATTTTACGTTCCTGTGCCGCGGTGAGACTGCGTTTACGGGAACGTCATTTGAGTGTGTTCGCGGATGAAGTTTTGGAAACGGGAGAGGTTTTACTAGAGGAAATGGCCGAACCCGAGCGGCGCCACTTCATGTGTTACCTGTTTCTCGCCACCGTGCAGGAATTGGTAATCGAGCATTTGGAGCCTTCGCTCTCAGACGAGTGATTGAAGAACGAGTGGTCTTAGCGTTTGACGCGCTACTATTCGAACCTAACTTGTTCCCACACCCTGCTGTGTTCGAGGTGTCTTATACCGCTCTTCGCCTTTGAGATTCTTCGGGAACCGAGAGGTGGTGGTGAATGCCGGGCCGTAAATCGGAAGGCAGGATCTATCACTGGAGGTGCCCACCTTAATATAAAAAGGTCCTGAGCCTTTTGGCATACGGCACGAGTGGGGTGTATTTAAATTTTCCAAAATCATGAGTCCTGCCTTCTACCAAATTCTTCACCTTCTCTCTCTTATCGTAGTTACGGGAGGTGCCTTCTACGCATTCGCGGGTGCGCCTGAGACGCGTAAGAAAGTTCTCATGATCACGGGTATCGCGAGTATTCTTCAATTGGTCAGTGGCGTGGGGCTTCTCCATAAGCTCGGTTATGGATTTCCAGCTTGGGCAATTGTGAAATTGGTCTGTTGGTTAGCGCTCAGTGCGCTGGCGGGAATCGGATATCGTAAGCGTGAGAAATCGGGTCTGTTTATGACCATCATCGTGCTAATCGTGGGTGTGGCACTGGTGGCGGTTTATAAACGGGCGATCTAATTCTCGAATTTGCTCATGAGCGCCAAACCCCTATGCGGCGTTTGGATCGACAAAAGCGGAACCGCTTGGGTCAGTCGCGCTACAGCCGATGGCGATCGCGTAGAGTCTACCGAAGCGACGCGCTGGTTCGCGTGGTCCTCAGGTGCAGCACCGATTGACTTTGACGGGGATTGTGATTCCCACCGATTAAACGGGGAGGGCGTGTTTACGCACCTCGTCGAGTCAAATTCGATGGCGACCATCGATCGTCTCGCTAAACAGCTTCGAGGTCAGTTGGCCATAGATGTGGTAAAGCCGCGAGAGTCGCAGTTTTTACTACGCGGAAAACAACGTCAATTTGCCGATGTTAAATTCATCGAGTTGCGTCGCTGTCAGTTGGACATTGAGACAGCCTCGTCGGGTGATGCTTTCAGTAATCCGGATGAACCCGAAGATCGGGTATTGGCGATCGGCCTACGCTTCGGTGATCGAGATCGCACGTTGGTTTTGACGGAGATGACGGACGCGGCGGAGCGCAGTTTGTTGGAGGATCTCAATGAAGTTTTCGCTGAAGAAGATCCCGATACGATTGAAGGACACAACGTGTTCAAGTTCGATCTAGACTACCTTAAGCGTCGGGCGAAACGATTGAAAGTAGCGTGTCGCTGGGGCCGATTTGGGCAGAACGCGGTGTTTCGTAGCAGCCGACTAAAAGTGGCAGAGCGTTGGATCGATTTTCCGCGTTGTGATCTGCCAGGCCGCACCGTGGTGGATACATTTTTGTTGGTGCAATTGTATGATGTCAGCACGAGAGAACTTTCCGCCTTCGGATTGAAGGACGTCGCGGTCCATTTCGGCATCACTTCCGCTGAGGGCCGTGAACGGACTTATATTCCTGGGAATCGCATCCACCAAGCCTACGTCGAGGATCGGGCGAACTTCTTGAAATACTTGGCGGATGATCTCCGGGAAACCAAAGGGATCGCTGACCGCTTGTTGCCGACGTATTTCGAGCAAGTGAGAACCTTTCCCATTACGCTGCAGGAAGCGACCCTACGTGGAACAACGGGCAAGATAGATTTGTTGTTCTTGGAGCACTACTTCCACGCCCGCCAAGCCACGCCCGTGCCTCCGATGGTGAGTCCATTTGAAGGTGGGTTTTCCAAAAGTTTTCAGGAAGGCGTGTTCAACCACGTGCTTCATTTTGATGTGGCGTCGTTGTATCCAAGCCTACTGATGCACCTCGACCGTAATCCAGTGAACGATGTGCTCGGGGTTTTTATTCCCATGCTGAAAACGCTGCGGGAGTATCGACTGAAGTATAAACAATTGGCGCGTTCCGCGGAGACTTCTGATGAGCGGGCAGAGGCCGATGCGCGACAGGCCAGTTTCAAAATTCTCATTAATTCTTTTTACGGCTATCTGGGGTTTTCGGGGGCCCGGTTTGGCGACGGGGACTTGGCGGCTGAGGTTACGAGAAAGGGGCGGGAGTTGCTTCAGGCGTTGATCGCCGAGTTGGATGCGCAAGGCGCAACGATTCTGGAAGCGGATACCGATGGGATATATCTTTCGAGTGAGACGTATTTCGAAAAACCGGAAGAGTTGTTGGCGCTGGCCGCCAAAGTTCTGCCGACGGGAATCGAATTGGAATACGACGGGCGCTATCAAGCGATGTTTTGCTACAAAGCAAAGAATTATGCGCTCTACGATGGAGAGAAAATCATCCTCAAAGGAAGCGCCCTTCGGTCCCGTGGAATTGAGCCTTACCTACGTCGACTCAGTGATAGCCTGATTTCCCATTTGTTGGGGGCAGGAGGGGAGTCGCCCACGGAATTGGTGTTACACTACCGTGAGGTTATCGAGAACTACACTGCTCCCATTTCGGAATTAGCAAAAACGGAATCACTGAACCAGAACCCGGAAACATATGAAAGATTTGTCGCCGGAGGCGGGAAGCCACGCCGGGCAACTGGTGAAGTCGCGTTAAAGATGGATCCACGTCCCCGGATGGGCGATCGCGTGAGTTACTATATTCAGCCTCGGGAAAAAGGCCAGACCAGCGACTGGCAACGCGCCCGACCGATTGCTGATTTCGACCTGAAGACGGCAACCTACGATCCGAAATATTACCTAAAGAAACTGGAGGATTGGGCCAAGCGATACGGTGGGTTCTTGGAGGCGGAAAAATTGGAACCACCGAGCGAACAGGGGACCTTGTTTTAATCTGGGTTGGGGCTAGCGACCGCGTTTCCGGCGGAGGCGTTTTACGGCCTGGACCAGTTTAAAGCCGTCATTCATGCCCACGTTGGATCCTCCGACTTCGCGCCAGCTGATGTTCAGGTTGAGGGTCGGAATTTTAGCTGCTTGAGCGGCGAGGAGTAATTCCAAATCAAAGGCGTATCCTTGCTCTTGCCAGTCATCGGGATATTCCCGCCACCACTGAGCCGGTAGCAGTTTAAATCCGCACTGACTGTCGACTGTATCGAGTTGTAGTTGAGTTCGCGCCCAATTGGCGAACCAGCTACCGGTGCGCTGGCGGATCCAACTGCGGTGCACGTGATTGTTGCGATCGCGATGGTAACGATTGGCCGCGATGAGTGGATACGGAGGTTTGGCCGAGAATGCTTGTTCGATCCCTGTAATTACCGCTTCAACTGGAACCGCGCCATCGGCATCGACAAACCCAAGCCACTGGGCCTCCGCATGAGATTTTCTCCAACCGTGATAAATGGCGCCACCTTTGCCCCGATGCGGACGCATGGCCTCGAGTGGTTTTACTTGTGGATACTGGCGGTGGATTTTTTCGACCTGTTGGGCGAGTTTGGTGGATTCCTCACCGGGTGAGCCATCGTCTACCACGATTATCTCGACGGGTAATTGACGCTCGTTAATTCGTCGAGCCAACGGAACCAAGAATGGAGTCAGACGCTCGGACTCACACCAACAGGGTATGACTAAGGTGACATTGGGTGCAGGCATTTTGAGTTCTCGCGAAAACACGCCACTCAAAGTGGGCGATTCCCCATGACGGGTAGCGAGCACGCCGTAGCCCGGTTCTTTATCCAGCAAATCGTGAAGTTTTTCGTCGGACATAAGCAGCGCGGCGGTTGAAAGTGCGTCAGCTTCCGCTGCGGCGGGGGCCAATACCAAGCTTTGGGGCCGAGCGGCCGCGCCGATTACGTGTCCGGGTTGAAAGCCTTCGCCAGAAGCACCAAATGCAAATGGTGGAGCAAGCTTCAGTTGCGGTTGCCCCGCGACTTGGAGTAACGAAACACACCAGTGCGATTCCGTCCCAACGGGTGGAGCTCCGTAGATCAAAATGCTGGAACCACCGCCATTGAGGACTGCGGTGGACACATCCCATTCTTGCAACAATTGGGCCATGGCATCGAGAGCCGCGCCTTTGCCGATAGCGCCTAAGTCCAACCAACGTTTGCCGTTCAGTTTGGTGATTTGAGGCTGTTCGGGGTCGAGGGCCAAAACGGGCTCGGTTTCGTTCGGCTCAGGCGGCGGCACATCACCGAGATGATGCGGAACCGATTGATTCTTGGCCTGAATGGCGGCGTGTCCGGCGAATGGATCAAAGACTGCGGAACTCGCTGCCGAAACTTGAATTGCAGTGAGCAGGCAATGGTGCGTCACATCATCGATTCGGACAACCTCTCCTTCCACCGCTCGGTTGATTCGAGTGACGTCACTGCCTTCGCGATAGAAACTAAGTTGATCTTCCAGACGATCGAGCAGTCGGAACGCTTCTTCAGCGATTGGCTGCAACTTAGTCTCCGCGTTGGGTGACGCGAGATGGAGCGTGAATCGCGTCGCCATGGCCTCGTGCTCGAAGCGTTCAAGCGCGTCGAGATCGTGCAAGCGGACGAGGGCCTCCGGGATCATGGGGAGTGAGCGGGAAGCGGCGGGAATGCTGCCTCCCAGATTGGCCCTTGAACGAAGGTATAGAGCATTACATTGGGACGGAGACCGTAGAACTCGGCGATCGGGAATTCCTCGAGTTCGGGGGGCACTTCACCGAGTTGATCATCCCAGATGACGACATCCCATTTGCTTAAGGCCTCGGGTGCTTCGGCGAAGAACCCGATGGCTTTTTCACTTCGTAAATACCAAGGTAAAGGCCACGCGTGCTCCGGGCTGATCACGGCCACTTTGAGCGGCTCTGTTTGTTTGGACTGCAGCAGCGCGATTCGTTCCGGTAGTTTTGACAGGGACCGCGGAGCTTGTTCGTAGAAATATGGATTTCGCACATCGCCCGGATAACGGTCGAGAGCGAGGCTGCTCTTAGCGTAAGACTGAGAAATTGCCAATAGCGCCAAAACACCGGCTATGTACAAGCCGGCTTGGGAACGTCGTCCGACTAAGACCAAAAACTCGGCTGCCAGTATCACCAGTCCTAGCATTGGCGTGAGCAGGAGCCAGGGTGTCTTGTAGGAAACGACGCTATGGAAAACGAGCAGGGCAAACGTGAAGATTGCCGTAACCCGGTGTGCCCTTTTCGCCTCGGATCTTAACGCCGAAGCGCCACCCGCCAAAGCTAATGCGAGTAAGATGTATTGGCCCCAATTTGGTCCGCCGGTTTTTAGGATGCCTAGTGTCTTGAGATGGTGCCACCACGGGTAGCTGTGCGGGCTCTCGCTCAAGCGTCCAATTTGGAGAAAATAGTGTTTAACGCCGTCGACGATTCCAGCCGGATGCGCTCCAAAACTTGAATATAAAACAAGGTAAGGAACGATGAAACCCAATCCGACAGCGATCAGTTGATTCAAAGTGGGGCGCCATTTCGATTCCTTGCGTGTCAGAAATAGGGCGCCGATTGCGAGTCCGATGTAGATCGGGGTAATTTCTTTGCTGGCCTGTGCTAACCCCATGATTCCACCCATGAATAACGCTTTGATTAAAGGTCGCTGGTTTGAACCATTCAGCGCTAGGAAGATGAATCCCCAGAGGAGGAAAGCGAGGGTGGCCTCTTGCACAAAGTAGGTGTGATAAACCGAACTGAGTGTCTCGAAGGCCAAGAGGCTCACCGCCAACGCCCCGGTGGCCATAGGAAAACCGGCGGTGCGTGATCCCCAGCCAATCAGGACAAAAGTCGCGATTCCGATCGCGAGGGAAAAACGTCGAGCGGACCGATCATCAAAGTCCGTCGCGGATCCACCGCGCAAGCGATGCAACGCCGCGGCGCCATAATAGAGGGTGGGGCCATGACGATCGAAGGGATCGTAACGATAGCCCTCGCCCGATAGCAGCTGGTGGGTTTGCCACGCCTGCACGGCCTCATCGGCGTGCAGGGGACGATCGTCGAGATGCGCGGCGCGCCAAGCGGTGCCGGCGAAGATCGCCAGCACAATTAAAATCAACCAAACGCGATTATTCGACGGAGCGGCCAAAGACTTCCACTTCGATGTATTGGTTCAGGCCGTCACTGGTATTACCATTGGAGTAGAAACGAACATAACGTCCCGTGGCTTTTTTGCCTGGGATGAGACGGCCGTGATTTTTCTCGATATACGCGGGATCTGAACCGCGGCCCATGCCGGATGAATCATCGTGATCGTTGTTGAAGATAGTCGTTACTCCGGAGCCGAATTCCGCATCGTCGGATACTTGGATAATTACGTCGAGATAAGCGCGAGGTTGGGCGTGATAGTGCCATAGACCGATACCGTAAATCTCGGTCTTCGCTTCGAGATCGACTTGGACCCACTGCTGCATTTCCCCGAGTTCAACATAGTAACCATCTTCGGATTCTTTGTCTCCGTCGGTGATCATATCGAGTTCACCAATGATGGGCCACTCGTCGGACGAAGTGACGGTTTTACCGGCGGCAACATTGGTCACGTCTGCCGGGGCCTTGATCATCGGAGCAGGCGTGTTCGGGGCTTCGAGATGAGGAAGTTTAATCGGAGCAGGAGTGCTGGTCACTTTGGGGGGAGGGAACTCCAACTTGAGCACGGATTCTTCAGCCATGAGGGCCGTCGATGTGCAGATAGCAGCGAGAAGAGTGAGTGATCGGATTTTCATAAATGATCTAATGAGAGGAGTGGTAGGTAAAGGTTAGGCGACGAAGTCTTCAGGCTTCATTTCGATGGTCGAACGGGCGGCGACGGCCGGGTTGACTTTGAAGATCGGGGCTTCGCTTTCGAAAGCGTGCTCGCCGTCGCAGTTGAGGGTATTCTCGCCACGAACTGCGCCGAAGAAGTTCTCGAGATGCGGTTGATGGAGCGGTTTGTTGAGCACCACAGGCAAATCGAAAGCTACGAGGGGAGCGGTTTCGCGGACATCCACGGTGGAGTTGTCAGCGGGAGGCGGCGCATCGTTCTTGAGCAGATACTTGAGATCGATCCATTTGTCCCAGTCTGGTGCCCGGTCTTCGCGGTAGACTTTGGTGAGTTTCGGGTTTTCGGAGATCTTAACCGATCCTTCGTCACCCATAAACTGCTCGAAGTAACCACCACCGGCACTCGTCGTCGTGAGCACTTGGTAGAATGCACGCACCGGACCTTGGGCGGTATCATATTCGAAGATGGCCATGACGTTGTCATACCATTCGCGCGTGGAGTAGTAGTCGGAGCCACCGGATGCCATCACGCTCTTCGGACCCGTGCCGAGGAACCAGTTGAAGATGTCGATTTGGTGGGCACCGAGATCGGAGATCGGTCCCCCGGAGAGATCACGGAACCAACGCCAGTTGCGGAATTGGTTCATGTCTTTGAATCCATAATGCTTCAGAGTTTCGGCCGGAATCTCGTAACGCTTGGGGAAACTCAAGTCGGATGAAACCGCGCGATTCCATTGGCCGTTGATGTTGGTGATCCGGCCAGGGATCTTGGCTTTGTTGATGATGTTGTTCAGCGCGTGCTGGTAGCGCGGATTGCTCCGACGTTGGTGGCCGATCTGGAGCAACTTACCGGATTCCCGTTGGGCCACGACCATGGAGCGGGCGGCTTCGACGGTGTGCGCCATCATCTTTTCGCAATATACGTGGAGACCGGCCGCAAGGCACATGTTGGTGTGCGGCGCGTGCCAGAAATCCGGGGTAGCGATGATGACAGCGTCGAGGCCCGTCTCTTTCGCGAGTAAGTCCTCGATGTCCTCGTAACCGTTGGGATTAAATCCCGCCTTCTTCAAGCGGTTCACTCCGTAGCGACGAGAGAGATCCCAGATATCGCAGACGGCCTGAAAGTTCAGCCCCTCGATGTTGAGTAGAGAATCCAACAATACCCGGCCTTGCGAACCGACGCCGATAAGTGCTACGTTCAGCGTATCACTCGGAGTCTGGGCCTTGATGATCGATGGAGCGGCGAGAACCATGCCGCCGGCGGAGAGGCCGGTCTTGAGGAAACCCCGCCGTGACCACGGCAGGTTGTTGAGATCGGATGAAAGTTGAGTCATGGGAATATATTACCAGCGGGGAAGAACGGAGAAGCGGTCGTGTTTGACCAATCGTAGTGCAGCGACAACCAACAAAACATGGATGCCGAGCCAGGCGACACCGCCACTTTCGTTGAGTAGAATAAGACCGACGGAGAGTCCGGCATAGAGCAGTCCTTGTAGAAATAGACTGATCCGCGGAGCCAAACCGATGAGGAGCGTCACTCCCAGAAGGATGAGCGCAGGTCCCAATAGCGTATCAAAAAGCGACAACCCCCAATTGGGGAGCAACGGTTCAGCAGCGAACTTATTGGCCAGCGGAGGCGGCACACCGTGGTAGTGATCCATACCGTAGACCTTGGTTTTGATTTCGACCATGGCCCCGTTGAGATCGGGCTCGCCGAATTCGTCGAGCAACGGCTCCTCAACGATCTCAGTGCCGGCATATTTTTCGATTCCAGTCAGCAGAGCACGAAGGCCTAGCCAGACCCGCAGGACTAGATAGCCAAATGTATCGGTTAGCTTTTCGATTGGATTGGCGGAGGAGGGGGATTCTGAACTCATGATATAGGGGAGATTATTCGCCTGATCCTGCGAGGAGACGCAGGTTTGGCAAAAGGGAACCGTTGCTTACCGCTTAGTAGAAGCCCGGACGATAGGTCTTAGTCAGATAGGCATTGGCCGGCTCGTAGTTGGTGAAACGCACGTTTTTGGCGTCGAAGTCCAAGCGGCGATTCGCGCGGATGGCGGCGTTGCCTAGAAGAACGGTCTCCGTGAATGGTCCTGCGTAATCGAAGTTGGACGCAGGCTGGCGGTTGTCGCGGATCGCATTGCACCAGGCTAGGTGATGGTTGCTCGTTTCGACGCGAGGCAATGTCTTGGGGGGGAGCTTGGGGCCGATTTTACGCATATCCGATGACGGGAAGATACGTGGGCTTTCACCGTAGGTCGCGTTAACCATGCTGGCTTCCGAGCCGACGATGATCGTGCCGCTCTTCGCGTATTCCCGACCGTCTTCCCAGTTTGCGGGGAAAGGAGGCGTGAGGCCGCCGTCATACCATTTCCACGTGAGAGCAGGTTGTGACTTTCGGGCGGCGAACTCATATTGCACTACCGAGCTAACGGGACCGCACTGTTCGCTGTTCTTGGAAGAATACGCTTCGAGAGCAGTTGGTGAGCCAAGATCCAGTCCCCAATACGCGGCATCCATAATATGGCAGGCCATGTCGCCAAAAGCGCAGCATCCATAGTCCCACCATCCCCGCCAAGCAAAGGGAAGATACGCTGGGTCGTAAGCGCGCTCGGATGCGACGCCTTGCCACAGGTCCCAATCCAATGTTTTGGGCACCACGGGAATCATTTTACTGTGATTGGGAGTTTTGATGCCTTGCGGCCAAACGGGGCGATTGGTCCAGCTGTGCACTTCGCGAATTTCACCGAGCACGCCCGCTTGGATCCACTCCTTGGTGAGGCGAGTGCCTTCGTTGCTGTGGCCTTGGTTGCCCATTTGGGTGATGACCCCAGCCTTGCGGGCTGCCTCAGTGAGTGACCGGGCTTCTTCGACCGTGTGGGTCAGGGGCTTTTCGACGTAAAGATGTTTACCGTATTTCAATGCGGTCATCGCGATCGGGAAATGCATGTGGTCCGGAGTCGTGATCACGACAGCGTCGATCTTATCGGCCATCTCGGCGAACATCTCACGATAATCGCGGAAACGGGGGACGTCGGGATATTTCTCGTAAGACTCTT
>JABIRI010000158.1 GCA_018667915.1 Opitutaceae bacterium | reverse complement strand
GAGTGATTTTACTCAACACCCCGGATTGGTAGTTGTTCACGAATACGTTGTTGTTGGCATCGATTGCCACGCCCACGGCGAAGGCGAAATCGGAAGCGAATAAGGAAATCTCCAAGTCTGGTGTTACCTTCCAAACCTCGGAGCCTTGATTGCCACTGGCGATGAAGAGCGTGCCGTCGGCAGCGACGGCCAATCCATCGCCGATCCTCGGCATATTCGAAATCAGAGTTGAGACGGGCTGGGCGGCGAGCTTCGCGAGGGTCAGTAGAAAAACTAAAAGGAGGGCAGATATTTTCATGGCGGGGAATGGGGTCAAAAACACCGATGATGGTGCGTTGTCCGTTAGCGATACCCCGCCGCCTAGGAGCTTACTTCAGAAATTTGACCCAACCGTTAATTTGGCCGCTCGGCACTTCGCGAATCCTATGGTGTGCGCGCTAGGCGAATCGCGATGCCGCGCGGATTTTTTTCAAACCGCGATAGATACGGGTTTCAACCCCACGCAAGGAGCATCCCACGACTTGCGCAATTTCGGCGGAAGAAAGCCCTTCGTAGTGATGCAATAAAACGGCAGTTTTCAGATCATGCGGTAGGGCTAAAACGAGCGACTTTAGCTCTTCGATTTGCTCGCGACGGATCGTGGTTTCTACGGGACCGTCAGTGGGGTCGGCTAGTAAGTTGGTGGGCGACTCAACGGTGGTGCCAGAAGTGTCGTCCCACGATTGTTCGGGGTGCCGACGCTGCCAGCGAGCACGGTTGTGGCATAAGTTCGCTGCGATCGTGAAGAGCCACGGCGAGAATCCGCGATCCGGTTTGAATTGCTCCCGCTTCAGGTGCAGTCGCACGAAGGTTTCCTGCACAATATCCTGCGTCGTATGCGTGTCCTGAGTGTAGCGGTAAACGAAGGATAGCAGGCGTTTTTCCCAGCGGGCGATGAGTTCGCACAACGCGGCTTCGCTACCCTCCTGCAGGGCGCGCATTAAATCGATGTCGGTGACATCGTGATCAGGCGTGACGGGGAACGACCGCATCTACATTCTTCGATTGTTCCGGTGCGATCTTTAGCAACTCGAGGTAGTGCGAGCGCTGTTTGGCATCGACGAGTTGAGTCACCCGAGCGACCAATTCGGCGGTCGAGGTCGAAGCGCGGTCCTGAAGATGTCGATAATCTGTGGTCACGCGATACACCTGAATGAAGTCGATCAACTCACTCTCACGGCGCATTGTTTCGAATTGCTCGACCGCAGATTTTTGCTGCTGAAGATCATGGAAAATACTCGCAAAGGTGGGCGTGAACTCCTCGTGCAATGAGGCAAGTTTTTGAAATTGATGGTCGGTGAGTCCGAGTTCGGTTCGCAGCCATTCAAGCGAGTCTCCTACGGTATCCGGGGCGGGCTGTGCCCCCGTGATGAATGATTCGCCCGATTCGGTGAGGCGATAGAGGGGATCGATGGCAAAGCGGTAGTCCTCGGTTGGGACCACGTTGTCGGGTGAGCCCCTGAACTGATGGGTTATGGTCGAAATCAAGACGCCCGTGAGAATGAGAACTAAGGCGAGGGCTCCAACGTAAACGGGACGTTGCCACGTTTCTTTTAACCAGATGAGGAGCGGGGATTGACGGGGTGCGGGACGAGTCTCAACCCGAATCCGCTGTAAAACCTTATCCGTGAGATTGGGATCGCAGGGAGGATCGACCCGCCATTGGCAGAGTCGTCTTTGGGTGGGGTCAAAGTCATCGGAAGCCATGATAAAATGCCCGCACGAGGTGCGGTTACTTAGGAATACACCGAGCCGGGCAAGGTTACTTCAAATAAATTGGCGTAATTGGGTCGGGGGTGGAGTAAATAGAGGTATCGGCACATGTGCCCGAAATACTCGAAACTATCCTTACGATGCGAATTACTCGAACTCCAATTATCATTCTGTCAGTGCTGACAGCGTGGCTGGGCGGTTTTTCGGGATTGGTCGGTAGTCCGGAATCGGATCCGGAGTTCAAGTTCACCATGACCGAACAGCCGGTTTTTCCATTTCATTTGGCGAATGCAGGTGTCACCTCCGGATCCGCCAGTTTCATGTTGCTGGTGGATCGGGAGGGACAGTTGCAGGATTTTATACTGCTGGAAGCGACTCACCACAAATTTGGCGAGGCGTTGGCTGCGGTTTTGCCGAGTTGGACGTATTACCCGACTGAAATCGACGGGCGACTCGTGAACACGACCAGCCGAATCGACGTGAACTTCCACTCATCCGGATCGGTCGTCTCGTTCTCCGTGTCCGACGATGTGCAGAATCTTTTCTCAAACCGGAAACTGATCCAGCGAGGAAGCGAGAGTTATCAGGTTGCCGAGCTGCGAGAATTGGATCGCCTGCCTGAGCCGATTCACGTCGTCGAACCCTTACCTCCTCACCCCGAGTTGGTGGGTTCGGAAGACATTAACGTCGTCTTTAGTTTTTATATCGATACCTCAGGCGTCGTGCGCATTCCGAGTCTCGAAAATACCGGGAATCGGGTGGTGGATCCTCAGATCCTGGAGGCCGTTCAGAACGCTCTGTTTCAGTGGAAATTCAAATCGCCTACCATCGATGGCCAGCCGGTCGTGGTGCGCGTGCTGCAGCCTTTCCGTTTTTCCGCCGTGAGTAAGGAAACTCCCGTTGCATTGGATTACTAGCCGGCGCGAAAATTGAGTCCGCGGATATGGGAGCAGCCGGGCACGGCTTGGATTTTCTTTAGAAACAGCCGACGGTTGTTGGAGAGTTCCTGTTTGGCGACGGCGTTGGAAACCATTACCATGAGCCAACCCGATTTAGTAATTTCGACTACGTGGGAATAGGCCGCGAGGGTAGGGGTGACGAGCTCCGGCCAGCGTTCGCGAATCGCCTGCTCCGGCGAGGCTTTGTCGCCAAGATGGTATTTGTTGACGATCGCTTCGATGACATCGGCGGATGTCTTCGTCGCGCGTTTCACTTGTCGTCGCGGCTCGATGGTTTCCAACCCACGAAACTCGCCGATGAGCTCTTCGGCGAGTTTGCTGAAACGAGGTCGATTGGATTCTGCCATACGAAGGACTGATCCTGAAACGAAGCGCGGCGTTGATTGAAACTAATTCGTTTCGGTTAGAAATTTGAGGAATGTATTTAATGAAATTTCATTTTACTCGAATTTGACCACATACACTAGAAAATTGACAAATTTGTGCGATGAGCGTGGACAGATCCCGTGATATAGAATGAATATTCTCTGAATTTTTATGAAAAATACCCCATTCAAACGAATGATCATGGTGGGTTTGGCGGTCTTGGCATTTGGAGCCACGGCCTCGGCAAACCCCGAAATAGTAGGCAAGTGGCAGCTCGATGTAGCTCGCAGCTCCGCGCTCGATGGCTGGCAAGACATGCGACTGGTAATCTCCTCCCAGGATACCCAAGTCGATATTCGTCACGAGATGCGCTGGAGGTCTACCAACTATCGGGCGACGAACACCGTCGATACGACCAAGCCGGTGGCTTCGGATAGTTTCTTCCGCGTCGAGCAACGCCACATGGCGGTTTATCCCGCCAAGGGTGGGGTGACCCACACCACTGCGGAGTGGATTGATAATAACCGCACCTTGCGCACCGAAACCCACACCCCGGTGGAGGTTTCCCAAGGAAATGTGATGATGCGCATCACCAGTGAGTATCGTATCGGCGAGGGCGGCAAAACGCTCACGGTGATCGAACTGCATTCCAGCCGTAGTCGTCCGCTCGTATATTTTTTCAGTAAAGTTGAAGAGGAGGTTTCATCATGAATCTATCAAAACGCTTAATCGCGCTCGTCGCGATCTGTACCCTCTCGCTGGGATCTTCGGTATTCGCCGCCAAGGGCCGCGATGCTTGGGTCATGAATTTTGACGGAGATTGGAGTGTCGCTGGCGGACTGCCGGAGAAGGCGATGCTCGTAAGTCTGCAGGGACTCACGAACCGCGATACGCCCCAACTCTACATTGTGCATCCTCCTGATTTTCAGTGGGAGATTACGGAACCGCTCTACGATTTCTATAAACGTAAGCACCACGTCGATTTCACGCCGGTGAATACGGCGGATGAGGCATTCTCCTTGTTTAAGAAACACGCCAAAGGCTACGTTGTCTGGGACAAGACAGTCGGCGCGTCCCTAAATGTCGCATTTACCATCGCGGGACTGCAGGACGCCGTGGTCGTTTCGGAAGAGTTGATCCCGTTGGTCAAAAAACACGGGTTGAAACAAATCGACGACCTGCGTGGTCGCTACACCGGTAAGACCGATGGCGAGATTTATCAGGATTCCTATGATCGTTACTGGGACCAGTGCATCCATGATGCCCTTATGCTCATGGGCGGCCACCGCGGTCGCACGATGCAGCCCGCGATGGCGGACTGGGGCATCCAGCGGAAGATGTTTTTCCACGACTTATCCGCGAATCCTAAGCATCCCGACGAGCTCGCGTTGACGAAGAAACTTTATGAGCAAATGAAGCCCGGATCGACCATCTTTGGGTGGCATCCCTACGGCAAGGACACCGAAGAGCAGGCCACCACGCTGCTCTCGGGCTATGGCTTCAAAATGGAGGGTCTGCACAACCTGCCGAACTTGAGCTTCAATTCGCAGTTCACCTTCACCAAAGGATTCAAGTTTACCAACAACCACACCGTTGAGCGCGACGCAGTCCTGCAGGCGGAAGATAAGGTTTACATTTCCTTCGTGCAGTCGGATTCGATTGGTATCGGCGTGTGGACGAAACCAGGTCGGGGTAAGCTACCCTTCGGTTGGCAAGTGACCATGAATTGGTCGAAATATTCGCCCGCCGCACTGGAATATTTCCACGAATCATCGACCCCGAACGACTACTTCATTGGGGGGCTTTCTGGTCCGGGTTACATGTATCCCAACCACATCCCCGCCGATCGCTTTCCCTTGCTCATGCAAGAGGCCAACGAACTTATGACACTCCTCGATGAGCGAGTCATGGAGATCATGGATAACTCCGCTGCCGACGGCAACGTGGGCAATACCGACCTGACCAAGGAAACGGTTGATCGCTACTACGAGAACTTCCCCGATGTGATCGGATTCATCAACGGCTACGGCCCAGCCCGCACGCGGGATCTACGCGATACACGGCCGATGATTTCTTACGATTACTACATCGATCCCAAACGTCCGCGTGACGGGGTGACGGACGATCTCAATGAGTTAATTTCGCTGAATTCTAAGCGACCTTATTTCCTCCTCGTTCATGTGCGTGAATCCAACGACGTGAACAGTTTGGTCGAGGTCACCAAAAACCTAGATGGACCGGTCGAGATCGTGGCCGTTGATAAGTTCTTGAAACTCGCCGCGAGCAACAAGACTTACACGACGCGTTACCAAGATCCTGACGAACCCAAACACTTCGAAGGTTACTAAGTCACCGAGAATGTCCCTACCTCAATCTTTAGGCAAATCCAACAAGGTGGGATCGAGTTCTACCAGACCGATCCCGGCAGCGGGTTGAGGGAGGGCATCGCCGGGGTAGCGGGCCTGATGATCGTGAACGGTCGCACGGCCGTTGTAGTAGAGTAGGACCTTGTCTTTCCAGATTACCGGAGGGGCGGCGATGTGGACCATGCCGCAATCGAATCGACCGCGCTCGCCCAACGGCACTAGCGGCTCGCGCTCGAGCTCGCGACGCCAGGTCCAGCCATCGGCGCTGCTCATCAACTGCACATCCATCGTTTGGTTCCCGGTGTGGTGGATGTTCATCAACCCGTAGTAACCGGTTTGGGAATGGAACGGCACAAACCAATAGAATTGCAGGTCGGGTGCATCAGCATCGTCGGGCACCATTACTTGGGTGGGGCCCACCCACTGGGTGGGAAACTCATTGACCGTCCAGATGGAAATCACCCGTTGCATGAAATCGAGGTTGTCGCGATCCACCGGCAGATCCGGATCGTAACGCCAGGTTTGTTGGTAGAGTAAAATGGAACTGTCGCGGGCGCCCCTGGCGGCGCGGGGATTGGGCAAACCAAAGGACCCCGCGTCATTTGCATTCGTAAGGACCGGTCGTTCGAGCACCGGTGACCACGTCAGGCCATCGGCGCTTCCGGCAAAATGAAACCCGGGCGGGAGTTCCGGATCGCGCCGTCCCCAGAATAACAATTTCCACCGCCAATCAGGGTTACTTTCGGTCGGGTCGTAAGCGATCGACTGACAATGGAACGTGCCCCAGTTCATGGGATTGCCGGCGGAGCGCATGACGATGTTATCGCCGTTTCCTAGATCAGGTTTCTCCCAGGTGAATCCGTCATTCGAATAGGCGACACAAAGAATATTTCGGGTGCCTTCGCCGCTAAACCGGACCATGTAATACATCCGTAATCGATCCTCTTCGGGATCGGGAATCACGCCCATCACCGAACTGCCTGAGCCCTCGATCTCCCAAGGCTGATCCAATGCGAGTAAAGGCGCGTCGGTTCTGAATTTGATGTGCGCTTCGGCCAGTAAAACAACCGGGAGCAAGAAAATCGGGAGTAGTCGAATCTTCACAGCGCTACCTTCGATTGCTCGGGATGTGTTTTCGAGAGTATTAAGAATATTTTGGTTAGAGTGATTCGGGTCGAGTCGAGGGCTGGCCAAATCGTCCTGTGATGTTCTTATTTTGATTCCCCGCCTACGATAGGTGACCTAACCTTTCACCGATTAAGTGCCTCTTGGTATTGTTCAATCCTGTCTCCTGTGCTTCGCAGTTATTCATATGCTTTCTCACTTACCGCAAATATTCCTCGGCAGAACTTCATGGGTTTCGGTGCTTTGTTTCGTGCCGCTCAGACTAGCCGTTCTGTTGTTTGGATTTTCGATTATGACCCACGCTAACCCTCTGATTTATTCGGCCGCCGAGCCGGCCAAGAACAAGAAATTGGTCCTGATCGCGAGTGACCACGAATACCGGGCCGAGGAAACGATTCCTGCACTGGCGCGGATATTGGCGAAACATCATGGGTTTGATTGCACGGTGCTCTTCGGTCTCAACGACGAGGGAGAGATCGAAGCGGGTGCCTCAAACGTTCCTGGACTGCAGACGTTGGCAGATGCGGATGGCTTGGTGATTTTTACGCGTTTTCTCGCGCTCCCACCGGACCAGATGAAACACATCGACGACTATCTGAATCGGGCCGGCCCGGTGGTGGGACTGCGCACATCGACTCACGGATTCAATTACCCGAAAAATCGAACAGACGATCCCTTCTACAAGTATCACTTCCGTTATGAAGGCGAAGACTATTGGGGTGGATTTGGCCACCAGGTGCTAGGCCAGTCCTGGGTAGGGCACTACGGCAAAAATCACCAACAAAGCACCCGTATCGACGCGATTCCGGAAAAAGCGAAACACCCGATTTTACGTGGAGTAACCGACGTGCACGTCCACGCCGGAGGCTATAATGCCGAACCTGCGGGTGATTGGAATATTCTGACGATGGCGCAGCCCCTCATGAGCATGCTACCCGACGGAGCGCCCGATCCCGAGAAGCCGCCCATGGCAAGTGAATGGACGCGAACCTATCGTGGAGAGCGTGGCGAAGAAGGTCGCGTCTTCACGTCACTTTACGGCGCCTCCGAGGATATTCTAAATGCCGGTTATCGTCGTATGATCATCAACGGCGTGTATTGGTCGTTGGGCTTGGAAGACCGAATTGAAGGCGATTCGGATATCTCGTTTATCGGCTCTTACGAACCCAACACGTTTGGCCAACGCCGAGAAGCCAAAGGCGTGCGCCCGTTCGATTACGAAGGGTTCGCGACCCCGATCCCGGCCAATCACAACACGGCCAAACCGGGAAAATAGGTTTCCCTAGAGGAACTCGGTCCTGATGTAGCCGGGCTCTCTGAGCCCCGGAATCGGGTTATCCCGCGAAACCACGCCTAGCGCTTAGCCGAGTAACCTTGATCGCGGTATTGCTGCAGAAGCGCAGCCATCGCCGTGATGCGGTCGGGGTGTTTCTCGCTGAGATTGTTCCGTTGGCCGGGGTCGGCCTCCATATCGAACAGCAGCACGTCCGAACTAAACTCCTCGTAGCCTCGCAGCTTCATAAAGGGCTCGGGCATTTTGCGATGACCGCCAGTAGGGCTGTCGAGGTATAGCCATTTACCTTGGCGCAGTCCCCATATATTTTCGTAGGTGTTGTGCACCGTTGCTTCGCGCAGAGGTGTCGATCGATAGTCACCTTGGGCGATGGGGAGGAAGTCATAGCTATCGGGCGCACTGTTCGCGGGGAGCTCGACCCCCGTGACCGCAGCGAGAGTCGCCATGATATCAACCTGGGAAATGACTTCATCCGATACGGTGTGGGCGGGCACACGCCCCGGCCATTTGATGATGAAGGGCACGTGGTGACCGCCTTCCCAAACGTCGCGTTTGAGGCCGCGTAATTCGCCCATACTGAAGTGGCCGTAGCGTTCGGCGCGTTGCCATGCGTAGCCTTCCGGGCCATTGTCGGCGGTGAAAATGACGAGGGTGTTGTCGGCGAAACCCTTGTCCTCGAGCGCTTGTAAAACCTGTCCGGCGACCCAGTCGGACTGGTAGACAAAATCACCATACGCACCGGCTTCGGATTTACCGATGAACTCATCGTTGGGGATGATCGGGGCGTGCGGCGACGGCAGCGGGAAGTAGAGGAAGAAGGGTTGGTCGGCCTCTTGCTTGTGGACCCATGCCACCGCCTTTTTAGTTAACGTGGGGAGAACATCGTAGGGATTCCAGCCCTTGACTGCAGGCCCAGGGCGAAACTCCCAGTTCCCCTCCAATGTGTTGTAGGGCATGTCATTGATGTTCATCTCGGTGGTCGGAGTCTCAGTCAAACGATCGTTCTCCATCCAAGCGTAGGGAGGGAAGTTGATGGTGCCGTCCCCGAAGTAGTAATCGAAGCCGCGATCAAGCGGGCCGCCACTTACCGGAACACTCCAGTCCACGTCATCGGGCGTGTAATATTCACGCACTCGGTTCCACTGTTCGATTCGGCCGGAAGGCTCGTTTTTGAACGTCCAATCGAAGCCAAGATGCCACTTACCGATGGCCCCCGTGGTATAGCCGGCTTGTTGAAGCATTTGGGGCAGAGTGTGGTCGGAGTTTTTGAAGAATGGGGGGCCGAACGATTGGGTGATGCCGTGCTGACGGCGCCAATGATAGGTGCCGGTGAGGAGGGCAAATCGGCTCGGGGAACAGATGCCTGACGAGCTGTGGGCATCGGTGAAGCGCATGCCTTCCCGGGCGAGTTGATCCAAATGGGGCGTCGGGATTTTAGAGTCTGGATTCTGGATATTCAGATCCCCGTAACCCATATCATCGGCGTAGATGATGACGATGTTGGGCCGGTCAGCGGCGGAAAGAAATGAGGCTGCACCGATGAGAGTCAGCACGGCGGTTAGAACGTGAAATGAAGTTTTCATAGAGGACGGAATTCGCGTCGGGTATAAAGCCCGACCCACCGATTCGGTATCGGGATGATGGGTCGGCCTTTAAGCCCAACAGTCTTCGGTTTGATGAGATTAGCGCGGAGTGATCTTGAGGTTCCGCGCGTGGGCTATGGTGGAACCCTCAAACCAGATGGCCACTGAGCCCATCGCCTCGGCGCCGGACTTCACGTCGTTGACGATCAAGGAAGGTTGGTCGCGTCCATCGATGAAGAGTTTGGCTTTATCACCGTCGACTTCGATTCGCAGATGGATCCAAGTGGCGGGCGTTATGTCCACGTAGGATTCGTAGCGGGAGGGGTTTTCTTTCCGTAGCTTGAACCATGGATAGTCGGGGTGAGACATGTATTGAACCGTGTGATTGCGGCGTTCCTGATCCTCGGCGCGGCCATTGGTGGGTCGAAGGTAAAAACAGTCGTAGGTTTCGCGATCCTCTTGGACGCGAAATGCGACGCCCACGAATCCTCGGGCTCCGCCGGAGGCGTTGGGGTTGGGTTGACCAGCCAACTCGACCTCAATGGTGCCATTGGTGAAATCGAGGCCATCTACGATCGCTAGGTGATCGAGTCGTTGTTGCTCCGTTGCTGGCGGAGGAGAATACGTGAGACGTAGGGCGGATTCCCCCTCGAAGGTAACCGACTCACCTTCGCAATGGTGCAACGTGAGACCGGCAGAGGAAGCGAGGTCGAGTGATTTGGCATGGACGGTGCCAATTGAAAGGAGCAGCGCTGCGCAGACGAGTGTCGCGCTGCCACCACGGGAGGAGCGTCGTAGAGGGAACATAGTGGGGTAAAGGGGAGGTAGTTTTAGGGAGGTCGCTACGCGAGGCTCTGCGTCGACTGGCGTTCGTAGAGCGTGCGGTAGAGTGGGTTATCGGCGATGAGCTGGGTGTGCGTGCCCTGGGCGGCGATGCGACCCTTGTCGAAGACGAGAATCATCGACGCATCGCGGATCGTGCTGAAGCGGTGGGCAATGATCAGCACGGTTTTGCCGACGACCAGTTTGCGCAGGGCCTTCTGGATGGCGGCTTCGCTCTCGCTGTCCAAGGCGCTGGTAGCTTCGTCAAGGATGAGAATCGGCGCATCGCGCAAAAACGCGCGGGCGAGGGCGAGACGCTGGCGTTGCCCGCCGGAGAGCGAAGCACCCCGTTCGCCGACAATGGT
>JABIRI010000155.1 GCA_018667915.1 Opitutaceae bacterium | reverse complement strand
CCATCTTCCGCTACATCGAAACCTTTTATAACCGGCGGCGACTCCACTCCAGTCTTGGCTACCTGAGCCCCAAGGACTTTGAATCCATCCAACAATAGAAACTAACCCCATCCCCGTGTCCGTTTTTATGGGGCAAGCCCAGGTCGTGATTTCTTAATTTTTTGGCAAATTCGATCCACCAAGCAGGCCCCCCCAAAAAAAAGGACTGCGATTAATTAAATAATCACGACCTGACCCCATTTAGTCGTAGCGTTGCCAGGTGAGTTTGTTGCGGTCGACCCACTTGTAGTGGTCCACAAATCGGAGGCCGGCTGACGAGGGTTCGTCTAGAACGATCGTTGAGCGGGGGTGCTCTTGCAGGGCCGAGCCTGGACATACGGCCGCCAGGGGACCTTCAATCATTTCCATGACGGCGCGGACCTTGGCCGGGCCAAAGGCGAGGAGTAAAATTTGGCGGGCTTCCATGATGGTGCCTATTCCCATGGTCACGGCATGTTTGGGCATTGATTCCGAGTCGCCAAACACCGCTGCGTTGTCGTTGAGGGTTTGCTCCGAGAGGATCTTGATCCAGGTGCGCGAACGGAGTGAGCCCGTGGGTTCGTTAAAGCCAATGTGTCCATTACGGCCGAGCCCGAGGAGTTGGATATCGATGCCACCCGCGTCTTGAATTCGTTTTTCATAATCACGGCATTCAGCATGCAGGTCAGCCACGTTACCGGCGGGCACGTGGGTTTTGGCCAGATCAATGTTCACGTGACGAAACAGGTGTTCGTTCATGAAATACCGGTAGGACTGATCATTCTCCGGGGGGAGACCGACGTATTCATCGAGGTTGAAGGTCGTCACTTGACTGAAATCTAGCCCGTCTTCCCGGTGCATCCGCACGAGTTCACGATACAATTTTTCAGGGGTCCGACCGGTAGCGAGGCCCAGCACGGCATCAGGCTTCTCGCGAATTTTCTTAGCGATAATCTTGGCGCCAAGCAGACATCCGCTGTTCGCAGTTTCTTGAATGATCACTTCCATGGTTTCAGCTCGTTCAGGGTTTTGAGTTTTCGGAAGCCTTTCACGATACGAACGCCGCCACTGCGTTACAACCTCCTATCAGGTGATCAGTATCACACTGAGCAACGTTCAATGGTTAGTCTGCCCGTCTCGCTTGCTGAATCTAAATCCATCCCTCAGCGTGGGGACAGTTATGATCAACCTGCCCCGTATTCTCCGCCTCATTGCCCTGTCTTTGTTGGTTTCCGCCTCGCTCGGCGCCGCTCAGTTCAAGGCCCTACTTGTCACCAAAACCAATGGGTGGCACCATGATTCCGGTTCCGCCGGCGTCGTCGCGCTGCAAGGCTTGGCTAAGCTTCACGACTTCGAGATTTTTTGGAGCGACGACATGAACCGCGTCATGAACGACAAGTGGCTCGCGAACTACGATGTCGTGATCTTCCTGCTCACTACTGGTGATATTCTAGACAAAGAACAACAGGGGGCGCTCGAACGCTTCGTGCAATCGGGCAAAGGATTCGTCGGTATCCACAGCGCCGCCGATACGGAATACGAGTGGGATTGGTATACGAAAATGGTAGGACACATGTTTCACATTCATCCAGCCGTGCAGACCGCCACCCTGGAGGTCACCGAACCCAATTTCCCGGGCATGGACCGCTTCGCCAAACGCTTCATCTTCACCGACGAGTGGTATGAATTTGATGCGCCTCGTTCGGAGAACCTGCGCTACTTGCTGAAGCTCGACAACGACTCCTTCGAGCCGGCCGCCAACTGGGGAACGAAGCAGAACCAAGATGGCATCGACTTCCGTCCCGTGGCATGGGCCCACGACTACGACGGCGGGCGCGCGTTTTACACGGCTATGGGACACATGGCATCCACCTACGCGGACGCTGATTTCCTGCATCACGTGTATGGTGGCATATTCTGGGCCGCCAAAGGGCGCGAGTTCCGGGCGGACTAATCCTGCCTCCAAGCCGCCCCTACCCGGCGGATCCGAGGCTCTCTTATTTATTGCAATTTTATGCAATTTTTGGATCGCGTGACGTTCGACTACCCGTTGTAGTCGGGCCTAAATGAGTGCCCCAACCCCTGCTACCCACACGCTCAGCGCCCGCGAGAAAATCGGCTACGGCCTAGGTGACACCGCGTCGAATTTCATTTTCCACACGGTCAACGTCTTCCTGTTTTTTTACTACGCAGACGTCATGAAGCTCAACCCCGCAGCCGTGGGCACGTTGTTCCTCGTTGCGCGGTTGTTCGATACGGTGACCGACCCCTTGATGGGTTCGATTGCTGATCGCACGAATTCCCGTTGGGGCAAATACCGGCCTTATCTGCTGTGGCTCGCGATTCCATTCGGTATTTGCGGGTATCTATTGTTTGCGGTGCCCGACACCGATCCCGCCGCCCAGCTCACCTACGCCTACATCACCTACATCGCGGTCATGCTGGTTTATACCGCGATCAATATCCCGTATTCGGCTTTGTTAGGGGTGATAAGTCCCAACTCGTCAGAACGCACTTCGGTGGCGAGTTATCGCTTCGCCTGTGCATTCGGTGGACAACTTTTGATCGTCGCCGCCGCCCGACCCCTGATCGCCTATTTCGGGGAAGGTGATCAAGCCGCTGGCTACCGTGTGACCATGGGCATCTTCGCCGTGATTGCGGTCGTGCTCTTCATCATGACTTTCAGTATGACGCGCGAACGCGTGCAACCACCGGCGGGGCAAAAATCTGACTTGGCGAAAGAGTTTAAACTCCTCCTGCGTAATGTGCCGTGGATCGTAATGTTCATCGCGGGCATTTTCACTCTGGCCAATGTCGCGGTGCGCGGGGCGGTTACCCTCTTCTACTTTAAATACTATGCGGGGGACGACGGATCGCCTTGGCTGTTCAATTTCGACCTGAGCACCGTCTTTCTCACGGCGGGAACCATCGCGCTGATCATCGGCGTGATGTGCACGAAGTGGATCACTCCACTGGGCGACAAACGACAACTCATGGTCGCGCTCTCCATCCTCAACGCGATCGTCATGGCGTTGTTCTATTTCGTTCCGCAGGACGCTCACGGCATGATGTTTTTCATGAACGTTCTCGGCGCTCTGATCGCGGGTCCCACCATCCCGCTGGTTTGGTCCATGTTTGCTGATGTGGCGGATTACGGGGAATGGAAATTCGGGCACCGCTCGACTGGGTTAGTATTTTCCGGCATCCAGTTTGCCCAGAAATTTGGGCTCGCGATCGGCGGTGCCGCCGCGGGTTGGATGCTATCGGGATTCGGTTATGTGGCCGATGCGGAGCAATCGCCCGAAGCCATTCAAGGTATCCGTCTCATGTTTACTGTGCTACCTGCGCTCTTCGCGGTCGGCGGGGTTATTGCCATTTGGTTCTACCCCATCACCGGCAAAGACGTAGAGCGCATGGGCCAAGAACTCGCCGCCAAGAAGACCTAATCACGTGGCCAACCTCGATCCGAGGTTCTTCCAATTTGAACTCATTTTAAGATCATGAGCACATCTTCGCTTACTCATCTCTCCACCGGCGCCAACACGTCCCAATCAAACTCCACGCAGGGCCAGTTCTACACGGCTTTCGGCACCCGCTGCTATCGCATTAGCAACGTGCATCGTCTGCCGCCGTTTTTCATCAATTTGGTCAGCGCCACCGACCTGTGGATGTTCATCGCCAGCAACGGGGCTCTGACCGCCGGACGCCGCGACGCCGAATGCTCGCTGTTCCCCTACCAGACGGTCGACCGCATCTACGACAGCGCCGGGCAAATCGGTCCTGTTACCCTACTCGGGGTGGCAACGCCCAACGGCGAAGTCATGTGGGAACCTTTTGGTGCCAATACCCACCACCTCCCCAACATGAGTCGCCATCTCTACAAAAGCATCGAGGGCGATCGCTTGTGGTTTGAAGAGGTGCGCGAGGATTTGGGGTTAGCGTTTTGCATGAGTTGGTCGACCGCAGATTCTCACGGTTTCGTGCGCGAATGCACCCTGCGCCGCATGAGCGGAAACCGTGTGCGTATTCGGATCCTCGACGGCCTGCGCAACATCCTGCCCGCCGGCGTTTCCCAACGCTTGCAAAGCCTGAGCAGCAACCTGGCCGATGCCTACAAAACCTGCTCACTCGCACCCGATTCGACCTGCGCCATCTACGCGCTCCAATCTCAAATCGTGGATCTCCCGAAACCCGTCGAATCCACCCGCGCCAGCATCGTCTGGTCGGCCGGATTACCCGACGCCACCATTGCGCTTTCCGACCGTAAAATTATGCCTTCCGCGCAGGCGAACCCTTGCCGGCCGAACCTCAAACCCGTGGCATTCGCGGCGCATATCTCCTCAGTTCCACCGTCGAACTTCAACCCGAACAGACACTCGATTGGCAACTCGTAACCGATACCAATCTCGACCAGGCCCAAGTCGTCGCCCGCTGTCGCCAAGCCCAGGATCCACACGCGGCCGAAAACGCGCGCACCGCCGTCGCTAACTCGACGCAACAACTGCGCCAGCTCGTAGCCGCGGCAGATGGTTGCCAAACTTCCGGCGATGAGGTCACGACCGCTCACCACTTCGCCAACGTGCTCTTCAATGTCATGCGCGGCGGCACGTTCATGACCGATCATCGCCTGCCGATGGCCGACTTCTCCGCCCACGTTGCGATCCACAACCACGCCGCAGCCAAACGGCATGCCGAGTTTCTAGCCGCGCTTCCCGCCGAGCTCGAACGCTCAGATTTACTCGCTCGCGTCACCGCATTGGAGGATCCCGATCTCACCCGAATCGCGACTTCCTATCTGCCGCTCACCTTCAGCCGCCGCCACGGCGATCCGAGCCGCCCTTGGAATAAATTCAGTATTCGCCTCCGCGACACCCAGGGCCAGCGACGCCTCGCCTACGAAGGCAACTGGCGAGATATCTTTCAAAACTGGGAAGCCCTATGCCTGAGCTACCCCGAGTTTCTCGACGCCGCGATTGCCAAGTTTCTCAACGCCTCCACGGCCGACGGCTATAACCCCTACCGCATCACCCAAGCCGGAATCGAATGGGAAGAGCCCGACCCGGAAGACCCGTGGTCATCGATTGGCTACTGGGGCGATCATCAGGTCGTCTATCTTTTGAAACTACTGGAGTGGTCAGCCCGCCTGCACCCCAGTCGACTCGCCGGAAGCCTGCGCCCCGCCAGCTTCAGTTACGCCGATGTGCCGTATCGCATATCCGAATACGACGACCTGCGACGCGACCCCCGCAATACCATCACCTTCGCGGCGGACTACAATAAGTCGATCAGCAGCCGGGTGGAATCGATGGGTGCCGACGGACGTCTGCTCATAGCGCCCGACGGTAACGTGCAACACGCCAATCTCTCCGAGAAGTTGCTCGTGTTGGTGTTGGTTCGGCTCACGAATTTCATTCCCGGTGGCGGCATCTGGATGAACACCCAGCGTCCCGAATGGAACGACGCCAACAACGCCCTCGTGGGCTACGGTGTCTCCGTGGTCACGCTCAACTATCTGCGCCGATTGCTCGCCTTCGTGCAGGACTCCGTCTGGCCCATGTTGGGCGCGGCACCGGTTTCTGTTTCAGCTACGGTCGTCGATTTGGCCGAGCAAGTGGGCGCCGCGCTAGACCGTCATAAAGACGCGCTCGCTCATCCTGATTTCGACGCTCAAAAACGCCGCACATTGGTGGACGATCTTTCGACCGCAGGCGCCAACTACCGCCGTAATCTCTACGAAGACGGATTGAGCGCCGCGAAGCCCGTCGAGGCCTCCACGTTGCAATCCCTTTTCGCGACGGCTTTGGAGTTTGTGGACCACAGTCTGCGGGCAAACCGTCGCTCGGATCATCTTTTCCACGCTTACAACCTGCTCGAATTCCGCGAAGAAGCTGCCGCGCTCGAACTGCACCACTTACCCGAGATGCTCGAAGGTCAAGTGGCGGCGCTGAGCTCCGGACTGCTCTCCGCCGGTGAAGTCGTGCAACTGCTCGAAGCGATGCGCAACAGTGCCATCTTTCGTGAGGACCTGCACACGTATCTGCTCTATCCAGATCGCCAACTCCCTGGCTTTCTCGCCCGCAATGTCATCTCCCAAACAGCGTGGGAAAACTGCCCGCTGTTCGAGGATATGATCGCGAAAGGTGAACACCGACTCGTTCAACGCGATGCTGCTGGCGACGCCCGTTTCCACGCCGATCTCGTGGATGGCGAAGCGCTTGATCGTGTCCTTACCGAACTGGCCAACGATCCCGTTTGGGCCGCCGCGATGTCTGATGCCGCCGACCAGGTGCGAGCGGTCTACGAAGAAGTCTTCAACCACCGCGCCTTTACCGGCCGCAGTGGCGGCATGTTTGGTTTCGAAGGACTAGGATGTGTTTACTGGCACATGGTCGCCAAACTCCTCTTGGCCGTGCAGGAAAATCTCGTCGCCGCACAAGTCGCCGGCTCACCCGACGCGCCCGCCTTGATCGAAGCCTACTACGACGTGCGCGCCGGACTCGGCTTCAACCATACTCCGGAGACATTCGGTGCATTTCCGACCGACCCTTATTCGCACACTCCCGGTCACTCGGGGGCGCAACAGCCCGGCATGACCGGACAAGTGAAGGAGGAAATCCTCACGCGTCTGGGCGAACTCGGCGTGCAATTCTCGGACGGCCAAGTTGCGCTTAATCCAACGTTCCTCCGAGCCGCGGAGTTCAACGCGAGCGCCACCGATTTCGACTACGTGGACCTCGCTGGAAATGCGCAAACGCTCTCCCTCCCAGAGAACGCACTCGCCTTCACTCTCACCGGTGTGCCCATCGTTTACCAACGCGTAAAAGGAGCCTCCGAGCATGTCGTTTATCGTGGGAAAGACCTCGATATCGCGACCACTCAAACCGGCACGAATCTCAACACTGAAACCAGCAACGCCTTGTTACAAAGGATCAATAAGATCCACCACATCGTGGTAAAACTCGGCGACGAATTCAGCTTCCTCGACTAATCCGAAAATCCCAACTGTCACTTAGAAAGTGACAGTCCTTTCTACCGCGGACCGGTGGTGTTCGCGTCTCGCGAGAGGGTTAGGCGCGTTTGCGCTTGGTGGCCTTCGGTTTGCCGACGGAACGTCCCGGGATGAGCTCACAGTTCAATAAAATGTGCTGCTGGGAATCGAAGCGCTTGTTGATCAGGTCGAGCAGTCGCTTGCCCCCGATCACCCCAATTTGATGAAAGGGAATTCCGACGGTGGTCAACTTCGGCTGACCCTCCAGTGGGTCCAATCCATCAAACCCGGTTATCGAGACATCCTGCGGCACATTGAGGCCAGCTTCATCGAGTGCCTTCATGAGATCAAACGCCTGGTGATCGGCCGCACAGATCCAAGCGGTAACGCCCTCCTCAGTTTTTTTCATCACTTCGGCATGCGCCTCTTCTAGCGACATCTGCCGACGCGGATCTACATTGATCGCGTCTTCGGGATAAATCTCGAGTCCACGGGCCGTCATCATTTCCACGTAGGCCCCATAGCGCCTTAAGGCCCAACCCGCTTTAACTGGATAATTCCACGTAAAGAAACCGATCCGTTTATGGCCCTTGCCTGCTAAATGTTCGACCAAACGTTCGATTCCGCGGTGGTGATCGACATCGATGCAATCGAGCGGGCTTTGACCATACTGTTCTACCAAAGAAACGACCGGATGCCTCCTCTTCAGTTCATCCACGATCGTTTGCGGAAACGGATAAATCAGCACGACGCCATCCCATGTCCGGCGACTAGCCGAAACGATTTTGGCATAGGATGGACTGTTGAGATGCAGGTCTTCGGGCCGCACAAAATGTAGATCGAGCCGCACGTTCTGAACCCGAGCCACTTCGGAAAGTCCGTTCAAAAGCTCCTGTCCCGGGTTGCCATAATCAGTGCGTTCGAAACTGGGCAGATCGACACAGATCAAGACGCCGAGCGTAGTGGACGTGCGACGACGTTGGTGCGTGGCGGGCTCTCGTTTTTCGGTGTGATTGTAACCCAACTGGGAAGCGAGCGCGAAAACTTTGCCCCGCGTAGTCGGGTTGATACCGGGGTGATTAGTGAAACACCGAGAAACGGTGGCGCGCGAAATGCCCAGTTCTTCGGCGATAAATTGTTGGTTGATTTTAGCCATACGACAGCAGTCGGTTCGAAGGGGTATACAAATGAAACAAACATAACGTTTCAATTTTGTGCTCAATGCAATTTTTTATGCAATTTTATGCATCTAGTTTCTTTACCAGCCCCTCAAACCCCTCCATAAGTATAACGTGCAACCTGCTGGTATCAGCCCCTCCTCCTCCCCTGTATCCGAATCGAGCGAATTGGCTCCTTCGGCGAGCAAGGTTGAGTTGGTGGAAAGTGACTCGGGGGTCTGGCAATTACAGCGCAACAGCGAACCCTACACCATTCGAGGCGCGGGTGGGATTGACCACTTGGAGCTCCTGCAACGCTCCGGCGGCAACACGCTTCGGACTTGGGGAGTGGATCAGTTGGAAAACAGCCCTGAAGGGAAAACCCTGCTCGATCGCAGCGCGAAACTTGGTCTCAACGTAATGCTCGGTTTATGGGTCGTTCACCAACGCCACGGGGCGGATTACGGTGACCCCAAATTTCTGCAGCAGCAACGCGACCGCATCCGGGCATCGGTGCGGGCCTATCGTGATCACCCCGCAGTGTTGCTGTGGGGTCTAGGCAATGAGATGGAGGCCGATGGCGAGGATCCTCGTATTTGGCAAGAACTCGAAGTTCTCGCCCAAATCGTGAAAGAAGAAGATCCCCATCATCCCATTTGCACTGTTCTGGCTGGCACCGGAAACGAGAAAGTGCAGCGCCTGCAGGAGCACTACACCTCACTGGATATTCTAGGGATCAATATTTATGGCGGCGCGCAATCGGTAGACCAAAGACTGGCTGAACAGGGATGGGCGCGGCCCTATCTACTGACAGAATTTGGCCCCGTCGGACATTGGGAAGTAGAGATGACCACGTGGGGGGCGCCGATCGAACCGATTTCGGCAGACAAGGTATCGACCTATGACGAAGCTCATCGCTCGCAATTCGAGCGGGGCCGTGGACTGTGTCTGGGAACGTTTTGTTTCATTTGGGGCCACAAGCAGGAAACCACCGAAACGTGGTTTGGTATGTTCCTCAAGACCGGTGAAAAGACTCCCATGGTCGATGCGATGCATCGCATATGGACCGGCGCCGAACCCGAGCATCGTTCACCGATGATCACGGGACTGCACAGCTCACTACGGGAAAAGGTCGCAGACGCGGCTTCCGTCCACGAGGTGGAAGTGACGTATACCAACCTCGATAAGGGACCACTCCAATTCGAGTGGTCGGTTATCGCTGAGACCCATGACCGTCGATCCGGCGGTGACGTGGAGGCCACGCCGCCCACCATTCCGGGATGCGTCGTCGAAAACAATGGCGACCGCGCTCGTATCCAACTCCCGGACACATCCGGAGCGTATCGGGTTTTCATTTTTCTGCGCGACGCGCATGGCGGCGGTTCGGCCGCAAACTTCCCTTTCTACGTCGCCTAATCAGGCGTGTTAGATGAGGGGTGAGTCGGTGGGCATGATGGTTGAATCAGCGGTTTTGCCGAAACCGCCCTACCCGGTTCAGCGCATCGCGTGGGTTAACACTATTGGCGGCTATTGAACACAAAAAACCCGACTCGCGAATGCGAGTCGGGTCTGTTCACCCGAAGGTGTAACCAAGTTTAGAATACCATTCCAAATTCGAGACGGGCGGAGATGCCGCCGGCGAAACCGAGACCGTATTGGTCGCGATCATCAAAGAGGTTATTCACGTTCAGCTGCACACGGCTCTCACGCTCCATGAAATCGAAGTTGTAGCTGACCATCGCATCGATGTTGATGCGTGGATCGGTGTAGAGTGCGATCGGATTGCCATTGGCATCGACCTGCAGCTGGCCGGATCCATCGGTGCGAGCACTGACGAACTCACGCTCGGACTCGTATTGACCACCGATACCGAAGGTCAAACCAGCCCAGACACCATCCTCGGCGAATTTGTAAGTCGCCCAAAACGCTGCGGCGTCTTCGGGAGTGTCATCATCGGAACCGATTCCGAGATAGCCAGCACCCTGCCAGGTGGAGGAGTCGGTAGGATCGCTATAAGCTTCGTTGAGCGGGAATCCACTCAGACCCCAGCTGCCATCAGGGAAGAACCAGTTGGCCCAACGATCTTCGGAAGCAGGGTGACGAGGGAACTTACCGACGTTGAGCGTGCGACGCTCGAGGTGCGAATAGGTGAAGAGCATTTGGAAACGCTCGGTCGGGGACCAGAGGAGTTGGAAGTCGTAACCTTTGGACTCATCATCACCACTGTTATAGGCTTGATAGGTGCCACGGTCAGGAGCGGCGCGGTCCATGGTAGCGATGTTCACATTGGGATCATCGATATCGAAATACCATCCGGGCCAGCCTTGGCCGGCAGCAACGTTGGCGTAAACCTTGTCCATGTAAGCCGCGCCAGCGGAGGTGGAGGCATTGACATACCATTTGCCATCTTGCTGGTAAGCGGCGCCAGCCGTCTTGGCGGCGTTCCACTCGGTGACTGCGTTTTGTTGAGCGACGGACCAGTCAGCGTTACCAGGCTCTGGGTTAGCACCCTGCACGAGATAAGTGATCGGCTTGGAGGCATCGAATTGACCCTTCGCCGGAGCGGGTGACCACCAGTAGAAGTATGGGGTGCCCGTGCGCTTGATGTTGAACGCTGAAACGGTGCCGGAGAGCTTGCCGTTGAAGAGGTCGATCTTAACGCCGTATTCCTCACTCTTAGCGATCGTGGCGTCGATGGGAACACCGTTGCCGTCTTGGAGGCCATCAAAGTTAGGCACGAGGCCTTCAGCTTCGAGAGCGAAGATGGAGATGTTGCGGTTGAGCTGGTAGCTCACGCCAATCTGGCTGGTGTTCTTGCTCTGCTTATCTCGGTCGATTTGCGAGCTGTTAGCCGCATTGATCGCGTCGATGGTGCCCACACTGTTGTCGTTAGAGTCGCGACGCACACCACCAACGATGGTGAGACGGTCATCCAACCAGGTGCCTTGATAAACGGCGTAGAGGCCTTCGTTCCATGCCTCGTTACGAGTGTTGTTGATGAGCCCCATGCCTGCATCGGGAGAACCATCACCTTGAGTGCCATAGCGAATGTAGCTCGAGTTGGCAGGATTGCGGTAATTGTTGGTGCCAGGGAGGGTTTGAATGAAGCGACGCTTCTTGTCGGAATACTCATCGGAGTAACCGGCGAGAATGTTGTGATTCATCGAGAGCCACTTGGAATCTTCGAGAGTATCGAAGTTGTAGGTCAGCTCGGCGCGGAGTTGGTCGCGATCGGTGGTCTCGCGGTAGTTGGTCCATTGATACTGGAAGGTGACGTTGCTGAGCGATCCACCTTGGAAGGCTAAGTCATCTGGCGAAAGCGCGAGCACGTTTACCGTGCCGCGTTGGGATTCAGGGCCCACGCCAACTTGGAGCGCGCCACCGACATCGAGACCAGAGAAGCGAGAGAACGACTTGTTGTAACCGGCAACCAAATACAGATTTTCGGCCAGTTTTTGATCGATCTTGAAGAGAATGTTACTCGCCTTGGCGTCGACGCGGGTATCAGGACCGGACCAGCGGAAGGTGCGGCGATCTTTACCGGCGAAATCGAGGAAACCGGCGCGCTCGAGACGATCTTGTTGGTCAGCTGGAACATCGGCGCGGGCACGGACACTTTGGAATCCGGTGCCGCTGATATCTTCTTCACCATACTCAAGGTCAAATGTGAGGGTGGTGTTTTCCCATGGCTTGTAGACGACAACAGGAGCGACGAAGAACTTATCAGCGTTCTTGATTTCGGTGTAGTCACCGCCGGTTTGCACCGCACCCGTCATGCGGAAGCCAAGTTTATCACTGCCATTGAAAGAATAGTTGGTGTCGAATGCAGCGCGACGGTAGCCGTGCGTGCCGGTGCCGACCGAGACCTCATGGCGGTCTTCGTCGAGCGGACGCTTGGGCATATAGTTCACGATACCACCGAAGTTACCGATACCGTAGAGCAACGCAGCCGGGCCGCGCACCACTTCGATACGACCGATATTGGCGGAATCCGTAGCATGCTGGCGGCGGAAACCATCGCGGAGCACGGAGTCGGTGATGAAGCCGCGCATTTTGACCGTGGTTTGGGTCTTAGCAGCGGTAGCACCTTCGTTGTTATGAACACCACCTTCGTTCACGAAGGTATTGCCCTGGCCGGCGTCGTTCTGGGACTCGAGAATGATACCAGCACTGTAACGCAGGGATTCGCGAAGATCGGTAGACCCGGTGTCCTTCACAAACTGCTCAGTGATCACCTCGATGGGCATCGGGATGTCTTTGATGAGCGTGTTGAGACGGGAGCCGGTGACCGAGTTGGTCGCGCGATAGCCTTTGTCCTGAGTGGTATCTACGGTGAACGGTGAAAGCTCGATGACATCCGAATCTTCGGTGTCCAGAGCGTCGGAGGTGTCGGTCTGCTGAGCAGAGAGCACCGGGGCCAGTAACAAACTGGCTGTCGCCAATACATGGCGGGGGTTCCAAGGGTAGTTCATGGTTTGATGGAGGGTTTGATTCGCAGAATCGGAAAAAGATCCGGAGTTTGTTGCATAAAAGTGCATGATTTTTATTTCGTCAATGCAATTTTATGCACATTTTGTAGCTTTGTTGAAATTTCATTCCACTTTCGGAGACATTTGCGACCCATTGCGCCCCTCATGAGTCGCAAAATCTAAACCGCTCTATTCAGGCCAAAATACGCTATGCCCACCCTCTCCACCCACCGCCGGAACCAATACCCTCATCTCGCCGGCGACCGGAAATAGCCGGGAACGTGAAGGTCCCAGACCATATCGAGGCGGTGACTCGTTTGGGGGCCCTAGGGGCTACGAACTCTCGTAGCTTTTGGCGGTTTTATCGGCCTCCGTCAGCGGGCTGATCTGCGCGGTCGTCTGCACATCGCAATTGGGCAGCGCCTGTCGCAGCTGCTCCAGAGCCTCCGCATCTTCGAGCGGGGTCTGGGTGAGGAAGAGCTGTTTCAACTGTGTCAGTTGCCCCAACTGTTCCACCGCGGCGCCGTCGATCTTGGTGCCGTAAAGATTCAGTGACTCCAAATCGGGTAGCGCGGCGAGTTCGCCGAGCGTCGAGCCCACAAGTTCCGTCCGACTTAGATTCAAGGACCGCAGTTGCACAAAATTGGCGAGACTCGAAACCCCTCCATCCGTCAAACGGGTTCCGCTCAAATCCGCCGCCACAAAACTGCGGGCATGCGGTTCCAACAGTTTGAGCATACCATCATCGAACGCATTGCGCACGGCGTGAGTCTCGATGGTAAACTCATCGGCACCCGCCTCCACGGGTTGGATCAAAATTCCGTATTCGGCCCGAATCGAAGCGAGGGTCGCGTAGAGTTCGCGCTGAGCGTCCTCGAGCCGTGCCCGTTCTTCCGGAGTGATCATTTGCTTAAATACGCTGGTCACATAATCATCCACCTGAGCGGGCATCGGCCCCAATGCACCGACGGTTTGGTCAGCGGAGGCTCCTTGTGCGATCCACCACGCGAGGAGGCTGATCTCTTCTTCGTTGAGCGGAGTCTTTTCGTCCGGCGGCATGAACTCTTCGTCGTCCTCGGGTAGTGTTATCCGGAAAAGCAGCTCGCTCGCATCCACATCAAACGGCACCACCGCGGGGCCCAATTCACCTCCCGCAAGGTGCCCGGAAAAAGTCTCAAGATTCAGTTCCCCCTTGAGCTTGTCGGGGTTGTGGCAGGACACGCAGTTCTGCTCCATAATCGGCTGCACGAGATGTTCAAACACCACAAGATCTTCCACTCGCGCCGCCGTGACCTCTTCCTCGACTTCAAGTCCCAGCAGTCGACGCAAAGGTTCGGGCGCATACTCGGTCAGGTAGTCGCGCCCGTGAGTGATGGATCCGCCCTGGTGACTCGTGATCACCATCAGTGCGCCGGCGGCCAACAACACAAGGTAGTAGGTGCCGCGCGAGGGCAGCGTTCGCAGCACCCCCAACATCACCGTGGCCATGGCCAGCCAAATGCCATTGCGCATATGGTCCTGCACCAGCGGTTCATCGGCGCCTTCGCCGTAGGCCAACATCGTGCCCGTCGCGACCGCAAGCAACGTTACCGCTATCGTAACACCCAAGACCAACGGGATCAGCTCTGACACTTTCGAGTCCGGACGGCGCAAGCCCATGAACTCGAGCACCAACAGCAAAACCAACATCCCGATAGGCAGGTGCAGCACCACGGGATGAAAACGTCCGAGAAACCGCCAAAGCGTATCCTGTGGCTCGCCGTCCAACAGGCCATATCCTGAGAGCCACCACAGCACAACCATGCACAATCCGCCCAACAACTGAACGGCCAGAATTGATCCCTTTTTCTCCGCCATGATTAAGAGAGCACGCCTTTAACGATATGAGCTTCTTCCACGCCCGTAAGCTTCAAGTCGAGCCCTTGGTGTTGGAAGTTGAGCTGTTGGTGATCGACGCCGAACTGATTCAGAATCGTCGCATTCAAATCGCGGATGTGCACCGGATCCTTGGTGATATTATAACTGAACTCGTCGGTCTCACCGTAAACCACGCCACGCTTCACGCCGGCTCCACCCATCCACATCGTGTAACAACGCGGGTGATGATCGCGGCCGTAGTTGGTCTGCGTAAGTTCACCCTGGCAGTAAACGGTGCGTCCAAATTCTCCGCCCCACACCACCAACGTATCATCATACATGCCCCGCTGTTTCAGATCGGTGATCAGGCCGTAGCAGGCGCGATCCACGTCACGACACTGGTTGGGCAAATCCTTGGGCAACGCGCCGTGTTGGTCCCAGCCGCGATGGAAGATCTGCGAAAACCGCACACCCTTTTCGGCCATGCGACGGGACATGAGGCAATTGTAGGCAAACGTGCCCGGGACCCGGGAGTCCGGACCGTAGAGGTCGAAAATATAGTCGGGTTCGTCGGATAAGTCCGTCAGTTCCGGCACCGAGGACTGCATGCGAAACGCCATCTCATATTGCGAAATGCGCGCATGGGTTTCAGGGTCACCAAACTCATGGAAAATGTCTTCGTTGATCTCGCTCACCCCATCGAGCATGAGACGTCGAATATCGCCCGACACGCCGTGGGGGTTGGAGAGATAAAGCACGGGATCGCCATCCGAACGGAGGGCCACACCTTGGTGCTGCGAGGGCAACGGCCCCGCTCCCCACAACCGGGTGAAGAGTGCCTGCGCCTCCTGTCGGCCTGTCCAGGTCGAGTTGAGCACCACGAAAGTCGGTAGATTGTCATTCAGACTTCCGAGCCCATAACTCAACCACGCGCCCAAACTCGGGCGCCCTGGGATCTGGTTTCCGGTCTGAATATAGGTGATCGCGGGATCGTGGTTAATCGCCTCGGTCCACATCGATTTGATGATCGCAATGTCGTCCACGATACTCGCCGTATTGGGCAGGAGTTCACTCACCCAGGCCCCGGATTTCCCGTGTTGTTGGAAATCATAAATCGACGGCGCGATCGGAAAACGACTTTGGCCCGAGGTCATGGTTGTCAGCCGCTGACCATTGCGAATCGATTCCGGCAAATCCGTATCAAACAGATCGGTCATCCGCGGCTTGTAATCGAACATATCGAGCTGCGACGGCGCTCCCGACATAAACAGATAGATGCCGCGTTTGGCTTTCGGGGCGAAGTGGGTCGCGCCTAACATGCCGTTGCTGAGTCCTTGTCCGGGAGGGTTAAGCGAAGTGGCGGCCGTCGCGCTGCCGGGGAGCAGGGACGACATGGCGGCCGTGCCGAAACCCATGGCGAGTTTACCGAGAAATTTTCGGCGGGTCTCCAGATTTACGTAGTGTTCGATGGGGTCCATGATCCGAGAGGTGGGTTCAGTATTTGTTGATGAAGCTGTCGAGATTCATGATCTGGCTGGCGACCATGGTGAGCGAGGCGAAGGCGACAGGATCACTCACCTCCATCGGCGTGGATTCGCCGGTCTGCACCAGCGCAACCGCGTCATCGGGATTCTCCTGAAAACGTTCGGCAAACTTGAGATAGGAATCATGCAGGACAGCCTCGTGTGAGTCTGAAACCTCCGCGCCAAACGCGAAACGATACATCGATTCGATCTGGCTGCGCGGAGATTGTTCGATCGCACCCGATGGGCTCAAGGCCCGCTCCGCGAGGAGGCGCGCGGCCTCCACGAATTGAGGGTCATTCATGAGCGTGAGTGCCTGCAGCGGAGTGTTCGTGCGCTCGCGGCGCACCGAACAATTTTCGCGCGAAGGCGCATCAAAGATCGTCATGCTGGGCGGCGGTGCCGTGCGCTTCCAGAACGTGTATAAACTTCTTCGATACAGACCATCGCCGGTATCCTGTTCATAGTAACGCGTGTTGCTCCCCGAGTAGGCGACCGCATTCCAGATGCCTACGGGCTGATAAGGCCGCACGGGCGGGCCGCCCACTTGGCTGCGCAGTGCGCCACTCACGAATAAGGCTTGATCCCGAATCACTTCACCATCGAGACGGTAACGCGGCCCACGGGCCAACAACCGATTATCCGGATCGATCGCGTATTCGGCCGGATCGATCTTCGCATCCTGGCGATACGTTTCGGTCATCACGATCTGCTTGATGAGGCGCTTCACATCCCAGCCATTTTCCCGGAAATCGACCGCAAGCCAATCAAGCAGTTCGGGGTGAGTAGGATTCTCTCCCATGATCCCAAAATCCTCTGCTGTTGCCACCAACCCGGTGCCGAAAAGGTTCTGCCAAATACGATTCACCGTAACGCGGCTGGTGAGCGGATTGTCGTCCGACACCAGCCACTTCGCCAGTCCCATCCGGTCCGCAGAGAATCCTTCCGGTAATCCACCCAGCACCTCCGGAATATTCGCCGCAACTTCGTCACCCTTTTGTTCGTATTCGCCGCGGTGCAGGATGTGCGCCATCGCCTCCTGCTCCTTTTCCTTCATAATCAGTGAAATCGTCGCGAGATCGTAGATATAGCGATAGGTCGATTCGACTTCGGCCAACCGATCGCGGGCAGGAGCGGTTTCCGGATCAATCGCGCTGAAATAATATTCCTTCAGTTTGCGCTTCGCAAAACTCGAAATGGCCTCCTCCGGCCCCGCAAGTTGAGTCCGAAATTGCTTCGCGTTGTGATCATCTCCCAGCACGTGTAAAGGCGCCACACCTTCGTAGAAAACCAATGCGGGTCCCGGCTCTTCCATGGGCGTTTCCTCGATCGAATCAGCCTTCTCTTCGGCAGCGTTCTCCGCTGCTTTCAATTCGGGTTTCACCGTTGATTTTTTAACGGCAGCGAGCGCGACCCGCACCGCGGTCGCATTGGAAAAATCACCCGTCAGATTATCGATGACCAAATCGCCATCAATCGGGAGTCGTTGCGGGTAGCCCAACTGAATCCCCATGGCTCGACCCGACCCGTCATAGGTGACCGTGAGCGGCAGTTTTTTTCCCGCGCTTACACCGACATAACGTTTGGCACGTGACGTAATCGAAATCATCTCCCCGTCCGCCAACGAGCTGATCAGCTCGAAACGAAGGCGGTATTTTTTGGGCTGCGCGGTATCACCACTCAGCGCAAAAAGTCGCCAGCCTCGATTGCCATCGAACTTGGATGCCACCAACGTTTCTTCACCCTTGGCGAGCGTTGGAAACTTGTAATCCACCACCAAAGTGAACGCCGTGTCCGTGCCCCATTCATCGATGTCAGCCGGCAAATCAATTCCCTGCTCGAGGTCACCTTCTCCCTCCGAGGTGCGTAGTTCCACCGACCAATGCGGTGAAATTCTATCCGCCAGGACCTCGGGATTCTCTTGCTCAAGCCAGGCATCAAATGCCTCCGCCCGATCTTTCTGCAACTGGGAGAACGCTTCGTTTCGTTTCTCGTAAAGACCGCGAATTTCCTGCCACAACTCTCGATGTTCCGGACGCGGGATGACCAAATTGGGCTGCGTATCATAAGCATTACCGTCCATCACTTTGCCATCGATGTTATTAAAGAAGGCCGAGAACTGATAAAAATCCTGCTGAGAAATCGGATCGAATTTATGGTCGTGGCAGGCGGCACATCCCACCGTCAGGCCCGTGTAAACCGTGGCTACGGTTTCAGCCCGATCCTTCGCGTAGATTGCGCGGTATTCATCGTCGATCGCCCCACCCTCACTGGTCGTCGGGTTACAACGGCTGAACCCCGTCGCCAAGAGCTGCGCTTCGGTCGGTTCGGGCAACAGGTCACCCGCAATCTGCTCGATCGTGAACGCATCGAAAGGTTGATTTAGGTTAAACGCATTCACCACCCAATCGCGATATGGCCAAATCTCGCGGTAGTTGTCCAAGTGCAGGCCATGCGTGTCGGAATAGCGGGCCGCATCTAACCAGAATCGCGCTTGATGCTCTCCGTAACTCGGGCTGGCGAGGAGTTCGTCCACGTAGGACTCATAGGCATTGGGACGAGGATCCTCCATGAAACGGGCCACCGATTCGGGCGTAGCTGGGAGCCCTGTCAAGTCCAGCGCAAGGCGGCGTGCCAAGGTTGCGCGATCTGCCGCGGGATTGGGCGCGAGCCCCGCTTCTTCGTGTTGGGCGGCAATGAAATCATCGATTGGATGCCTCCCCCAGTCGCTGCGGGGCGGAGCCGGTTGAGTGGGATTAACGAAAGCCCAGTGACCTTCCCATTCGGCACCTTGGGCAATCCACTCGCGGATAACTTCTTTTTCGTCATCAGTGAGCGATTTGTGCGAATCCACCGGCGGCATGATCTCGCTCTTTTTGGAACTCGTGATCCGCTTAAATACGGGACTGTTTTCCGGGTCTCCCCGGATGATCGCCGCCTCGAATTCGCCGTGAGGCCGGAAGGCATTGGCTTCGATGTCCAACCGCAATTCTGCCTTGCGCGTATTAGCATCAGGTCCGTGGCAGGCATAACAGTTGTCCGAAAAAATCGGGCGCACATCACGGTTGAAACTGATCTTGCCCGTCTCGCCGCGGGAAGGGGTGACCACCGCAAAATTTGTCGGGGGACGATTCAGCGAACCCCGCTCGGAAAACTCCGCCTCTTCATAGGCCTCTTCCGGCGTCACTCTCGCCAAAGTGTGCTGGTCGACGGGATTGGGATTCGGCGAACCAAATTGACTGATGGCAAACAACGCCACCGCCACCATCCCCACGGCCGCACCGACGAACCACCCGCGGGAGGTTTTTGAGTCGGGCTGGACGGGTTCGGGTTGATCAATCAACTCTTCGGCTTCGAGCGAGGATTTCACGGCAGGGTTGGCCTGCAGTTGGGCGTGTAGCTGGCACTGTTCGGCATAGACCCGTCGGGCATCCTCGTCGTTCTGTAGCCGGGTTTTTAAGTCCGTGATTTCTTCGGGGGACAATTTCCCGTCCAACATTTGGGCGATTAGTTTTTCCAACTCATTCATTTTCGATTTCCTCCAATTGAGTGATGCAGGCGTGCAACGCCTTGCGGGATCGATACAAAATTTGGGCCACATGATTGGGCTGAATCGATCGTTTACGGCCAATCTCTTCGATGGAGAGATCAGCATAATAGTAGTCGCTTACGACAAATCGTGAGCGATCCGGCAAGCGCGCCAAGCACCGGTCGAGTCGCGCGAGGCCCGTTTCGGTAGCTTCCGCAACCTCTTCGCTCATCGCCGCAATATTAGAGAGCAGCTCATCGCCAAACTGATGTCGGTCTCGGCCACTCTTCTTCAAGAATGCGAGACTCTGGTAGTAGGCGATACGGTAGGCCCACGCAGCGAAACGATCCGCCTGGCGCAACTCATCAAGCTTGGCCGTGATGACCCGGTTCGATTCCTGCAAGACATCTTGAGCGTCGACGGCATTGGCCACGAGCGACATGATGTAGCCAAGAAGTTTCGGCTGCATCTGTCCCAGGATTTCCTGATAGAAATCCGAAAGCAGGGGATCGTCGTTGATGTCGGGTATAACGGACAAGGGGTAGAGCGAATGTGCCCCCTATAGTAGCCCGGCTCGACGAAATATTACAAAAAATCTACCCCAAAAGGGGGTCAGGTCGTGTTTTCT
>JABIRI010000134.1 GCA_018667915.1 Opitutaceae bacterium | reverse complement strand
CGACAACCCCGCCCGTTGGGCCGCACGATCAATCGACCAGTCTTCGAAGAACGTTTCCTGCACACGTCGTTGCACCGCCCGCACCCGTTCTCCGGCGGAGTCATCGGTGGGGCCCGACACGTGACGATCGGCGGCGACCAATACTTGCATGGCCATGGCCCGCACCGTCACGGCGTGCCCCGGACCTTGTAAGGTCTGTTCCAGAACCGCCCGCCGCCACCAGCCGGCGAAGCCACCTTCCATCATGCGCCCACTCACCGGGTGCACCAACAGGCGTTGCCAAATATCCCAAATATCCCGATCTCGCCGGAGGAATTTGTCTCCCAACCCGAGCACGAGAATGACGGAAGATTCATGGTCGAGCAACCGATGCCGCACCCCCGCCGGCACCGCAAACAAAGTGCGTTCCGGCCCCATGACAGTGACCGAATTTCGGCCCGCCTTTGATTGTAGTTCCATGCGACCCCGTTGGATGAAAATGATTTTGTGAAACGGGTCTTTGTGCAGCGATGCTTCGAAGTCTTTCAAGTGCATGCTTTCGGCAAAATATACTCCGTTCGCGGGCACGGGGAAGGGGGCCGGTCGATGGAGTGTCATTGCTTATGACTACAACAATCGCCCAATATGCCAATTTTTTTCACCCCCATTACCAAGGATGTAAGGAGTGAGTTATGCTAGGTTTATCCCACCCCTAAAACCCAATCAACCCGTGCCTCTACCCTCCACTCAAATCACCCTAGACGCCGTCGATCATTCCTCAACGGACAAAATACCCCGCGAGCTCTACGGCCACTTCGCTGAGCACCTGGGACGCTGCATCCACGAAGG
The DNA here is from genome assembly GCA_018667915.1 of Opitutaceae bacterium. Classification (GTDB taxonomy): domain Bacteria; phylum Verrucomicrobiota; class Verrucomicrobiia; order Opitutales; family Opitutaceae; genus Actomonas. The sequence goes on along the minus strand of JABIRI010000134.1, from coordinate 37,532 downwards.
GATTTGGGTCGGCGAGGAATCGAAAATTCCTCACACCCGTGGCTTGCGGAACGATGTTGTTGCGGCGTTGCAGCGACTTTCCATTCCCGTCCTGCGCTGGCCGGGAGGGTGCTTCGCTGACGAGTATCACTGGAAGGACGGGATCGGCCCTCGCAACGAACGTCGTGCGATGATCAACAACCACTGGGGCGGCGTCGTGGAATCCAATCAATTTGGCACCCACGAATTCATGGACCTGGTCGAGATGCTGGGTTGCGACGCCTACATCGCCGGTAACGTCGGCAGTGGCACGGTGCGGGAAATGCAAGAGTGGGTGGAGTATCTTACCGCCGACGTTGATTCGACCCTCGTTCAACTCCGCCGCGCGCATGGCCGCCAAGAACCTTGGCGCGTGCACTACTTCGGCGTCGGTAATGAGAACTGGATTTGCGGCGGCAACATGCGGCCCGAATTCTACGCGGACGAGTATCGCCGCTATCAAACCTACGTGCGCCATCATCAACCAGATCGCCCGATCTACCGCATCGCCTGCGGTGCAAGTGAAGACGATTTCCGTTGGACAGAAGTCGTGATGGAACGAGCAGCCGACTACATGGATGGCCTGTCGTTTCACTTCTACACCATTCCCACCGATGACTGGGACGACAAAGGCGAGGCTACCGGCTTCGCTCCCCACCAGTGGTTTGCCGCGTTTCGACGCACGGCGCGCATGGACGATCTCCTCACCCGGCATAGCGCGATTATGGACCGGTTCGATCCGGAGAAACGTGTCGGTCTGATCGTCGACGAATGGGGCACTTGGCACAACGTCGAGGCTGGCACAAACCCGCGGTTCCTCTACCAACAAAACACCCTACGCGATGCACTAGTCGCGGCCCAAACGCTGCACATATTCCACCGACATCGCGAACGCGTTCGCATGGCCAATATCGCGCAAACCGTGAACGTGCTCCAAGCCATGATTCTCACAGACGGCCCGCGCATGCTCTGCACGCCTACCTACCACGTGTTTGAGATGATGAAAGTGCATCAGAATGCGACGTTCCTGCCTCTCTCGATCGCCTCTCCCCCCGAAAACGAATCGACCGCTGGAAATCTGCCGCTGTTGGATGCCTCCGCCTCCCGCGATACCGAAGGTCATGTGAACATTTCGTTGATCAATTTCGATCCCGACACCGCGCACGAAATTCAGCTTACGCTACCGGCCGCTGAGACCACGGACAGAACGTTGGCTGGTCGCATACTGACGGCTGAATCCTGCGATGCGCACAACACGTTTGATGAACCCAATCGGATTGTCCCGCGCGAGTTCACGCCCGACTCCATTTCAGCAACCGGTATCCTCACCTTACCGATTCCAGCCCGATCCATCGTTCTTATTTCAATTTCCTAGACTACTTCCGCCCATGAAAAACATCACCATCTCTGCCACAGCCTCCGCGGTCGAAAAAGAAGCCGCCAATGTGCTCGCCGAACGCACGGGCGCAGCCGTGTCCGCCGCCGAACAAGCGGGAGCGGGCTTCAATATTGCACTAGCCGACCGCAACTTCGTGGAGCCCGGCGATATCGAAGGACATGAACAATGGATCTGGTTGCGCCTGAACGACGAGGGCTCCGGTGAGTTGATCGCCACGCATGGCAGTTTTCTCTTCAGCGGCCTCAGCCTGTTGGAGAGTGGACTCACATCCGAAGTCCGCGCCAATCTCGGCAACGGGGTGCTGTTGCCGGCCACGTTTAATTTCCATCGTCCGCACTATGACGCCTGTTTGACCCAGTATTGGCGCTCCGCCCGCGGATTCGAAGACGAAGCCTACGTGCGCAAACTCGCCGAAACGGGATTCACCCATTGTGAGATCAACTCCTTGCACGCCCACTTCCCCTACGAGGAGTCCGTGGAGGCTGAGTTTTACCCGCAGTTCTATACCTACTGCGCCGGTTTTAATCACTTCGTAAACAGCAAGCTCACCGAAGGGCTGTGGCCGGAGCACTATCTTGAAGCGAACCTGATGCGCTTGAAGCATCTCGCCGAACTTGCTCAACGCTACGGCCTCAAACCCGGCGTATTGATGTTCGAACCTCGCAACATGCCGGAGAAATTTTTCGTCAAATACCCCACCCTACGCGGCGCTCGGGTGGACCATCCCTTCCGCTCCCGTCTGCCCCGCTACTGCCTCGCCCAAGATCACCCTGTGACCCAGCGCCACTACGCGGAATGCATGGAGCGCATGATGGACGCCGTCCCGGAACTTTCCTACCTTTCCATCTGGGCGAACGACAGCGGCGCAGGCTTTGAGCATACGTCTTCGCTCTATGTCGGCCGCAACGGCGGTCCCTACATGATCCGCGAATGGCGCGACCACGACAATATCGCCCAAACTGCCGGCAAAAGCATCATCGACTACATGGCCAATCTCCAAATGGCCGCGGCTAAAACCAATCCGGACTTCGACGTCGTCCTGCGGCTTGAGCCCTTCAAAAACGAACACGACACGATCAAGGCAGGACTGGGCGGCCATCTCACTTGGGAAGGTCCCTCCATGCTGGTTCACGGTTACGATCTCCCATATCCGCATCCCAAATACCCTGAAAATATGGGCGTGGCAGGTTCAGTCATGCACACCACGATGGACGACACGGAAGCACCAGCCATGTCCGCATCAAAGGCTGCCGGGGTGAATCCGATCATGAACTACGGCGCGTCAGGGCTCATGAACCACGAACCCCTTCTGGGAATGCCCTTCCCGCGCATGGTGCACGCCAAGATGACCGCGCTCAAAGGCATGGGCGCCGACCGGGCGAGCTGTTTTGGTGGGCTCGCCCACGCCGAAGCGACGCCGTTCTGGCCCAACCCGGTAGCGATTCGCGCCGCCCAGTTTACACCGGAGGCGTCCATCGATGATGTGCTGCTGAACTACGCGACCGACTTGATCGGCGCACCTCATGCAAAACAACTCGACGACGCCTGGCGGACCTTTGAGGAAGCGTTGATCTGGCAGCCGCTCGTGGCCCTTTATTGTGCGTTCGGTTTCTGCTGGCAGCGCACGTGGGATCGACCATTCGTGCCGGACATCGAGGCTATCCCGCTTGAGGATCGCCGCTACTACGAGAAACACGGCTGTTTCCAACACAACAACCCCGGTGTAAACGATCTTGGTCGCGATGTGCTATTCGATCTCATCACCCGCGAACAAGGCGACAAGATGAGCCACGACATGGACACCGAGCTGCTGCCGCGGGTGCGCAAGCTCATCGCCGACCTCGATACTGTTTTGGCGGGAATCGAATCCGATTCCGTCGCCGCTCGCGTCTTCCGTGACCTCCGGGATCGCGTGCGCGGTTACCTCCATTGGGCGGCTGCACTGCGGAGCGTGTGCGCGTGGGTAGGCACGGTCTACGGCTATCTCGAATCCGGCAACGAAGAGGAGAGAGCTGCGCATGAAAAACGCCTACAGGAAGCGATCGACCTAGACCTCAAAAACACCGAGGAACTGCTCGAGCTCATTGAAACGACCGACACCGAATTCATGGTCGTATCAGCCGCCGGGAACCACACCTACTTCTACGGAGAAAACCTACCGGAACTCCTGCGCAAACGTATCGCTTTGACCACGCAATACCGGCACCACAAACCCCGGATCGACCGTGAAATCCTGTGGCGCGAAGTCCCCGGCACCAAGTGGCCGGAAGGCTGGATTCAGTAGAATTCTCAACCTACTCATTCTGACTGACAGAGGATCAGCGACAGGGATTTTTCCAGCGCAGATTCTCAAACCGGTGGAAATCCATGTCTGTCGAAAAAAGCGTGTAACCGCGTTCCATCGCTAACGCCGCCAAGTGCGCGTCGGTCGTCAAATTCCCAGCCGTGCCCAATTCAATCAGCAATTGTTGGAGCACGTCGAAGTGTCGCTCTGCCGGTTCCAATATATGCACATGAGGCAGGTCCAACCAGGACTCCACTTTGGCCATCACTTGATCCACTGGCGCCGGATGAGCACATACTCGCGGATGAGAAGTAACCCGAATAAAACCCAGAATCGTGACCCATGGCAGACCAATTCCTTCGCTTCCGCCGAGCGCACCGGACCACCAATCGCGGGCCTTTCCATGCACCTTTGAATCGGCGTTGTGCGCGTGCACCAATACATTAACATCCGGCAAAATCATGGCCGTTCAGATTTCGCCAATGACTCTGCATAGGATTCCGCCTCCAGATCGTCGGCCAGCTGGTTGAGTCGATCGGGATCGATCCCAGATTTCAGCCCAAGCGAAAACGGAACCACCTCAACCGATGCGATCTCCCTTGGCCTCGTTTCGAACACGATTCCGGAACGCAACGCCTCATTTACCACCCGCTTAAACGGGACGCCTCGCCGATGGGCGCTTTCCTTCAGTTTCTCCATGATATCTTCATCGATCGTCAAAGTTGTGCGCATAATTGATGATTTGATGCTCATTATTTGATGTCAAAACATCATTTATTTACAAAACTCACCTGTGGCTCAGAGCCCCCTTGCCTTCACTCGAAATGCTGAAGGCGTTTCGCCCACGACTTGCCGGAATGTTTTGGAGAAATGAAACACGTCACAAAACCCCAACTCATCAGCGAGAGCCTTGAAGCTGTGCGTGCCCTGATAGATCGCAGCACAAGCGTGTTCGATGCGCCTACGTTTTTGGTAATGCCCGGGTGATTCACCGATGTGGTGAGCAAATTTTTTTCGGAAACTCTCGTAACTCATGCCCAAGGTCCGTGCGACCGACTGCGGGCTAAGCGCGCGCGATGCTTCTCGTTCCCCCAACAATCGCTGGCTTTCAAACAACCACGCATCCCGCGTCGATTGAGACGACTCATCATGGACGGCAAGCAATTCAAGTAAGAGCTGGTTAATCACGCCAAAGGTGCGAAGCGCATGGGCCAGGGTAGGCGCAGCATCTGCAGGAAACGCATCATGCCAACGGCGTGCCCAACCTTCCACGGGCTCGGCATGTGTCACGGGCCGGCGAAAATTGGTGATGCCCTCAGCCGCCCAGCGTTCCCACTGCGGACCGTCGAAAACGACGTAGATCTGCGTCCAAGTTTTTCCCCGCTTGGGTCCGTAAGCGTGCGCGACTCCCGGATGGATCCAAACCGCATCTCCGCTTCGCAGGTCACACTGCGTGCCCAATTCATCCACATAGTAACCCTCCACATCCACCATATAGATCAGACCAAAACTGCCCAAAGTTCGCATGGATTTTCGTTCAATTCCCGCCACGTTGCGCACCTGCCCCGCCGCCATAATGGTGGATTCTCCGAGTGAAATCGGTTGCGACAGCCAGGGTTCATCGCGAAAAATGGGCTGAGTGCTCATAATCTACCAAATTATACAAATTTATTCCCATTTCAACCATGTTCGACGACGGAGAGTCCGGCTATCTTAGCGCCGACGGAAATTCCACCGCCGCAACCCTTCTTCCTGTCCCTTTTGCTATGAGCACACTCGCACCCGCCCTCCCGCAGATCCGATCCTACGGTCACGACCTCGACATGGACGAAGACAAGATCGGTCTTCTCCGCGATTCTTCCGACGCTGAGAATGATTTCAAGGAACTGCGCCGCCGTTTCGATGAAGACGGCTATCTCTATATGAAAGGCTACCTCGGTCGTGAGGATGTGCTCGAAGCCCGCCGCGAGATCACTGATCGCTTGGCCTCCCTAGGTGCCCTGAATTCCGATCATCTGACGATGGATGCCGTCATGGCCGACGACTATGGAGCCGCCTTTCATCCCGAACTTTCCGATAATAACACTCCCCTTCAAAACGTGCTTTACGGCGAACGACTTTCGGGGTTCTACAAGAAATTCTACGAAGAGGACGTGCGACACTACGACTTCACTTGGCTTCGGGCCATGCCTCCCGGCAACGGCACCAACCCCCACTGCGACTTGCCTTACATGGGACGTGGAACACATCGCCATATGACGGCATGGGTTCCTTACGGGGACATCTCTTTCGAACTCGGGGGACTCATGGTGCTAGAGAAATCGAATCAACGCATGGATTTGCTCGAAAATTACGTCTACCGTGACGTCGACGCCTATTGCGAAAACAAACCCGAACAAGTTGCCCGCGCCGAGGATGGCGGCTGGACGTTTACCGGTTCGCTTTCCCATAACCCTCCCTTCGTGCGCAACAAGTTTGGCGGGCGCTGGCTGACCGCCGAATTCGAAGCCGGCGATTTCATCACCTTCGGTATGTTTCTCGTCCACGCTTCGCTCGATAACCAAACCGAAAATCGCCTCCGCATATCTAGCGATTGCCGCTACCAACGCGCTTCCGAGCCCATCGATGAACGCTGGGTCGGCCCGAAACCTCCCGGCCACGCTAAAGCCGGCAAGCGCGGCCGCATCTGCTAAGACAACCCTCCCTCCTTCCCGTGTCTACCGCCACCCTCACCCCTCCTTCATCCGGCGGCCGCACCGCGGCCGTGCAGGAAATGGCCCGTCTCCAGCGCGAGCTCTTCGAACTCGAACGCGCCTTCATCTCCAGTGCCACAACACTCGTTCCCCGCGTCGGTGAACCGGATCTGAAATACCTCGTTTGCCAGCATGTTTGGGAGAGCGCAGGCCATGCCCGTTTCCTGCGTGAACGTGGCCGAGAGTTGACTGGTTTTGGCAAGACCGACTCCGTGCGCCCCGCGATTTGGCGGGTGTTTGCTGAGGCGATCACGCCCTCAGATCCTGACACCCTGCTGGCGGGATTCTATCGGGTATTGAAACCACACGTGCTCGCCTCCTATCGCCACTACCTTGAGGCCACCCACCACCTCGCCGATTGGCCATCGCGCAAACTGGTTGAAGAATTTATCGGCGACGAAGAACGCCATGCGGAAGAAATGGAGCCCCATCTCAATGAATCGGTTGATACGCACGCCTGGTGCGAACATCTCAGCTCCGCGATCGCGACTCTCCATGCCGACGGCACGGCCGACCTGACGTGGCAACACGAAGCGGCACCCTACACCCACCCGGCCACCTGTAACCGGGGTCCATATCCACTTTGTTCAAGTGTGTTCAGTAAAAATCCCGACGAGACGCCGATCGTGCGTGATTGGTTGGAAGATCCCACCACGGATGCCCGCGTGATTCGCGTCATGATCTACATATGGCTCATGATGGAACTGGACGCCGTCGACTACCTCGCAACTGTGTTCGTCGAAACGCTCGAAGCTCCGTTTGATCTGCACCATGACCTTGCTCGTCATCTTTGGGACGAGTCACGCCATAGCCAATTCGGCTACCGTCAGCTGCCAAAACTCGGCTTCGACCTGATGACGATCGAGCACTCCCTCGACCTCTACAATATCCTCGTCCAAATGCCGCCCGCCGAACGCTACGCGTTGATGACGATGGAATTCGAGGCGGGCAGTTTCGCCACCAAAGCGACGATCATGGATCGCATCCGCGAGCTGAACGATTTCGAAGCCGACACCTTGCTCGCCTTCGATCGCAACGACGAACAAAACCACGTGCGCTATGGCCACCAGTGGTTGCCCGAGATCATGAAACTCTGCGGCCACGAGGAATCGGTCGAGGATTTCGTAAAATCGGCGCAAACCAACTTCGCGAAAATGGCCGAAATTCACGGCAACAAAACTCCCCACTCGCTCAGTCCGGAACAACGACTCACCGGCGCCAAGATCCTCGCGGCGGTGACCCGAGGATCAGGGTCAGCCTAACAATCCGACACTGTCGGGCGTAAGGCCCGACCCACCGCAACGCGCGGGTTCGGAAATGTGGGTCGGGCTTTACGCCCGACAATCCGAGAGCACCCTCCTAACTCGCATCCGTCGTCGGTGAGGCCCAGCAAAGCCACATCGCGGCGGTCCAGGCAAAGTCATCGCCCCCGGCACCAGCTCCGGTGATGGGGTCGAAGTATTCGAAGAATCCCGATTTTCGAATCATGCGCCGAGTATCACCACGAATGCGTTCCGCCTTGAGGATGAATCCGTATTCCGCGAGACCCCGCGAAACAAGATAGTTGACCACCGCCCAGGCCGGACCGCGCCAATAACGGCGTGAATCGAATCGCGGATGCTCCGGGTCAAAACTCGGCAGGGCGTAAGGCGCGGCATCGAGTATTCGTTGCAAGGTTACTTGTAGTTTGGCGTCTCGTCGCGGCACGGAAATTCCCGCGTAGTAGGATAGAAACGCGACACTCGACACGCCCGTTGCCGCTTTATCCGTGCGGAGGTCTCGAGCGGCATATGCCCCCATCGTTTCGCTCCACAAATAGTCGGCGGCCTCTTCGGCATGATATAACCAAGTGTCGATTTCATGGGCCGAGTCTTGCTTATCCAAAATCAGTGCCAGCGCCTTCAGATCACGATCCGCGCGCATGAGGATAAACGTCACTCCCGGATCCGCCACGGCGAAGGGCCCCTCGCGGGTAATGTGCGCGTGGTCCCACCCGGTTTGGCGGCCGTATTCAACCAACTTCAAATACCGGTCGTATTCGGCGCTGGTCGGACGCATCGCCGCGTCGACATGTCCGGTGTCGCGCCGAGTATAGGGAGCAATCCCCGCGGGGTCGACATTAGCCAGGGCAGCGTCCCAATCCGGTGAATTGTCTCGACCCGATTCCCACGGATGCGTGACCGCTATGGCCGCACCGCCGCTGATAACGCGCATGGTGTGAAACCAGCGATGCCAGGCCATGAGTTTGGGAAATAGTTTCTCCAAATACGCCCGCCCACTTACCGGCTCCCGTTCATACAGATCGCGGACCACCGTGGACGCGACGGGTGGCTGGGAACAGCCTGAGGTCGGCAACTCCGATCCCTCTGCACGCCAAATCGATGGTCCGGGAAAGTAACTGGGATCGTCTTGGCGAAATACAATATGGGCGGCCATGCCATTCGCCCATTGGCCCTCAAAGAGGGTTTCAACTTCGGTCCACGCTCGGTCGAGGTCGAACTCCGCCAGTCCCAACGCAACGAACATACTGTCCCAGTTCCATTGATAGGGATAGAGCCCCCGGGTGGGCAGCGTGTAGCCACCCCATTCGTTTTGGCGAAGGATGGTCAGGGCCCGACGATCCAGCTCGAGCGAGCGGGGTTCGGGAACAGTAGAGGGTTTTGGGGATGACAATGCGTCACGGCTAAAAGCAGATCCTGGGCCGATTTCATCCAAATCGATCGATTTGGCATTAGGTCTGCTCATGTAAATGCGCCCGCCGCCCTCCGCGAGCAGGTAAACACTGCGAATTATGAGACTTGAAATACCACGAGACTGCGAACGAATCGGCTCCCTCCAAATCTACGGACTCCAAAAAGTCTACGAATTGGATGGCGGCACTGGCCCGCATGAAAACGACTCCATGGTGGAGCGGGTTCCCGGCGAAGTCCTGCACGATCGCATGCGTGAAATGGCCATTGTGGTGCCGGTTAAAAACGAACGCCTGAAGCTTATCGAAGGCGTGCTGGTTGGCATTCCAAGCCCCTGCCAGGTCATCGTCGTCTCTAACAGCCCCCGAGGGCCGGTGGATCGTTTTGGTTTGGAAAAGGAAGCGCTCGAGAACTTCGGACGTTTCACGGGCAAAAAGATTCTGGTGGTGCATCAAAAGGACCCCGGGTTGGCCCAAGCGTTTGGGAACGCGGGCTACGAACACCTGTTGGATGAAACCGGTATCGTTCGCTCCGGCAAAGCCGAGGGGATGATCGTCGGAACCCTTCTCGCCAAATGGCTCGGTAAAAAATACTTGGGGTTTGTCGACAGCGACAACTACTTCCCCGGCGCGGTGCAGGAATACGTGAACGAATACGCGGCCGGTTTCGCCATGAACCCCGGCAAAAACACATTTGTGCGCATTTCCTGGCACTCAAAACCGAAGGTGATGGAGAATAATTTGTTCTTCGCGAAATGGGGGCGCAGTTCGGTGAATTCAAACGCGATGCTCAACCGTTTACTCACGCAATTTAGCGGGTTCGAAACCGAGATCGTAAAAACGGGCAACGCCGGCGAACACGCGCTTACGGTCGATCTCGCCCTGAAGTTGGAATTCGCTGCCGGATACGCCGTGGAGACGCATCACTACATGAATCTCTTGGAGCAATACGGCGGCATTCTCGATTCAACTGACCCCGAACTCGTCCGTGAAAAGGTCACCATTTGTCAGATCGAATCGCGCAATCCTCATATGCATGAATCCAAGGGCGATGATCACGTCGAGGATATGATCGATGCGTCTCTATCGGTCATTTACCACTCCCCGATTTGTCCCGAACTGCTCAAGCGCGAGATCATGGACAACGTGCGCGCCCGCCGGGGAGAGACTGCCCCGGCAGAAATTGCGCCCGTCCGAATCTACCCTTCACTATCGGAGCTCAATCTGGATGAGTTCATGGCGGGCTGCGATGCGTCGCTCAATTTCAACGCTGTGACGGTGCGGGCCTGATATGATCGTTTTCACCGATCTCGATGGCACCCTGATCGACTTCGAAACCTACTCGGCGGAACTGACCACTCCGCGGGTTCAGGCCCTTTTGGCTCAAGGCGTACCGGTCGTATTTTGCTCCTCCAAAACCCGGCGCGAGCAACAGTCGCTCATGCAAGAGATGCAGATCGATACGATCGGTATCGTGGAAAATGGCAGCGGCATTTACTTGCCCCCAAACTGTCCTCTTTTTCCGGATCAGAATGATAGCCCGTTACCGGAAGGAGGCCGCCTCATCGGACTCGGCACCTCCGCGGACATGATTCAAGAGAAAATCAGCGTCGTATCGGCCTGCCTCAATATCGATCTGAAACCCTACGCTAATCTAAGTGACCAAGAAGTCGCGACATTGACGGGCCTCTCGGAAGGCGCCGCCCACCGAGCACGACTGCGAGACTTCAGTGAAACACTCACCGTCCAGCTTGACCCGCGCCAATGGGCCGAGGTGCAAACCGCCTTCACCAGTCATGGCCTCCAATGTTTGTGCGGCGGCCGATTCTTTACCGTAAGTGCCGTCAGCTGTAACAAAGGCACCGCACTTCAGAGGGTCGTCGAAGCGTATTCGTCCCTGATTGACGGGCTGGTCACCTCCATCGCGATTGGAGACAGTTCGAACGACGCGGACATGCTGAAAGCGGCCGATATGCCGTATCTCGTGCAACAACCCGCCGGAGCTTGGCACGCGATAGATCTGCCTCGTTTGCATCGGATACCCGCCATCGGACCCGCAGGTTGGTTGGAGGCGGTCCGACACGCCGAAGACATCATCGGGTAATCTTCAATCCTCACCCTCCCACAGAATCAATGGGTTATGCCGCTTCTCCACTGGGCGAGTCGGGTCTCGCGGGCAATCGGATCGCCGGCGGCAGGGATTTCACGCTTAACGCTGAATGAAATTTCATGAAATTAATTTACCTATCGCCTCGTAATTTCTGAAACGTCGTTCATTTTTTCATACCCCAATTGACCCGCTACGGCCGTTAAAATGTCTGGCGAATCACCCGTTTTACCCCATGCCAAACTCCCTTCTCCGCTTTATTGTGACTTCGCTGCTTTTGCTAGGCGGATCCACTGCAACTGTATTAGCTGAGAATGAGTTAGTCGATGTAAGGTCCCGGATCGTCACGAGCACTGAAGCCACGAATATCGTCACCGAGGTCACGGATCTGCCTGATGGTCATGCGCCCTCTCCGTTCCCGCTTTATAGCGATGTCACGAGTGGATCAGGTCAGGCATTTTTTCTGGGACTGACGCGTGCGGATGATTCTTCCTTCAAACTCCTCACCTATCACGCCATTACCGATACATGGGTTTCAGCGGGGTCGTTCGAACTTCCCGGCGAACCCATCAAAATTCAACCCATTGATCGCGGGTTTCTTTTTGAGATCGAAGGTCAGGCCAGTCCTACGGTGGTGGAACTGGTGCAAACGGTGACATCACTCCCCATGATCGACTGGATCATGATCACCGGCTACCTGCTCGCGATGCTTGGAGTAGGTTGGTATTGTTATAACCGCGAGAAACGGGAGGCCGGTTCGACGACGGACTATTTCTTGGCTGGGCGCGACGTTCCGTGGTGGGCCGCTGGCCTCAGTCTTTATGCCACGGGCACCAGTGCGATTAGCTTCATCGCTATTCCGGCGCTCTCTTTCCGCACGGATTGGCTCTATCTCTCGCAACAGTGCGTGGGCGTATTCGGACTGCTTTTTGTTGCCTACAAGATTATCCCGATGATTCGGCGCCTGAATCTGATTTCCATCTACAACTACTTGGAGATCCGGTTTCACCCCTCGATCCGGTTGATGGCGAGTGCGCTGGTCATCCTTTTCCAATTGGTCGGCCGCTTGAGTGTGGTGCTTTACCTGCCGGCTCTCGCCATCGCCAGTGTCACCGGTGCCAATGTTGTGATGTGTATCGTGCTGATGGGTATCGTCACTACGATCTATACGCTCATCGGCGGCATGAAAGCGGTGATCTGGACGGATGTGATCCAAGTCTTCGTGATGGTCGGTGGGGCCTTGTTCGCCATCGGATACGTGATTGTAGGCGTCGACGGCGGCATCACGGAGATCATCTCCATCGCAAACGCAGAGGATAAAGCGAAGTTGTTCGATCTGAGCTGGGACTTCGCGACCCCAACCATCTGGGCTATTCTGCTCGTCGTAGCCACCGATGTGCCGACATGGCCAAAAGAACAGGTGATGATGCAACGGGTGCTCGCCACACGAGATGACAAAGAGGCCCGTTCCTCCGTGCTCACGCTCGCCGCCGTCGTCATTCCCGGCAGCTTCCTTTTCTACTCCATCGGCACCGCGCTGTATGCCTTCTACAAAACGCATCCCGAACGGCTCAACCCGCTGATCGATACCGATGCCACGTTCCCCGTCTTCATCGCCGCTGAACTTCCCATGGGTATTACCGGACTGATCATCGCCGGTCTGTTTGCGGCATCCATGTCGACCCTCTCCAGCGGACTCAATAGCGTCGCGACCCTCACTTCCGTTGATTTCTACGAACGCCTCTCGAAGAACTCGACCGAAGCGAAAAGCCTCCGTCTCGCCTACATTGTCACCATCCTCGCCGGAATCATCAGCACGGTCGTGGCGGTGCTCTTCACCTTTTTCGACATCAAGTCCATGTTTGATGCGATGCTGCAATTGACCGCCATCCTCGGTGGTGGATTTGCCGGCACGTATGCACTGGGCATGTTCACCCGCAGAGCAAATTGGCAAGGCGCCCTCCTCGGCACCGCCGCCAGCGTGGCCTGTGCGATATTTCTCGCCCCCCACGTGAGCCCGATTCTACTAAATCCTGCCGCAGTAGCGTCTTGCATGATCGTGGGATACTTCTCCTCTTATCTCTTTCCCGCTCCGACGAGGTCTCTCAAAGGTCTTACCGTCTTATCCGAATCTCCTGAAACTCCATGAGTAAAACCTATCGCGCTGTATTGGTTGGCACGGGTGCCATCTGTGACGCCCATCTGCAAGCCGTTGAAAACGTGAGCGATCGCGTCGAACTGGTGGCGGCCGTTGATCTGGATGCCGACAAGTTAAAAGCTGTCTGCGAGCGGGCCAACGTGCCCCTCTCCTTTACCGACTACGACGAAATGCTCGAAGAAGTCGGACCCGACATTGTCCTGATCGCCACCCCCCCCAGCACCCACACCGCCATGAGCATCAAGGCGATGGAGAAAGGCGCCTGGGTGCTTTGCGAAAAACCGCTTTGTGGCTCGCTGGCCGAGCTCGATCTGATTCACAAAGCCGAGAATCGCACCGGTTGCTACACCGCCTGCGTCTTCCAGATGCGGTTTGCTTCGTCAAATCTACACCTCAAACGCCTCGCAAAAAACGGTCAACTCGGCAAGCCGCTCGTTGGCGTGTGCAACACCCTCTGGTATCGTGACGAAGCCTACTATGCCGTGCCTTGGCGCGGAAAATGGGCGACCGAACTGGGAGGACCGACCATGGGGCTGGGTATTCATGCGATGGACCATTTCCTCGATCTTTTCGGCGATTGGGAAGAAGTGCGATCCATGGCTGGCACGCTCGATCGCGACATCGAAGTCGAAGACATTTCCATGGCCCTGGTGCGCTTCAAGAACGGCGCCTTCGGTTCCATTGTGAACAGTGCATTAAGCCCGCGGCAGGACACTTACCTACGCCTCGACTTCCAACGCGGCACTGCCGAACTCGATCACCTTTACGGTTACACCCGCGACAATTGGAAACTCACCCTCGCGCCTCCGGCGCAAGACGACGCATTGCAACAAGCCTGGCAAAGTTTCCCCCCCGACGTCGGTTCGACTCACGGCGCCCAACTCCGCGCCTTTATCGAAAATATGGACCGCGGCGAACGTCCTCACACGTCCGGCCCTGAGGCCCGCCGCACCATTGAATTGCTCACCGCGATCTACAAGTCTGCCTTCACCGAGCGCCCCGTGCGACAAGGCACGATCACCGAAGGTGACCCTTACTATCAAAAGATCTCCGGCGACCGCTAAATCGGGCTGCCATGCTTTCCCTCGCCAACGACTCCCTGCGCGTTGATCTGCTCGACCCCGTCGCCGATATCTCTCGGCTCGGACCTCGATTTTGTAGCGGTGGTTTCATTTGGCAGGTCCACGACCATGTCGCCGGGCCGTTGCTCAGTGGCCCCGAAGGCGTTGAGCCCAATCCCGAGCCATTTAACGGCCACGGCCTTCCTGAATCTTTTCGGGATCGGTCCCGCGCCGGCCAAAAATGGCTTTGGCAAGGCGACGAAGGTATCGCTCCTGGAGTGGGTAAACTCGGTCGAGTGGACGAAACTATTGCCGTCGTCGAACCGTGTTTCTGGCACATCGATGCTCAGTCCACCCGGGTCGAGTTTCGCACCCGCCACCAAGCGGCCGGCTATGCGTGTGAAGTTACCCGCATCGTTGAGCTCGATGGACGGGTCCTGCGCAGTCAAAGCCGCCTCCTGAATCTCAGTGACCAGCCGATGCATTTCGAGTGGTTCGCCCATCCGTTCTTCGCCTTAGGAGAAAACGCGAGCCTTCGCGTAGAGCTACCCCGCAACGCGTCACTATCACCGGACTCGGGATTCGAATTCAACGGAGGCGTGCTCACACCCAGCCGCGAATACATCGGCAAAGACGACGGCGCCTTTGTGCTGCTCGATGGTGTCACCGGCACGAAACTCGAATGCACAATCGGGCATCCACGACTATCCGACGGAATCAAATTCACCACCAATTTTGTGCTATCGGAATGTCCGATCTGGATGAACGGATTCACTTTCTCGATCGAACCCTACCAACTACTCGACCTCACACCCGGAGCACATCGCGACTGGCAACTTACCTACGAATTCGGCGAACCCGCAGCCTGAGCGGTATTCCAATGTTTGTGATGCGAACATTGGGCTAATTCTAAGTTCAGCCCCGACTCAAGGAAGCGGAGCTGAACTACTAACTACAGCTGCATCTCGACGACTTGACTCAGCACCACATCGCCGGAGGCATGCAGTGGAAGAGGCAAACCGTATCACGAAAATCAGCCACCTGGTCGCCCTGCGATCCGAATAAATCAACACCCTCACAAACTCCCTCCAATCAAATGAAAGCACGCACATTCTATTCTAGAATCCTCTCACTTTTTGTCGTTCTCTTCGCGTTAACCGGCTGCGAAACGACCACCAAGAGAAGCAAGACGCCACCGCCCGCAGCTTTTACGGTGAAGCGCGGTGACTCTGTGATGACGCTCATCGAGCAGATGGGCGAGCCTGACCGGAAATCATCCATCGAAAAATCGGGCGCCACGGGTGCAATCTGGACCTATCAAGACAAAATGCGCTCGAAGATCCGTATGGTCCCTGACGGCACGCGACAGGTCGCCGTTTACGACCGAAATACCGAACAAACCATCATGGTGTCGGAACCCACGTTTACGCAGGAATCTTCCTCCTTAGATCAAATCACTGAATTTCTCATCATGGACGGAAAGGTGATTTCATGGAAGCAACGCATCGACGACGACAAAATCCGGATCGAATAGCTCGGGTTCTTTTCTTAACGTGAGCGAATGTTCGTAATACGAACATTCGCGGAGAGGGCGGGAGTGGAGGATGGTGGTGGTTATTCCAATTCCACTTTGTCGCCAGTTTTCAGCGGGGTGGTTTTGCCCGAGCGGTATTCCCAAGCGGGACCGAGGGCGATGGTGAGCTCGCCTTCGTGCAGGCGAATCATAGCACGGTCACCGAGGGCCATCACACGTTCGGTGGGATTCCAACGCAGGTAATTGCGGATCTTCCAAGCGCGACTGTCGTGCTCGGGTTGCTGGTCAGCACGCGGGTGATGCGGATTGATCACGACCGGAATGATCGCGAGCGAACGGCGCGTCGGGACATCGGTAACCGGAAAATCATTGGTGGTGCCAATCACAGGCCCACAAATATTAGCGCCCGCGCTGCTGCCGGCCAATGGCACCCCTTCGAGCACGCGTTGACGGATGATCCCGAGTTGGCCGGTTTCATAAAATTCACGGAGCAACATGAACGTATCGCCACCACCCACAAAGATCGCATCGGCTTCGGCAAGACGGCGGTTGGCTTCGGCTGTATCGAACCGGTGCAATGAAAACGCGTCTTGCCCGCCGAGGTGCATGAAGGCTTCCTTCAGTCGCCGTTCCATTTTGTCGCGATCGACGACATGTGAGGGATGCAAAACCAATGCGACCGTCTTGGTGCCGGCATAGTGCTCCCGCATGACCTCGAGAGTCGCATCGGCGAAATGGTTGCCGTTCATCATCGAACCTCCCACCGCTAAAATCGAGGCGCGGGGCGAGGTCATCCAATCGGTGTTTTGAGCAAACGATGGAGTGGCGAACAAAAGACCAAAGGCGAAGAGACAGGAGCGTTTCATGAT
The DNA here is from genome assembly GCA_018667915.1 of Opitutaceae bacterium. Taxonomy (GTDB): domain Bacteria; phylum Verrucomicrobiota; class Verrucomicrobiia; order Opitutales; family Opitutaceae; genus Actomonas. The sequence goes on along the minus strand of JABIRI010000134.1, from coordinate 20,660 downwards.
AATGATCGGGTTTAAAATTTCCACATGCCCGTAGCCTTCAGACGGCTATCGAGTTTGGCTTTGAGTAAAAGGGCTTCGACTTCGGCCGGGGGTAATGTCCCCGTCGGCAAGTCGGCGACCTGCGCCAGCTCGACCACCAACGAGGCGATCGTGGCCGCGGAGTCTTTGATCAACTCGGGCGTGAGTTTGTCGTAGGTATCACCAAAGTCGTGGTAGTAGCGCACAGAATCGTGGTCGATCGGCGCGTTGAACGTGATGATACGAACGCCGTTTACTTGGTAAGGAGTATGATCGCTCGCGACCCATGATTTGTTTTGCACGCCCTGCTCCAGGGCCGCGTCGCCTCGACTGCTGTTCCATCGCTCCAGCACGGGTAATAGATCATCGTGGCCCATCGCGTTCACCGCAATCGGCACACCGACCATATCGAGGTTGAGCATAACGACGGGCGGATTCTTCGCATCCACCCCCGATTCGATCGCATAACGCGATCCCCAGAGGCCCTGTTCCTCGCCGTTATACCAGACCAGTTCGACGGTGCGTTCGAGTTCCTCGTCGCGCAGCACGCGAGCGATGGCGAGTAGTTGCGCGATACCCAAACCGTTATCGATCGCGCCTTGACCTTGGTCCCAACTGTCAAAGTGAGCCCCGACCAATACCGTCTCCTTCGAGCGACCCGGAATGCGCACCCGCAGGTTACTGGTTTCGATTGGCTTGGTGTAGGAGCGAGCCTGCAGCCCAACCTCCACCGCGACGTCACGGACAATCAATCGGCGCATCCAAAAACCTTCTTCCTGCGTAATGGAATATACCGGCAAGGGTAGAGACTCGCCGTGGAATCCGCCAGTCCGCGCGAGGAGCTGACCTCCCCCCACCCGGTTGATAAACATCAAAGCCGACAAACCGTGCTCAACCGCCCGCGCACTGACCTCATCGGTGCGCCCCTTCGCACTGGGGCCGAAAAGGCCGATCGCGCCCGCCGGAAAATCACGTTCAAACGCCTCCGGACCACCCGCTCCAAGATCCACCACCGGTCCCGCGATCGGGCCGGTCGGCTCGATGTAACCAATTCCAATCGCGCGCATTTCCCGCGTAACCGGACCATTCATTGTGAGGGTGTCATCGGCCCGCACCCAACCGCGCATGGGAAAGTTCTCGCGCGTCGGATTGAGATCCAATTCGCGCAACGCTGCCTCCAAATCGACCATGGCGGCTTCATTTGCCGGGTGACCCGTAAGTCGTCCGCCGTGATCGTCGCACAGCATTTCGAGGAATTTGACTGTCACATCATCCGTCGCCACCCGGGCCGCCACTTCGGCCGGCGTGATGGCGCCAACCAGTGGCGTGAGCGACAACGTCAACGCGATGCCACCGATTATAAGTTTTTGTAGGTTTTTCATGATTCGTAATCCCGTATCCATATTCTCATTTCGCCTTCGCCTCGGTTGCCCCACCATGCGTAAGGAATGGCCCGCAAGGAGGTCGTTTCAAACTGTGGATTCTGATCCGATTGGTAAAGGGTAGCCGGAGAAGATTCGCGCACCGCATCTCCCGTGAGAACGGTAACTCCCCAACGCGGATCGGTGTCCGCCCGGAGCACGGCATCACGTTTCACGCCTAAACTTGTCAGGCCCACACCATGGTCGGCCTCCTCCACGGCATATATCACCGGACCGCGCTTCAGAGCCACGCGCCCGCTGGCCGAAGTGACACGGGGATGCGCTCGCACGCGCTCGATCGGCAGAGGAATATTCGCGGAAAGGCAATCGCCCACCTGCCATTCACGGGTGAGTTTCAAATAGCCCGAAATCGAAGTCTCTTCGAGGGGTTCCTCGTTGAGGAACCAGGTCGCCTCTAGATCGCGAACGGCCAATGTCGTGCAACCCTCCGGCGCTCTCTTGACTTCAATTTCCACCGCCTCCGTCCACGGATAATTCGTTTCAATTCGCAGCCGCCATCCGTCGTTATCGAGCTCCAACGGAGTGAGCAAATGCACGGCCAAACCGCCGGTGATGCGGCTAACGGCATAATGCCCCAATGAAGACAACAGTCGGGCCACATTAGGTGGACAACAGGCACAGCCAAACCACGGCACGCGTTGAGTCTTGACCATTTTACAATCGTAGCGACGGCGCGTTTCTCCGGGATTCACCGCCAAGGGATTCACATAAAAATAGTGGCAACCATCCTGTGAGAGCCCCGCGAGCACATTGTTGTAGAGCGCCCGTTCCATCACCTCCGTAAAACGCGCATCCAAGCGTAGGTCGAGCAATCGACGCGCCCACATCATGAGACCAATCGCCGCACATGTTTCCGCATAGGAACGGTCGTCAGGAAGATCGTAGGGGGCGGAAAAATTTTCACCTCCGGGACCGTCCGCCCCCACTCCACCGATAATGTAGAGATGTTTGGCAACCATTTCGTTCCAAAGTCGGACACCGCTTTCGGCCATATCGACGGCGCCGGTTTCTCGGGCCAGATCCGCCATCGCTGCGTAAAGATACATGGCGCGGACCGCATGGCCACGGGGCTCCGTTTGCTCCACAACGGGAACGTGACTTTGCCAATAGGCCTGCTCGTCATAATACGCCCACACGGGCGATTTCGTTTCCCCACGACCCTGAGCCTCCTCCACAAAGTAATGAGGTTCGCATCCCCGCTCCCGCACAAAAAAGTCTGCCAAATCCAGGTAGCATTTTTTTCCACTCGCTCGCGCCAGTTTTACTAACGCCAATTCCAATTCGGGGTGTCCCGGATACGCCCTGATTTGTCCGTCGGCATTACCGAAAGTGCGACACAGGAGGTCGGCCAATTTTTGGGCTACGGTCCTCAATCGGATCGAACCCGTCACGTCGAAATGCGCCACCGCAGCTTCGATAAAATGGCCCGCGCAATAGAGTTCGTGGAGATCACGCAGATTCGACCAGCGTTCGGCGCCCGGGGTGAGTTGATGATAAGTGTGTAAATACCCGTCATCCTCCTGCGCCCGCTCGTAGAGATCCACCAATTCATCCACCGCCGCGACTAATCGCTGGTCGGGAGCAAAACTCATGCGATAACACGCGGCTTCCAACCATTTCGCGACATCCGAATCCTGGAACCACAGTCCATCGTATTCACCTTCTTCGTCACCGGCCGCGATGCGGAAATTTCGCACCGCATGGCTGGGCTCAGCGCCGGGGATACGATCATTCAACGCATCCCATTGGCGCAACAGCGTCACTTTGCCAACCCTCTCTACCCGCTCGCCCAACACGCCTCCCATGAGGCGAACGGCGGCGAGGGGCAATGCAGTCGGGGTAGGCATCAGCAGCGGCCAAATCTAACGGTTATTCCAACACGATATCGGTGGACGACAGCGTGTTGAAATCGAGCACCCGGCCGAGAGGGCCATGGGTGATCGTCAAAACCCGGCTGCCTACCTCACTATTCAGATGCGGACCTTCGAACAGCTTCCAGTCGCCATAGTTGATCGGCTGACCATCGATATAAGGGGTCTCTCCGTATTTGGCGACGATCTCTTTACCGCGTAGGGAGGTAAACCGCACTGAGGGCACCGGATCCAACTCGTAGCTGAGCGGCAAAGCCAGGATCGCACTTTGAAACGCAACCATATCGGTGAACTCATCGCCGTCGGCAGCTTGCAGAATCGTGCCATTCTTGACGTGCGGGCTGGTGAGAATCCGTCCACCCGTTTCCTCCGTAACGGTCGGGTCGCGACCGTTCGGGTAGCGGATGTGCGGCTGCCAATGATAATCAGCCAGCGGGCGATAGGCCAAGTAGGTCGTGCCTCCGCGCGCGAAGATCCATCCCGAGTTGTGCTCGGTCACATCAGAGAGATCTTTGGAAAAGAATCCGTTCACTTGCGGAAAGTTCGCCTCGGGATCGATATCGTAGAGAGCAATAACTGTATCGAGATCCTGCACGACTTCTTCGTAAGGCGAGCAGCCGAGCAGTTTATTGGCCGAGTTGTAAGAGGGTTTACCCTCATAGGTCACCGCATGAGGCATCGGCTCAGGGTAGGTGCAAAAGAACATTTGCATCACCTTTCCGGACGAGTGCGGATGCAGGGAGAACATCGTATTGTGCACGCCACGCGGGTCATCAACCGTCCAAGTAACATCCCAAACGTGTGATTGGATGGGATCGCTTATGCCCCCTTGGTGGGAACCGACCGCGTATTCATCACGTAAATACTGTGTCTTATAAATCGGCCGCATGTGCTCATCACCATAACGCCAAATCCGCCGTGAACGGGCGCGGTCGCGTTGTAGGATGTCGTGCTTTCGATCCACCGCGATACGGTAAATCACCTCGGGCACGTCATAATACTCTGCGAGCACCGAAAAATAGTTTCCCCAGCCCCAACCACGGAATCCTTCCCCAGCCGGAATGTTGCCGAAGAGTTGCCAAGAAAAGTAGTTGGCCAGCGCATACCAACGCTCGACTACCGAGGTGTCGTCCGTCCGCGAGTTTGGGCCGCGCAACATGCCGTCAAGGGTGACCGTTGCGAGCTCAGCAAACAACCAGTCGAGCAGCATACGACTGCGTTGGCGCATCGCCGGTTCCTCCGACCATACCGAGAGCATGAGCAGCGGGATCGCGTATTCACCGATGTAGTGCGTCGGGTTGTATTCTCCCTGCCCGATCGTCGTGGTGATATCCATCCAATCAAGCAACCACGAGCGGCCTTCTTCCAAGTTCTCACTGGAGCTGAGTCCGTTCCACCACTCCGAACCCGGCTCATCAGGATACATCTGCGCCATCAAATACATGGCGGCATGATACATCACCCAATGGTTCTCGGTATCACCCCGTAATTGACGGGTCGTGCGCCAAGCATCGCGGATGGCTCCACGCGCTTCGTCCGACAGCTTATCACGTCCGGCATACGCCACCATGGCCGTCGGGAACATCCAGAACGGACCCGTGCCGGGCTCTTCCATGAGCTCGAGCACCCTACGATTGCAGGCTTCGATTTCATCACCCCGCATGAGGAGGATGGCCATGGCAGAGTTATCGATACGCGCATAATTATCTTCGTGATAAAGACCCACGCGGTGGTCCTGCATCTCACGCACCCGGGCCAGATACTGGTTGCGGCGTTCATCGACACTTTCGACGACTTCCCGGGAAGCGGGACCTTGGGCCGAGGGTTGTGCGTGGAGGGAGATTCCCGTCGCCACCAACGCGATGGCCGCTGAAGCGATGGGTTTAAGAAGATAGGTAAAGGGTTTCATCGTGGTTTAGGGGTTTTCGCGACGGATGGATAAAAAGGCGTTTACTGAAGATCCGGCCAATACATCGGGCTCCCAGGAGCGGCCAAAGTCATCGGAGTAATAGAGGGTGTCCTCGAATACGCTGACGTAGAGTCGACCGGAATTGGGATCCACCCCAACCCGCCAAGCCTTGGGCTTCTCCGGCAGTCCGGCGCTACGTTGCGCCCAACTGGCACCGCCATCCTCACTCGTCCAAACACCATGAGCCCAACTGGCCACTGCTTGGCGACCCGGAGTGGTTGGGTCGTAGGTAGCATTGTAAATCGCCCGATCATTCGGAAGGTCAGTAATCAGGTTCCACGTTTCCCCGTTATCATGCGACTGCCAGGCGCCGTGCGTATCGGTGACCGCGAGCCAACGGTCGGCATCGTGAGGTGATTGTTCGAGATCATTGACCGTGGTTTCAGTGGGCAAAACCTGCCGCCATGACCGACCTGCATTTTCCGTAAGATAGATGCCTTTTTCGCATCCCGCTAAAACGCGATCCGCGATGACTCGGTCGGGGGAGATCGCCTGGGTAAACTTACCGCGATCAGGTAATCCGTTCTCGCGCCGCTCCCATTTTTGTCCCCGATCGGTGGATACGGCGATACCATCGGGCAAAGCGAAATAAACGGTATCCGGCGACTGCGGATCGACCGCGACGTCACGCCCTTCGGTCATATCCCAGCTGTTGGTCATTTTCCAGGTGTCGCCCCCGTCGTAACTCACCCAAATGCCATTCAGCGTGGTGGTGTAAATCGTGTCGTGATCCCGGGGATCGACCGCCACCGCCGAAATGGTGCGATCATTGTAGCCGAAATGATGCCACGTATTATTCGCGGAATCATGTCGAAACAACCCGTTGGTAGTATCGATCTTCGAACCAATCACGTAGTTTTGGTTTACATTGGCACAGATAAAAAAATCGTAGGCCGGAGCCGCCACGGCGGCGAGGGCGGAGCTCCCCAACGCGACCACGAGCGCGGTCAGTCGAGTAAAGCAGTTGCGGTGAGGGGTAGATTGCATAGGGATAATGGGATGAATCTTAGAAAAATCTGGGGCGGACTAATTTTGAGTGCAGTGGTAATTTCTGGCGTCAGCGCCGGAACGGCAGAAGAGCGTCTGGTGGAGCTGAAAATCGAATTGCCTAAAACCTCGAAGCCGGTCGCGAACTACGTGCCGGCAGTGCGCTCGGGCAATCTGGTCTTTCTGGCCGGACACATTCCCAAGAACAAAGCGGGCGAATTTATAACCGGCAAAGTTGGCGTCGATATCACGCTTGAGGAAGGCCAACACGCCGCCAAGCGCACCGCCCTGGCATTGCTCGCCACGTTGCGCAGCGAGATCGGTTCGCTCGACCGCGTGCAGCGCATCGTGCGGGTGGAAGGATTTGTAAACTGCCCGACGGACTTCACCAATCAATCCAAGGTGATCAACGGTTGCTCCGACCTGCTTGTTGAAATTTTTGGCGACAAAGGCCGGCACGCCCGCATGGCCATCGGCGCCGGATCCCTCCCCCTCGACGCGAGCGTCGAGATTGCGCTGATCGTGGAGATCAAATAAAGGATTCGACCGCGAGTTCATGCGTTGGCCTCAACGGTCATTTTGATCGCGTGGATCAGGTGGTCGATATCGTCGACGGTATTAAATACGTGACACGACACCCGCACGGCATCGAGGCCCTGCTCCGATACCGGTCGGCAGCGTAGTCCAAAATCATTCACTAACGTGCTAAACATATCGCGATAACCCAATTGAGGAGTGCGAAAACTTAACATCGAGCTGCTCAGTTGAGGATGACGGGGAGAAAGCACCTCAATACTCGGAATTTTTTCTATACCCTGCCGCAGTCGGGCGACCAACGAGCGCCCGTGTCCCGCGATTCGTTCCCGACCAATCATTTCCTGAATACGCATCGCCTCGACCATCCCCATGACGCGGGGAACGTCGCGGGTGCCATACTCAAAACGCATTGCGCCGGGATAATAATCAAGTTTTCCGGGAAGTTCTTCCAACCCCGCCGAGTAGGCCCCGACCATCACGGATTTCACCGCATCCTGACGCTTACGTTTGACGAGCAGCACGCCGGTTTCACGGGGAGCTCCTACCCATTTGTGGCCGCTCGTGGCATAAGAGTCGCATCCCATTTCGGCGAAATTGATGGGGATCATACCGGCGGATTGTGCCCCATCCACATGAAACCAGATGCCTTTCGCCCGGCACAGCGACGCGATATCCCGCACCGGAAGCAAGATACCGGTTGGGGCCGTGATATGGGAAACCTGCACCGCTTTCGTGCGCGCGGTGACAAGTTCTTCGATCCGCCCAATGTTGCCGGAAATCGATTCAGGATCCGGCTCAAACAAGTGCACTTTCACGCCACGTTTTTCGGCCTGCAGTAACCAGGGAAACGAACCACCCGGGTGGGCGTGGGATTCAAAAATAACCTCGTCGCCGGGATTTAGCTCAATGCCACCGGCGATGATTCCGTTTGCCTCCGTGGCGTTGCGCACGAAGGTAACTTCGTTGGCCGCGGCTCCCAAAAAATCAGCCACATCGACTCGCGCACCCTCCAATAGATCGTGACCGGTTTCGACCCGCGCCTCGAGTTCGTTTTCGATCTGGGTCGTGTAAGCTTTAACCGCTCGCGAAGAAGGACCCAGCCCACCCGAATTCAAATAACGAAAATCCGCCTCGATATCGTAACCCCGACGGATCGCAGACCAAAAAGGCTTCGGGTTATTCGCGAGATATTGAGGGAGTTCCCAATTCTGAGCGAAGGCCCGAGTGGCTCCGCCCCCGGCGATACCAAGACCAAGGTTACGCAGAAAAGTTTTACGATTTATATTCATGCGCGGAGGAAATTTAGGGCGTGGTCAAACATCACCGTCTGACCGGCAGATATAACTAACGGCTTTTCCCGGTGAGGGGCAAACGCAACCATCGGGTCGTTGGGGCGCACAAACCACGGGATCGGACCGCTCAGCGACTCAAAACGAATGCGGGTTCGGCGCAGCGTGGTATCGACCTGTCCCTGCCATTCCAGCCAGTTCGCGGAGTGCCCGTGCAACTCATCCAATTCACTGGAACCGCATTCTCCGAGCATCTTAATCGAATCATCTCCGTGCTGGTGTAAAAATTCGCGCGTCCCGCGGTATTGCAGACCCGAGTAGTGAGAACCTTCCAAGCCTCCCAAACTGTGGTAGTTTTCGCAGATCAGATCTTCCACACCGGGATTGTGGATTTGGCTCGTCCAACGCAACCCCCAGCCATCTTCCTGATGGTTCGTGCGCAACGTGCGCTTTTCCTCAATAAGGATGCATCCTTCCCGCTGAGGATCGATCCACGCCAAGCGCTCAACTAACTGTCCAGGCGTCTTTTCCAACCACTCGAGATGACGCTGCGTTCCATGATCTGGACGCCACTGGTAACTGTCCTCCGCCCGGTGGGAAGGACCGCCCCAAAAATTTGCTCCATTGACCGAGGTCAGCGTAAAACTGATGCCGTGGTGCCACGGGTGATCATTGGGCCGGAGATTGGTCAAAACGTCTCCATCGATCGAATACAGAGGGTGAATATACGGCCGCGTAGATTCCTTCGCCGGTGTTTCCGGTTCGAAGCAATACGACCAGAGATGGCGGTCCTCGCCTAAGCCGATGGTAAGCCTCCCGGGGGTGGAATCATCTAACCGTAATAATGCACTCATGCGGAAACCTCCCCATGTTTCCAAGTCCCACCGTTTGAAGTGTGGGTTGATCCGTCGGGCAGCACGATTTCAACCGGAGTATCCGACGGGGAATCAATTTCGATGGCAAAGGATTGGTCGATCCGTTGCCAGTTCACCGAGACATAACCGCGCGGCGTGCACAACCGACCGGAAGCCCGCTTGAGTTTGCCCGGAAACGGACGGATCCGTATGGTGGCAAACCCCGGCGAAGTCGAACGGATACCCAAGACACGATGCAGGAACTCCAACACCGGATGGGAGCTCCAAGCGTGGCACAGGGAGCGCCAGTAACTGTTCTCTTCCACGAATGTATCGAGGCCCAGATTGATCGATTCATGCCATGGCCCCAACGACTCGGTCATTTCATCGTAGGTGCCCATGCGCTCCATAGCATTAAATACGGCATGCCAGCAAAAGAATGACCCCGGCGCGAGAGATGGATCTCTGGGGAAACGGGCCCGCAGTTGTTCGCAGGTAGCATCGTCGGCCGCGCCACACATCACCGCCCATGCGTTACCATACTGGCTTACTTCCGGACCACCCGGCCGATCGAAATAAAGCCCCTCTTCTTCGGACCAAAATGTCTTGTGCAGAATCTTGCGAGCCGTCTCTGCTTCGTCGCGCAACAAATCCGCCTCCGCAGTTTGGCCGACCCATTCGCACAGTTGAGCCACTTCTCCCAATCCCTGAATCCACTGTGCAGATATAATACAAGTTGGACCCGAATCAGCCCCCGGCACCACACCGCGAGGCCACCACGGACACCAATCGGTAATATTCCAGTAAGGCAACTTCGCCGGCAAACCACTTGAATCCCGATAGCGGCGGAACCAATCAATCACTGCCTTCGCTCCCGGCAACAGTTCGGAGACGGTATTTAAATCGCCACTACACAGGGCGAAATCACGGATCGTAGTAATCCAGTGCAGGCTCCAGGAAGGAATCACCTGCCGCAGTCGCGAGGGAAACCGGCTTTCGGTCAATCCGTCTGGACCACGGGACCAATCAAATTGATACAAGGATTGTCGACTGAGGCGCTCATCCCCCGCCGTTAACATACCGAGATGAGACGTGATCATCGTATCGCCCGCATACTGCATTTGTTCGTAGTGGGGGCAGTCTTCGAAGGTCTCGTGTGCGCAGAGGTGCATCGTGCGCAATCCCGCATCCCAGATGCGCTCTAGTCCCGGATCATCACACTTGAATTGCGCCTTAGTTTCGAAGGGATAGGCTGAATACCGATAGAAAACACCTGATAACGAAAACGGCTGATCACCGGTTTCGATGGTGATGCCGACATACCGAAACGCCCGCCAATGCAGGGGCTCATAAGTCGTATCCGGACCAGCCGGGCGCCAAACATCGGACCAGCCATGAATCAAACCGCGGCGATCAAACGTCCAGCCCGTGCCTTCGTCCGCAAAATGTGAAGCGAGGTTTTCGAGGGGTTGCTGTTCGCCCAATAACACGGCATCCGGCGTGTCCCAAGGGAGCCGAAGGGCTTCGGCGTAGGTAAGTCGGATTTTCGCATCGGCCCCGCCGGAGGCAACGATGCGCGGATAGCCTGTCGTAATCACACCGGTATCCAAGATGACTTCGACTCGCGAGTGGGGCGGCACCACCACGGGCGCACCGTCATTACGGATTACGGACGCCCACTCCGACGCCAAATCGGCTCCACCCGGGTGGAACCCGCTATCAAACCTGACCGGATCGCCTTCGGTTAGTTGCGGAATCATCCGCGGGACGAGACCATAAGGACTGGTGGGATCTCGTCGCTCCTCGAGGCATTCGGCCAAATACAGGGTGCGCGCAGATTTCCACTCGTCACCAACTTGCTCGGAGGCATACCAGGTTCCGGTCGAGTCGGAATCATGGCGCTCTTCGAAATATCCGTGATAACCCTCGAACCGCGTCCCGTCGTTTTGAAAACGATGCTCCGTATCTACAGCAACGCGCCAAGGGGCAGTGCCGGTATCTAGAACGTGGTCCGCCCCATTCTGCGGAACCTGTCCCTCTAACAAGAAACCGCCCGCGTAAGTCATGACCGAACACGGGGCGCCTAAGTCGGTCGGACGGTGAGCCACATGTGACATGTCCCATACCAACGCTGACAGGACATTTTTTCCCGGCCGCAACTGAGGCACTAAATCGAACGTATCGTAAAAATGATGGTTGATATCCCCCTTCGCAGGTCCGCGCCCCAGCAGGACACCATTACAGTAGAACAGAAAACGGCTGTCCGCACTGACATGGACCAAGCATTCACGTTCTGCCGCCTCCGCTAGATCAAAGGAAAGCTGAAACCGGCGCACTTGGTAGTGCGATGGAGATCGAGCATCGACTGCCGGGACCGCATGGGTGCCCTCTTCGGACCAGATCCAAGCAGAGCGTTTGATGAACGGACGAGAGATTGAGGGAGAATCGGGAGGCACTTGCACGGGGTTAATAGCAATAGGAAATCGGGATCATGCCGACTGGGTGGAACGAATTCACAAAACCGACTGTAAATCAAAGAATCATCAATGAATCAGGCAATCATTTCATGTTATTTCATTGAAAGTTTATGAAAGCCGGCGCCCGTTTTTCATGAACAAGGAATGTGCAACACCCGCTTGACCGACTGAATAGCGCGCGTAAACCTACTCAATTGAACCGCCTCCCCGGAGCGTGCTAGCCTCCGCACAATTTCGAGGCAACTCTCACTCCCCCCCCCCTACGATTACCCCGTAATACTGGCCTGAAATAAACGCCCCATCAAGATCACTGCAGTGGGAGATCTTTCAGCGAAAAAAATCCTGAAACCAATTTTCAGAATCTGTATTTCGAACCTCCTAAACATTTTCTCAATGCCGCCGAATCCTCTTGACCTCAGTGCATTTATTTCACTTCATTTTCGATGAAATTTCATTTGTTTTCATGATGCTTATCGCAGATATCGCTAAGCAGGCCTCCGTATCCCCCTCCACGGTGTCCCGCGCAATCAACCAGCCCGAGATCGTCGCGCCCGAAAGTTTGGCGCGCATTCGTGCCGTGATGAAGAAGCATGATTACACGCCTGCTCCCCTCAATCGGCGCCGGGGGCCGAAAACAAAAAAACCCACCACACTACGTCTGGGAGTTTGGTTCGTAGGAGCGAAAGCCGGCAACCCGAGCCTCAATTGGTTTCAGGAACGCATCACCGACTTGCAGGAGCGTAATCCGCGAAATCATGTCGATTTGCACATGCTCTTTTCGAATTCACCGCGGGAACTTCCTCGCGCGCTGACCACCGAGAAGTTGGATGGTATCATTATTCAGGGGATGGAACCCGCCCCCGAGGTGTTGGCAAAACTCAAGCATTTACCCACCGTATGGTTCATGACTCGTCGGTCAGAAGAATTTCCCGGTGATTTCGTCGAACCAAACAACGAAGAAAATGGTCGAATTGCCGCCGAATATTTGGCCAAACAAGGCCACAAGACCGTGGCCGTTCTCACCACGGATCCGGGCTACAGTGCCAACGTTCGCCGCGTCGGAGCGTTCATCAAGCGAGCCGAGGAACTCGGACTCAAGGCCCACAGTATTCTGGGCAAGGAAGACCCTGGCGTAAGCTACCTGCAAATTGATCCGCTCAACAGTGAAACTGAACAGTTGGTCCGCCGGTTGACCCAACAGACTCCCCGCTCCAGTGGCCTTTACATTCCGGTCGATCACTTCGCTGGAGCCTTCTTCCGCACCCTCCGCAACGCCGGCTTGGAGCATCGCAAGGACTTTGAAGTCATTCTCGGAAATTTCAATCCGCTCATATACAACAATTTAGAACATCATCCTGCTTCTATTGATATTAATCTTTCCACGCTGATCCATAAGGTCATCGCCCACCTCGTTTGGCGGGTCGAGAACCCGGACAGCACCGGACGCATAGGACTTTCAGTCTCGCCGACCTTACGGCCGCCGATAGATTGAGAGTTCTGGTTAGCGTGTCCCCATTGCCGGGGTGGATTTTTCCACCCTGTTTTTAAACTCCCAACCAAATTTTTTCCGGTAATTTTGTCCTCGGACTAAAACTACCACTCACCCCCAAAAGAACACACCAAGGTTATGAAAACAAACTACATCAAATTATGGCGAATTCTGCCGTGTATTTTGATCTCCCCCCTCGGTCTGTATGCTCAAAGTGCATCGGAAGAATTAGATGACGAAAACGTCATCGAACTCTCCCCCTTTGAAGTTACAGGCGACAACGACGTCGGGTATCAAGCGACATCCACGCTTGCTGGCACCCGTCTCCGCACTGACCTGCGGGACATCGGCTCTTCCATCTCCATTGTGAATGAAGAGTTTCTCCGCGACACCGGTTCGCAAAATCTCGAAGACGTCCTGATCTTCACGCCGAACACCGAAATCGGTGGTCTGGGTGGTAATCACTCCGGGTCTCAAGGCGCTAACCCCATTCCGGCGCAGCAACGTGGTGACCCCAGTGGTGGTCTGACCCGCGTGCGTGGACTGGCTACCGCCGATCTCACCCGCGATTATTTCATCACGAACATCCCGTTTGATACCTTCAATACAGATCGTGTCGAAGTTCAACGTGGTGCTAACTCGGCCCTCTACGGTCTAGGCAGCCCTGGCGGTATCGTTAATGCTTCGACCATCAAAGCCGACTTCCTCGGCAACCGTGGTCGCGTGCGTTTCGAAACCGACCAATATGGCACGCAACGTTACTCGATGCGTTACAACCAGATGATCGGTGACAAAGTTGCCATTCGGGTTGCGGCCCTTTCGGAAGATAAAGGCTACGAGCAGAAACAGGCGTTTCTCGAAGACAATCGTTTGTTCGCGGCCGTCACGGTCAAGCTTCCTCTAGGCCTCACCGCCCGGGCGAATGCAGAATACACGGAGCGTCTCTCCTCGAATCCTGACTTCATCCCGCCTAATGACGGTATTACGCCCTGGATCAACCTAGGTAAGCCTATTTCCCGGAATCCCGCCGATGGTGCAGCCATATTCCGCGGCACTGGAGATATCTTCCCAGGTGTCGCCCACAGTGCAATTTTTCATCTTACTGGCGCTGGCCAAGCTTCCGTTGGTTTTTACCGCTTCTATCAGGATCCTTCCAATCCCGATCCGACTTGGGGTGGCCATAGCTACCTTGTAGGCCGACCCGGTGATGCTGCTCTCCCACAAGAAGCCCAGCGTCCCACCTCCCCTGGTGCGCCCGCCGGTCAGTGGATGCGGATCAAAACTTGGGATGAAACCCAAATGATTCGTCGTACCGGCGGTTACCGCTCCGACGGAACGAGAGTCGCTGAAGGCACGTCAGCCTTCTGGAGTAACGGTCATGTATCCGACCAGCTCCTCGATCGCAGCATCTTTGACTACCGCAAGAATCTCTTTTCTGGCGGAACCGCTCAACAACGCGGCGATTGGGAGAACTACACCGCATCCATCGAAGGCACTTACTTCGATAATCGCGTTGGTTTCGAGTTCACTCACAACGAGCAAACCTTCGAAAGCTCGGATAACAACTCCCTCCAAGGTGTTCAACAGCGTACGATCTACATCGACATGAATGAATACTTGTTGGGCACGACAGATGGAACGGGCGCAGGTCCTTTGCTGCCTAATCCAACGTTTGGCCGCCCAATCATGGGTGGTGGTTCAGGCGGTAATCGCACCTACAATGATCGCAGTTCTACTCGCCTCCAAGGTTTCGCCGAACTTCACTTCGATGACTTCATGGACGAGGACAGTTGGGTGACCAAGGTTCTCGGTAAATTTACCCTGACTGGTTTGCTCGACGAAAGTCGACACTACAACCAGACCTTGTATTCCGCCAGGTCCGATCCTCTCGATCACCTCGATCTAGATCGCAACATACCCGGATACCACATCGTGTCTGCTCGTAGCGGTCAGGAGTTCGCTCTCCCGGTTGGCAACGATATGAACTTCCTCACAATTAACTCCCTCAGCGATCTCGCCGGAGCTAATATTGGAGCCGTCCCCTTTGGTCGCGCTCGCAGCAACAATCGGAGAGAACCGATCGCGGCGAGCTTCCTCGGATGGGGGCCTGAAGAGGGCAGATTCGTGCAATTCGACACCAACGTGAACACGCTCTACCAGCCCAACAGTTGGCCGGCCGCGTCTCACGCGAACAAGCGGATCACCACGGTTGATTCGGAAGTGTTCATCGGTCAGCACTCGATCTGGGACGACACGGTTGTCCTCACCGGCACATGGCGTAGCGATAGAGCTGCCTCGACCGGAATCGGAGTAGGCACTGTCCGCCGCGACATTCGGGACACCCTCGATCCTACCTACTTGGCCGGACCTCAAGGTCCTTTCCCGGTAACGGCTGATGACGAAACGACTTCGTATTCGATCATGGTGCATACGCCTCCGTTCCTCCGCGACCGTCTGCCCTTCGAACTCTCCGTCTACAAGAGTTCAGCCGATAACTTCACGCCAACCGGCGGCAATGTAACCATCTTCAACGACACCGTTCCTGCCACCGCGGGCACGACCGAAGAGATGGGATTCATTGTCGAAGGACTCGACGGGAAGTTGTCCGCTCGTTTCAACTGGTTTGAATCCTCCGTGGTCAACAACCGCTTCGAAAATGGCACCATCTACGTGGCCGAAAATGTACTGCGTAATCTTGCTCATCAGTTCGATAATCCCTCCAACGTCGCTCAAGGCTTCACCACTGCCCAAGTGCAGTCAGTGCTGCCTCCGCAAGGTGTAATCGATGTCAGCGGATTCCAAGTTGACTGGTCCAATCCAGAAGCAGCCACCACGGCTCGTAACTCATCCGATACCGGCACGCAGGACTTCACTGCCACAGGTATGGAGATGGAAATCGCTTACAACCCGACCCCCGAGTGGACCCTGCTCTTTACGGCGGGTCGCCAGGAAACGGTCGCCGCCAACACCTGGCCGGAAATGCAGCGTTTTGTTAACGATTTCGTGATCGAAAACTGGGTAAACAGCAGCTTCGCGCAGAATTACTTCATCAACGAAGCGGGGTCTCAAACCCTCTCCGAGCTGGCCCAAACCAGCCTCGTCGACGGTGTTGCTCGTGCAAGGCTTCAAGACGGTAATCCCGCCAAGGAGCAGGCCGAATGGCGCTTCGCGTTCAACACCAGCTACCACCTCGGAAAATCTGAGAATGATATCTTGAAGTGGTTTGGTGACCTCACCGTTGGTGGTGGTCTGCGCTGGCAAGATGAAGTTGGTATCGGCTTCGAAGTCGGACCCAACGCATTCGGCGACCTCGCGTTCGATCTGAATCGTCCGTTCTACGCTCCGTCGACCACTCACGTTGATGTGTTCGCCCGGATGTCCTACGATCTGCCAAGTGATCGTTCGTTCGATCTCCAGCTCAACATCAAGGATCTGACCAACAACGACGGATTGATTCCGTTCGTCGCCAACCCGGACGGCAGCATGTACTACCGTATTCAGGAAGGTCGTTTGTTCACCGCATCCGCTACGTTGAACTTCTAAACCGCACGAAGCATTGCTTCGTTCGTTTATAAAATTGCAACCGGCTCCCAATAACTTGGGAGCCGGTTTTTTTTCCACCCTTTAACACTTACCCCACTCGTCATGTCTGTGATTGCTCGTGCCCTCCGCGCTTCCCTTTTTCTCGTCGCCCTGACGACCGCCTCACTTTCCTCCGCGCACTCGCTTGATCCTTCCGCCTTTCTCGGCACCTGGAAGTTTGATCGCGACCAAAGTACCGACCTCAGTCCCTGGAGTCGCTGCGAGCTGAATATCACCCAAACGGGGGATCAACTCACCATCAGCCGAAACCTCGGCGGCGGCCGTCGCACCCATACTGACACCATCCCACTCGACCTTACCAAAGAAGTGAATGTCGTGCCTCAGGGCTGGTGGATCGACAACCGGCACCTCGGAGCCTACTCGCCGCGCGACGCCACCAAAACCATCCGCGCCAAAACCCTCGATGAGGGGAAACTCCTCCGTCTCGAGACCGACCTCGTGCTTGAAACCCAACAAGGGTCCCGCGACGTCAACATCATCAGCCAATACCAAATTTCCCCCGACGGTGACGTCTTGATCGTCACCGACCTGCGCAGCACCCGCCCACGACCCGTCATCCACGTTTTCAAACGGATTCCCAGCCCCACGTCTTAAAAAACCTCAACCCAATCCATACATGCTACGCTTCAAGTTTAGAAAGATCGCGGGCTGCCTATCGCTAGCATCTTTACTTTTCTTGAGCGTGGGCTGTGAAACCACCGCCTCATCGCCTCAGCTCAAAAAACTGGACCATGCAGTTCACATCCACCGAGGAATACCCGCTGCTACGCTCACCCAATTATTGGGTGAACCCGCATTCAAAAAAACCCTCGAGGCCACCTATGGGGAAACCGAGCTCTGGGTCTACCGACGCACCCTTACCACTCGGACCGCCCTGGAAATTACTCGTATACAGGAGAATACCTATTGGGACCCATTCCGTGCCAAAATGATCACAGTCGAAACCCCCTTCTCCGAACCTAAAATTATAACCAATACAGAGGTCACCGAAATTCTGGTCGTTGATGGTGTCGTCCACGACTGGACGCGATACGGCGAAGCGGACACTCAACTCGCCGGAATAACCCGGTAATTCTGATCCTCGCCGGAATTCCCGTTGATTCACGGCATTTCATTTCTTTCACCCAAATTCCCGAAATGTTCTCCCCACAACTCCGAAACTATCTTTCAACCCTGGTCTTAATTACCGCCTGTTCTGGGGCTCTTGGCGCCGCTCAACCCAAGATCAACACTGTGGACAAAGCGCCCGATCAGGCTGCGCTCATCCCCGTGATCGACAACTGGCGCTTCGACGGCGATCTGCCGCACAACGCCACGTTACTTTCCCTCCAAGGGCTCGCCAATCGTAACGCTCCGCAAATCTACCTGCAGTATCCTGCCGACTGGCAGTGGGAAATCGCCGGCCCACTCATCGACTACCTCGCCGAGCGCCACAAAATCGATTGGCAACGCCACACCGAGGGTGACCTCGATACCGCTCTCGCCAAGTTCGGATCCTCCGCCAAGGGCACCGTCATTTGGGACAAGGGTATCCGCGCTTCCCTCATCGTCGCCTACACGATCTCGGGCGTCGAAGATCTGCTCGTCATCAACGAAGACCAGATCGAAATCGCCGCCCAACACGGCCTCGATACCGTCATCGACCTCCGCGGCAAATTTACCGACCAACCCGATCACGTCATTTACCAGTGGGCCTTCGATGAATACTACCACCGAACTTCGCGTGATTTCTACGCCGTCCTAGGTGGCGAATGGGGTGCTGTCATGAAGCCCGGTATCGCCGACTTCGCGGTGCAACAACGCGCCTTCTGCTCCGACCTCTCCGCCAACCCCGAAGACCCCGAAGAACTCGCCTTGCTGAACCGTGTGCTCGCCGGCCAAAATCCCGCCAGCATTGTGCTCGGCTGGCACTCCTACGGAAAAGACACCGAAGGCCAACACACCACCCTCGTCGGAAACTACGGCCTCAAGATGGAGGGACTGCATAATCTGCCCAACGTATCCTTCACTTCGCAGATTCCCCTCACGCCCGATTTCAAGTTCACCAACAACCACACCGTTGATCCCGACGAAAAACTTGTCGCCGAAGACAAGGTCTACATCGCGGCTCTCGCCACCGATTCCATGGGTATTGGCGCTTGGACCAAACCCGGGCGCGGCAAGATCCCTTACGGCTGGCAGGTCCTCATGAACTGGTCGTGGCTCAACCCACCCGCACTCCAATACTTCTACGAAGACAAGACCCCTAACGACTACTTCGTCGCCGGTTTAAGCGGCCCGGGCTACATGTATCCCAAGTCTATTCCCGCCGAGAAATTCCCGACCCTCATGGCGGACGCCCGTGTGCTGATGGACCGGCTCGATCTGCGCGTCATGGAGATCATGGATTACTCCGAAGGCAACCGCCACGTCGGCAATACCGATCTGCCTAAAAGCACCGTCGACCTCTATTACCGGGAGTTTCCCGACGCCCTCGGATTCATCAACGGCTACGGCTCCGCCCGCACGTTTGATCTGCGCGACGACCAGCCCATGATCAGCTACGACTACTACCTCGGCGTTCACCGTCCGACCGAAGAGGCGGCCGCCGATCTCGAAGAGTTGATTCGCCTGAATCCGCAGCGTCCTTACTTCCTGCTCATGCACGTGCGCGAACGCACCACCATCGAACAAGTGGCTAACATTCTCGACAGCCTCAATGACGACGTGGAAGTCGTCGCCGTCGACAAGTTCATGAAGCTCGCCGCCAGCAACAAAACCTACGGCACCCGCTACCAAGAGCCCGAAGACCCCATCGACCACAATCCGTAGCGCGCGCTGCTGCGCGCGAAGTGACAAGTAGCAAGCTGCTCCGCAGAAGTCCCAAGTATCAGGTATCATGTAACAAGAATTCCAATCCTCTGCCGGGCTCATCGAGCCCGGCTACATCCACTTCAACGCGATCCTAATACCCACCAACGGCTCATCAGCTATATGTAGCCGGGGTCGCCGACCCCGGTCTCCTGACACGGAAAACCCGAAATCCAATTTCCTAAAATGAATCTCCCCCGACGTGACTTCCTCAAGTCTACCGCCACGATAGCTGCGGCCCTGCCACTCACCCACCTCCACGCTGCCAAAGGTGGGTCGGGCTTTACGCCCGACAGCTCTGCCTCCAAGCCCCCCGGCCTCCTCTTCGATCCTGCCGATATCCCGCGTATCCGTCGCAACCTCGAGCACCCTCGCCTCGCTACTGTCCGGGCCAAGTTGGCCGACGTCGATCACGCCGAACGCCTGCACTTCATTCGTCACGAGTCCGATCTGCGCAATCGCGTCCGGCACATGCGCGAGATTCGCGAAGATTTGGAGAACGCCGCGCTTGCTTATGCCGTGTGGCGCAAACCGATCGACCTCGAGCTCGCGACCGCCGCCCTCGAACGCATTCTCCAATACGATCCGTGGGACTATTTTGTCGAAGGAGCAAACGAGCCTCTCGGTTTCCAACGCGCGCCCGAAGCGACGATCGCAACCTGTTGCGCCTTGGATTGGATCGGTGATGAACTCGATCCCGCCCTCGTCGCCGAGACCGAAAAACAAATCGCCGAAAAAGGCGCGCCCGCCTGTTACAACGCCCTCTATGGCATGATGTATCCCGACCGTGTCCGCGGCTGGGATATCAACCACGCGGTCGATGATATTGGAGCCGACTTCGACCTGAGCCGGTGGCCGCTGATTCTCAACTCCACCAATCTCAAAATCATCCCGACCTGCGCCCTCGGTTTCGCCGCGCTCTGGCTTCAAGGCCGCCACCCGCAAGCCGACAAGTGGCTCCAAATGTCACGGCGGAGTGCACAGGCCTTCTCCACTATTTACGGTCTCGACGGTTCCTACGACGAGGGCGTCGGCTACTGGGGTTACACCACCCTGCATCTCGCGATGCTGGCCGAAGTGCTCTACCGCCGCGCGGGAGTGGATGAGCGGGATTTGATCAACTATCCGGGCACGACTCGATTCGCACTGGCGATGTGCATGCCACGATTAGGATCCATCTACAACAACCCGAATGAGAAGAAGGAATACAACTACGTGCCCAAAGGAGCGATGGACCCTGCCAGCGACATCATCAACTTCGGCGATTCTGGCGT
>JABIRI010000143.1 GCA_018667915.1 Opitutaceae bacterium | reverse complement strand
GTCATTCGCGTAAGCGGCTTGGGCGGCGTGCTCGACCTCCTGGCGCGTGGCGCCGGGTCGGCTCAATAGCAGATTGTTGTAAACCGTGTCGTCAAAGAGCACGGACTCTTGGGAAACGATGCCGATTTGTTGGCGGAGGTCGGCGAGCGTGACGTCGCGCACATCGGTATCGTCAATTTTTACGGCACCGGTGGCGGCCTCGTAGAAGCGAGGAACGAGATTGGCGAACGTGGATTTACCCGCGCCACTAGGTCCGACCAACGCGCAAACCGTGCCTGCCGGAATATTTACATTGATATCCCGCAGCACCGGTTCGCCTTCGCGATAGGCAAAGGAGACGTTCTCCAATGTGAGGTTACCGGCAGCGGATTCGAACGATCGGGGAGTTGCCGGATCTTGGATGGCGACGGGCTCATTAAGCACCATCTCGATCCGTTCGAGGGCAGCCTGACCCTTTTTGATTTCGTTGTTCAGGCCACCCAGTTTCTTGATCGGTTCGTAGCTCAAGTAGAGCGCGGTGATCAACGCGAGGAATGACTCGAGGGGCACGTTGGCACGGTAGGCGTAGATCAGCGTGATCGAAATGCCGAAGGCCGAGATGATTTCGATGGCCGGATTGAGGGCCTGTTGGTATTTGACCACTTTCATTTGGAAGCGGACAAGCGCCTCGCTGATGCCACGGAATTTGCCGATTTCCCGCTCTTCCAAACTGAAGGCGCGCACCTCGCGGGCGGCACTTAGATTTTCACTGAAACGCCCCGTGATCGATCCGAGTTCGGCTTGCACCTCTTGGGCGCGGCGCACGATTTTTTTGCCCACAAATCGGATGGGCAGCACACAGAGGGGAACTACGGCAAGGCACACCAATACCAACGCGACGCCGCGTTCATTAAATGCCACCCAAACCAGGAAGCCCACCGAACCCAGCAGGGTCGCGGGCTGCCGGATAATCTCATTGGCGGCGAAGGTGAGGGTGAACTGGAGTTGATTGGTATCAGCCAACCCGCGGGAGATAAGATCGCCGCTGGACTGGCGTTGCAGAAACGAAAGCGGCAAACGTTGCAGTTTGGCGAAAAAAGCGAGGCGGATTTTTTCCAATACCTTTACTCCGGCGAGCTGCACCAAATAGACGTTACCGTAACCCGAGACACCCCGGATGAAAAATATCAAGGGAAGCCAGGCGGCGACCAGGGCGAGTTCCCAGTTGGTCAAAGCCTCCGCATCGGGGGCGAAGATCTGCGGGAAAACCCACTTCATCATGAGTGGCAGACCCGCCCCGTTGGCAGCACCAAAGACCAAGCCGCAGAGCAAGGCCGCGATAAGCGTGCCTTTCACGGGCTTGAGGTAGCCGAGGAACGGTCGAAAGCGCTTCATCGTTTGTCCCCCGGGTAGATGAGTGGAATCACGTTCCGACCATTACGGCGGTAGTGCAGGAAATCGGAATCGATGGTCATGATCGTTGCCCCCTCATAGAGTTCGCTCATTCGCACCAAACATGCATCGGCTAGCGACATGGGGGTATCTCGATACTTACGAAGAAGTGTTGAAACCGCGGTGAATTGGTCCGACAGGTTGAACCTTAATCCGATTAAACCATTTTCAACCAGTTCGCACAGGCGGAGGTATCCTGGGTCTATTCGGTTTATCAAGTGGGATGTCTCTGATAGCACCGGTTCGCAGGATATTACCGGCGCAGTGACTTTTGAGAGTTCTTGCACCGCCCAAGGGTGAAACTCGTCTCGGCGATCGAGCACCGCAACGAGTGGTCCGGTATCAAGGATGACGGGATTCGCCATATCCCTTCATTTCTTTGGAAAGTGCAGAGAGGTCGCCGGGTCCGTCCAAGCTCCCAATAAGGTGCCCCGCACGTTCGACGAATGATCCTTCAATCGGAGTATTGCTCTGGTCGAGTTGGTCTACTGCTTCCCTCAAAACTTCTGATTGGGAGGTGCGCCGTCGCTCGGCTACGCGCTTTAAACGCGCGTGCTGAGCAGGAGACATTTTGACGGTCACCGTAGGCATGGTAGATAGGTATTACCAAATTGGCAGTCTGTCAATACACGGTGGTGGTTGGCAGATCAGTCCTTGGAGGAGCGGACGTCCAGGGCATCGCGGAGGCCGTCGCCGAGGAAGTTGAGCGAGAAGAGCGTCAGGGAGAATACCACGCCCGGGAACATGAGCAGCCAGGGGTATTCTTCCATCTTCTCCGCGCCGTCTTTGATGAGCACGCCCCACGAGCTGAGAGGCGGTTGCACGCCGAGACCGAGGAAGCTCAGGAAGGCTTCCAGCAACATAACGGCCGGGATGGTCAGCGTCGTGTAAACGATGATCGGACCGAGAATGTTTGGGATCATGTGACGGAAGATGATTCGGCGTTTGCCGAGTCCGATGGACCGGGCCGCTTCGATGAACTCCATCTTTTTGAGCGACATGATTTGACCGCGGACGATCCGGGCCATGGTGAGCCACTCGACCGCACCGATGGCGAGGAAGAGCAACCAGATGTCGCGTCCGAAGAACACCATCAGCAGGATGACGAAGATGGTGAAGGGCAGGGCATACATGATGTCGACGATGCGCATCATGAGGGAATCAATCTTGCCGCCGAAGAAACCAGCCACGGCGCCATAAACCACGCCAATGGTCAGCGCGACAAACGTCGCACAGAGACCGACGCCGATGGAGATACGCCCGCCAACGAGTAGGCGCACGAGCAAGTCGCGACCCAGTTGGTCGGTGCCGAGCCAGTGAGCTCCGCTGGGCGGCGAGAAGGTATTGTTGAGGTTATTGTCCTCGTAGCCGTAGGGGCTCAACCAGGGGCCGACGATGCAGGCGACGGCGAGAATGATGAGCACGGAGCCGCCAAAAACGGCGAGTCGATTTTTGGCGAGGCGATGCCAGGCGTCCTTCCAAAGGGAGGTGCCTTCTTCGAGGTCTTCCGGAGCCGGAATGCCGGTGGGGAGTCGATCAGCGGAGGGGGAGAGTGAGACAGACATGGCGGCTTAATCGAATTTGAGTTTCGGGTTCAACCACACCTGCACCACGTCGACGACGAGATTGAGCACGATGATGAGGCTCGCATAGAGAATGACGGTGCCGAGGACCAAGGTGTAGTCGCGGTTGAAGGCGCTGTTCACGAATTCTCGGCCGAGACCGGGAATTTGGAAGATCGTCTCGATAACGAATGATCCGGTGAGAATACCTGCGATCGCAGGGCCGAGGAATGAAACGACGGGTAGCAGGCCACCGCGCAAAGCGTGGCGGAAAATGACCCGAAACTCACTCGCTCCCTTGGCGCGGGCAGTGCGGATGTAGTCTTGGTTGAGGATTTCCAGCATGCCGCCCCGGGTGAGCCGGGCGACGTAGGCCGAGTAGACTAGGCCGAGGGTGGCGGCGGGTAGCACGCGATCATAGCTCGTATACCAGCCGGAGGCGTTGAACCAGCCGAGGTGGATGGCGAATACCAATACCAACAGCGGCCCGAGCACGAAGGTCGGAATACAGATACCGGTCATCGCGATGGCCGATGAAAAGTAGTCCATCCAGGTGTTTCGTTTGATCGCCGCGATCACCCCGAGGGTGATACCGAGGATCAATGCCACAACGAGTGAGGTCAGGCCGAGCTCTAGGGATACAGGCAACTTGTCGGCGATGATCTCATTGACCGTCCGGTTCGGGTATTTAAAGGACGGACCGAAGTCGCCCTTCATCAGGCTCCCGAGGTAGTCGAAGTATTGTTGGTAGAGCGGCTTATCCAGACCGTAGTGTGCTTCGAGGTTGGCCTTGATCTCGGGGCTGACTGCCTTTTCCGAGGTGAAGGGGCCTCCGGGCACAAACCGGATCATGAAGAAAGTCGCTGTGATGATGATCAGCAGGACCGGAATGGTCTCCAGCAGTCGTCGAGCGATGAATCGAAACATGGATTGAGAGGAAACGAGTCTTGTCCCCTTGAAAGCGAGGGGAAGATTTTGAAGAGAGCTTGGCGGGCAATGACCGCCACAAAAGCACAAAAACAGCCTATTTTTACGTTATGTGGTCAGCGACTACCCCGTCCGAGGACCGCCACAGGCACCGTAGCGAGCAGGATCTTGGCGTCCAACCACAGCGACCATTGGTCAATATAGGTAAGATCTAGCCTTACCCAGTCCGAAAAATCCGCCAAATCACTTCGCCCGCTGATCTGCCATAGACCGGTGAGACCGGGTTTGACGCTGAGGCGCCGCCGATCGGCGCCTTCCGAGATTGCCTGGACCTCTGAAACCGGAAGGGGGCGAGGACCGACCAAACTCATTTCACCGCGCAATACGTTCCAGAGCTGCGGCAGTTCGTCCAAACTGTGGCGCCGTAAAATGCGTCCGAGCCAGGTCACCCGGGGATCATTGCTCATCTTGAAGACCGGACCCTTCATCTCGTTTTGATCAGCGAGTTGTGCTTTCTCCGTCTCGGCGCCCACGCGCATGGTGCGGAATTTGAGCATGGAAAATTCGCGGCCGTTCTTACCTCCGCGCGACTGCAGAAACAATACCGGGCCGCGTGAGGTGAGCTTTACCGCCAGAGCGATGAGGAGTAAGAACGGGCTGAGCATCGTCCCGAGAATTGCCGCCAGCAAGTAGTCCAACGCTTGTTTAACCGAGAGGGCAATGGGCGACGCTTCTTGCGCTCGCACATACAATACGGGCTCTCCGCCAAAATCATCCACGGCGAGACGCCAACCCGATTGTAACGGCACGCCGGGCCGCACCAGCAACTCGACGCCTTCCCGTTCGCCGACGGCCAAGAGCGGCTGGATGTCAGCCGTATCCACCCCTCGCATACTAGCGATTACCGCATCGATCGATTCGCGCCGCATCAATGCCTCGAAATCGTCGGGCGACGTATCGGCGGGGGTGCACTCCGCGACATTCACGATGGCGTCACGTTCGGATGCGGACAGCGCAGCCCGAGCCGCCGCATTTTCTGCAGCCGTGCCGACCCAAAGCACGCGCCGTTGCCAACGTTCGTCCCCCGTGCTCCAAGCGGAGAGCTCGTGGCGGAGATAAACCAAGAACCCGCCGAATGCTCCGACGAGGATCACCACCGACCGGGCTACGTCGGCCCGAATCAGGAACGAGACCAGAATGGTCGCTAACACGGTAAACAATCCCGCCCGCACGATCTTCATCATCGTGCCCCAGCGGGAAGTCAGCCGTGGTTGGGTGTAAAACCCCTGACTACTGAGCATCCACGGCCCGGAAATCGCCACCCAGGGAAAGAGCCACAAGTAGGTGTTGAGACCCCGAAGCTCCGGCAGATCTAACGCCACGGCATTCGCCCGGAGGCCGTAGGCCGCGCCGAGTGCGAGCATGAAGAGCCCGCCGTCAGCAATCTGACCGAGGCGAGTGCGGGCTTTGCGGGGGTGGGACAGCATGGGAGATCGAAAGCAGGGACGCTCGATCTCCTAGTTCACCTTTCGTGGCCGCCTCCGCAAGGCCTTAGCGCACGACATTTCGGCTGCATTCTACTTGCCGCTATACCAGATACCGCGGCGCCAGTTGTGGCTGTGGAGCCTGGTCATGAGATCTTCCGGAAGGTCTGCGAGGTCACTTACGCCGCAGTTGGCTTCGGCTTGAGCGATCGTGCGAATACCGGGAATCACCAGCGACACGGCGGGGTGGGCCAACACGAATTTCAACGCGGCCTGCGGCATGGTGTAGCTGGAACCTTCCACGTCGGCTTTGATCGCGTCCACCCGTTTCACGATACGGCCGATGCGATCGCCGGCGAAATAGTTGCTCCGGAAATCGTCTTCGGCAAAGGTGGTGTCGGCGGTGAATTTGCCAGTCAGGGCACCTTCATCAAACGCCACCCGCACGATGACGCCCACGCCACATTCGGCCGCGACGTCCAACAGCTCCGCCGCGGGCTCTTGTTCGAGAATATTGTAGATGACTTGGACCGCATCGATCCAGCCGCCGCGCATCAGATCGATGACGGAGTTCTGATCCTGCTCGGGGGTAGAGACACCGATGAGGCCAATTTTACCTTCGGCCTGTAGTTCACGGAGAATTTTGAACGGAGTCGGGTTGCGGTTCCAGGCGCGCGTCCAGGTGTGGAGTTGGAGGAGATCGATCTTTTTGGTGCCGAGGCAGGCCATGCGCTCCGCGATGTTTTCCCGCAGATAGGACTCGGAGTAGCGCTCTTCGGCTTTGCAGTAGGGGGAGGGCGGCCATTCGCCATCGGCCGGGGGCGTTTTGGTGGCGACAAAAATGGATTCGTCTTTTCCGGCAGCCTGGCGTTCGCGCAAGACCTGTCCGATGAGGCGTTCACTGTGGCCGCCGCCGTATCCCGCTGCGGTATCGATGAAGTTGCAGCCCAGATCGAGCGCCCGATTGAGGGCACCGAGAGATTCGTCGTCCTTTTGCTCGCCCCAGGATCCCCCGATGGCCCAAGCGCCGTAGCCTATTTCCGAAGTCGTGAAGTCGTGTTTGCCGAATTTGCGATATTTCATGAGTATGTGGCTAAGGAATCATGCCATGAGTCACGATGCTAGGACTATCGAAGTTGAGCGTTAAACGGGGGAGAAAAGGTAGCCGGATGTAGCGGATCTGGTAATAATTGAAACTTTCCCCCTTTTTGGCGGGTGGTAGTTTAATCATGCTTTCCGATCTTCGCTTCACGATGCGCTCATTGCGCAAGGCTCCCGGGTTTACCTTTATTGCCATTCTGACGCTGGCCCTTGGGCTAAGCGTGAACACGACCATGTTCAGTATCGTGAATGCGGTGCTCTTCAAGGGGCTGCCCTATGAAGATCAAGATTCCCTAATTTCCGTAAATTTAAGCATACCCGAACGGGGTTGGAATCAGGTGCCGCTTTCCATGACAGAGTTCAACGATCTCGCCGAAGTGCAGACTTCTTTCAGCCAAATCACGGCGCTGCAATTGGGCACGTTCAACGTGAGCGGCAACGATCTCACGCCGGAGCGTTTTACCGGCTCTTGGATGACGGGTCCCGGATTAGATTTGATCGGCGCCAAACCCAAGATGGGTCGATGGTGGGAGGTTTCCGACAATGCTCCTGATGCGGCTCCGGTGGTAGTGATCAGTGAACGACTCTGGCAAAATCGTTACGGTTCTGCCCCCGACATCATCGGCCGCACGATGCGAGCGAACGGCGAAGTGGCTACGATTATCGGAGTGACGGACGGCGAGTTCGACTACCCGGATGAGTGCGATATCTGGATGCCGCGGCGCTACATGCGGACGGATGAAGATCGAGAGACCCGCTATCTCCAAGTCGATGCACGACTTCGATCCGACGTTCCTCTCTCAGTGGCCCAACAGGAGCTGGAGGTGATTTTCTCGCGTTGGCAGCGGCAATATCCTGAGGCCTATGACGGATTCGAAATTCGGGCCTCACGTATGTGGGATAATTTTGTGGGAGACGACGTGAAGCAGATGCTGGGTATCATGACCGGTGCGGTCACCATGGTGCTGCTCATCGCCTGCACCAATGTGGCGAATTTACTACTGGTGCGCGGAGGCGTGCGGTCCAAGGAGATGGCGATTCGAACCGCCTTGGGTGGTTCCAAAATACGGATGCTCCGACTCATGTTGATGGAGAGTTTTGCGCTGGCGGCGGGGGGCGCGATCTTGGGACTTCCGATTGCGCAAGCACTTTTGAAAGCGTTCGACTATGCCATTTCGAGCACGGACGACGGACCTCCCGCATGGTTACAATGGGAGATGGACGGCTTTGTGCTGACCTATGTGCTGGGGGCGGTGGTATTCACCTGTGTGGTGGCGGGGTTAATGCCGGCCCTGCGAATGATGCGGTCGAATCTTACTTCGTTCCTCAATGATGCATCGCGTGGGTCGACCGGCGCGAGTTCAGGGAAACTCACGCGGTTTCTCGTGGTCGCGGAAGTCGCGTTTTCCTGCGTATTGTTGGTGATGTCGGGACTGATGATTCGGTCTGTGGTCGAGGCGGCCAATGTGCCGTTGGGTTACAATCCCACCGGGATCATGACGTCCCGCATCGGGTTGCCGGAGGCTCAATATGTCGACCAACAGGAGCGGGTAGAGTTTTTCCGCACGCTGCGGCAGAATATCGCCCGTCGCCCGGATGTTACTGCCGTGGGATTGTCATCTCGGCTACCTACTTGGGACGGCGACGAGACAGTAGTATTGGAAAATTCACCGTTGGCGGGTGGCGCGGCCCAACCTGAGACCGGTGAAGGATACGTTTCTCCGGGCTGGTTGGACACTCTGGAGGTTTCGATGCTGGAGGGCCGAGACTTTGATGATCGTGACACGATGGACCGCGACCATGTGGCGATTGTGAATGCTGCGCTGGTTCGGCAATTTTGGCCGGAGCAAAACCCCCTTGGGCAGCGCTTCAAATTGGGCGACACCGACGACGTGGTGGATGATCCCTGGGTGACGGTGGTGGGAGTCATTCCATCGATCTACCAAGGTGATTTTGAAGAGGCCGTGGGGCCGCAAGTTTACCGCCCCTTGGCGCAGCAGGATCGGCGTTTTAATTCCCTCTACCTTCGCACGATTGATGGTGATATCCAGGCGGCCGGCCAATTGATGCGGGATGAAGTGCGCAAAATCGATCCGGACCTGCCGATCTATTGGGTCGTGCCACTGCAGAGCCATCTGGATGAGGCTCTCTTTTTTAAAAAACTGTTCGCTTGGATTTTTGGCATCTTTGGCGGGGTGGCGCTCGTGCTCGCCGGGGTGGGGATCTACGGCGTGATGGCTTACAGTGTGAGCCAGCGCACGCAGGAGATTGGCGTGCGGATGGCACTCGGTGCGTCGCCGCGTGATGTGCTGCAACTCATCCTTCGACAGGGTGGTGTGCATCTTGTCGTGGGGATGGTGTTGGGCTTGGGTATGGCGTTTTTCGCGGCTCAATTACTCAGCTCGTTCCTCTACGGGGTGGAACCCGGCGACCTGCCGACCTTCATGACCACATTTGTGGTGCTGATGTCAGCGGGGACATTGGCCTGTCTTGTGCCGGCACTTCGGGCTCTACGCGTGAGTCCGATGGAAGCATTACGTTATGAGTAGAGTTCACTGCTGATCTCTTAGTCTACCGGCACGAGACGCACGATTCGATCGGAGCCGTTAAGCGCGAGATAGATGAGGCCGTCTGGTCCGGAGCTCACGTCACGGACTCGGCCCGCATCTTGCAGGAGGATTTCTTGCGAGATGATTTGGCCGTTCTCGATTTCGACGCGGCGAAGTTGTTTTTTCGCCAGTGCGCCAACAAGAAGGTTTCCGGTCCATTCGGGGAACTGCGTGCCGTCATAAAAATCGATTCCGCAAACGGCGATGGATGGCGTCCAATGGAGTCCGGGTTGCTCCATACCTTCGCGCGCGGTTTCGCCAGTGATCGGAGTGCCGTTGTAGTTCATACCGTAGGTGATCTCAGGCCAACCGTAGTTGAGTTTGGGGCGCACGAGATTGAGCTCATCGCCGCCGCGCGGGCCGTGTTCGGTCGCCCAAAGTTTACCATCGCGAGGATCGAAATCCATCCCCTGCGGGTTCCGATGACCGTAGCTCCAAATGGAGGCAACCGCTCCGGTTTGATTCACGAAAGGATTGTCGGGCGGCACGCGTCCGTCATCGAAGAGGCGGTGCACTTTGCCGTGGGGGAGAGTGAGGTCTTGCGCTTGGGTTTGATTGCCACGGTCGCCGATGGTGAAGAAAATATAGCCTGCGTCATCGAATGCGATGCGACTGCCAAAGTGATAACCGCCCGCTTTGCGGTAGTGGTCGATCGGTCCTTCGTAGATCGTTTCCTGATCGATCCAATTCCCGTCCTTGATCCGACCTCGCACGATTTTGGTAAGGCTCAATCGGCTTCCACTAAGTTTGGTTTGGATGTCGGCGAACGATAAATAGATCCAGCCATTTTCGGCGTGGTTGGGATGAGCAACCGCATCAAACAAGCCCGCCTGGCTGAGAGCGTCTACATCGGGCGTTCCATCGATCGGATCAGATAGAATCCCGCCGTGCCAAAGACGTAGATCGCCAGATTTTTCGGTGATGAGCAGAGTGCCGTCGGGAAGCCAGTTGATGCCCCACGGGGTGTCCACCCCGTCGGTTACGACTTCCACCCGGAAATTGTGATGGGAGGTGGTGACGATTTGGTTGGCGTCGGGTTTGGGTGGGGCGGGGGGATTGAGCGCGTGTTTGGACCGTTGTTCCCGGATGTAGACTACCAAGGCCCGCACCTCTGCATCGGAAAATACTTCGCCAAATGCGGGCATACCGGCTGCCGGATCGCCGGTGATGATTTGCTCCGTGATGGCTTCGTCGGTGCCACCGTGGGTCCTCACGTCGTCGAGCATGGTGGGGGCGATTCCGCCAGTGAGATTCTCCCCGTGGCAACTCATGCAGAACTGCTGGTAAGTCTTTTCCGCGGCGCGGGTTTCGTCGCTACAACCGGGAAACGAAGAGATCAGTAAGAGTCCACTGCTGGCAGCGATGGCAGAGAGATGAGCAAGGCGCATCGGGTTACCTTGGGCAGTGGGATCATGGATGCAACTAGCTCAACAAGTTCCCGTTAACAATCGGCGAACAGGTCGATCCCGTTGCTAGAACCCGGCGGGTGCGGCGTCAGGGTAACGCGTATCACTTACGCCGAGCAGCAGACCGGTTTCGGGTTCAAACATGATGCTTTCGGCGTCACCAAAGTAGCGAGCCATGCGATTGCTTTCATGGGAATAGAGACGACGTAGGGCGAACTCGTGGCCCATATCTCGCAGGCGATCCAAGGTGTCGGGTGAGGTTAAAAAAGGTTCGTGTGAAATCCGATCTGGTTGCCACTGGTGGTGGAAACGGGGCGCGTCGGCGGCCAAAGCGAGGGAGAGTTTATGGTCAATCACGTTGAGCAAAATATGCAGCACAGTCGTGATGATGGTCGGACCTCCTGATGCCCCCGTGGCGAGCACGGGTTGTCCGTCCTTGAGTAGGATAGTAGGAGTCATTGATGAAAGGGGACGTTTGCCGGGATGCACGGCATTGGCTTCACTCTGCAATAAGCCATACATGTTTTTCACTCCGACTTTGGCCGTAAAATCATCCATTTCATTGTTCATCAGAAACCCGGCTCCGGCGACGGTGACACTGTTGCCGTAGTTGCCGTTCAAGGTATAGGTGCAGGAGACGACGTTGCCTGCGCTATCGGCGGTGGAGAAATGGGTGGTCTCCATCGATTCTGCCGGTGGCTTGATCGTCGATACCAGGAGTTCGCTCGAGGTCGCCTGGGAAGGCTCGAAATCGTGCATCAACTGCCTGATATAATCTGGATCCGTGAGCTGAGCACGAGGCACCTCATAATAATCGGGGTCGCCCAAATGCAGGGCCCGATCATGAAACGCCCGTCGCATCGCCTCGCTAACGAGATGGATATAGGCCGTGGATTGAAGCCGCAGCGCGCGAAGATCGTAAGACTCCAGCATACCCAAAATCTGGGTCAAAGCGATGCCGCCCGAACTGGGCGGCGGCATAGTCAAAAATTCGTAACCACGATAGGTGCCGCGCAGGACTTCACGTTCCTTCGGACGGTAAACAGCGAGATCTTCATGCGTGATGAGTCCGCCGCCTGTGACCTGATCTTGCACGATCAGATCGGCCGTTTTCCCGGTATAAAAATCAGCGGCACCATGGGCTTGTAGGCGCGAGAGCGTCGCGGCGAGATCGGGTTGGCGAAATACTTCTCCAGCGGTGAAAAAATCACCGTTTCGCAGAAATTTTCCACGAGAAGATTCATTGGCGGCGAGTCGCTCCCGATGGGAATACAGATGCTGAACGAGGAAGGGCGACATAACGAAACCATCATCGGCGATCCGTCGAGCGGGTTCGATGATGTCGTGCCAACTCACCTTGCCCGATCCGTAGTGCTTCCAGGCATGCTCCAACCCCGCCACCGTGCCCGGAACTCCGTTGGCGAGGTGGCCTTGTCGGGAGCGTAAGGTTGCCGGGGCACCGTTCTCGTCCAGATACATATCGCGATGGGCACCGAGTGGTGCGACTTCCCGAAAATCAAGCGCCACGGCTTTCCCCTCGGCCGTCCGAATGATCATAAATCCTCCTCCCCCTAGGTTGCCGGATGAGGGCAGGGTGACGGCGAGCGCAAACCCCGTAGCAACGGCGCCATCGATCGCGTTGCCCCCGGCGCGCATGACCGATACGCCGGCTTCGGAGGCGAGGCGCTGCGCGGATGCCACCATCGCGTGCTGACCTTCGACGGGCTCTCGGGCCGAGAGGGGCGAAAGCACGAATAACGCGACGAGAAGTTTACCGAGATGTCGATAGAAGGGGGGACGAACGCGAGAGAGGGTGTTCATGAAGGAAGGGAAATCAGGAAACGTCAGTCGCGGTTTTAGAATTCAGTGCGGTCGAAATCGCGGAGGCTTTTTTCGTTATCACCACGCTCGAAAGCGGTGCCTCATCATCGGGGTCCCGTAGGTAGCTTGAAACAAACATAGCGTCAGCTCCAGCTTCGCGAAAGTCTCTCGCGGTTTCAGCGGTCACGCCTCCGACTGCGAATAACTTGGCTTCCGGAAACTCGGCCCGCATCTCGCGAATATGAGTCGGCCCAAAGCGGTCTTCCGAAGGGTAGAGTTTTAAGGCGTCAGCTCCGACCAGGAGGGCGGCGTCCATTTCTTTCACCGAGTGCACGCCACAAATCACGGGAATCTGATAGCGTCGACAGAGTAGGATCACTTCGGGTCTCAAGGCCGGCGTGCTGATAAAACGGGCTCCGGCGATGATCCCTCGACGTGCGGTTTCGGTATCGATGACGGTGCTCAGGCCAAATTGGAAATTGGGATATTCGGGGGAAACCTCGCTCAGCCAGTCCGGAATGGCCGGGCAGCTCATGGGCAACTCCCAGTTGGTGATCCCACCCGCAATGAGGGCTTTGGTGAGTAACGTGATCTCTGCGGCATCATTCGCGCTGAGCAAAGCGATCAACTGATCATCACACAGGCGTTGAAGGACGGAAGCTTTGCTCATCGACGGCTACGATGGGAGGGGGAGGGCGAACGGGCAAGTCGGCTTTGGGGTTGGCGGCATGGGCGGGTGGGGGTAGATCGTTGGTCGCTATGGCCAACTTCGAAATCGTCCATCTTCCCGATGTCACTCCCGCCGCGTGTCCCTGCGGACAAGCCCGTCGCGCGTTCGTCGATTCCGATACGCCGGTCGCCTCGATGCACATCGTGGACATCAAAAAAGACAGCGAAGCCCACTACCACAAACACCACACCGAGATTTATCTGATCTTGGAGGGGGAAGGCCACATCGAGCTCGATGGAGAGCTCTATCCCGTGAAGCCCATGACTACGGTCATGATCAAGCCCGGTTGTCGTCACCGTGCGGTCGGTAATCTCAAGATCGCCAATATCCCCATCCCTGCTTTCGACGAAGCCGACGAATGGTTCGATTGAGCGTCTGCCGAGCGTGTCAAACCCTGGGGGGTCTCGTCCCTTTCGTTTCAACTCCTTTCCAACGATCTATTTTACTCAAAGCTCTCCTGTGAGAGCGATAATGGTGCCCAGAAAGGGACTGGTGGATCTGCGATCCAGTCCTGCGGACTCAACCCTAGCGGGTTGCCCCATCTCCGTCCCGCCTTGCGGGACTTCGTCAAACCCTGAGGGTTCTCGTCCCTTTCGTTTCAACTCCTTTCCAACCGATCTATTTTACTCAAAACTCTCCTGTGAGAGCGATAATGGTGCCCAGAAAGGGACTCGAACCCTTACACCTTGCGGCACAGGCTTCTGAGACCTGCGTGTCTACCAATTCCACCACCTGGGCAGTTGGGAAGGAAGGAGGACGACACGGAGCGCGCCCTCGGTTGGCAAGCTCGGATTTGCGCGGTGCTCCTAAGTTTCTACCGAGACATAGCCTGCGAGGTCAGCCCGAGCTTCCTCCATATCCGCCAATATTCGGTTCGCATAGTTGAGTAGGCGTTTACCCACTGCGGTAAGTCTGATGGCCCGCCCTCGACGATCAACCAGTCGCACATTCAGTTCATTTTCGAGTGCCTTGATCGAGTGGCTGACGGCCGACTGAGTCAGACCCAAATCCTCGGCCGCGAGCGTAAAACTACCCGTTTGTGCAAGGGTAGCAAAGGCGAGGAGTTTTCGGCTGTCCAGAATCGGCATATTTCCCAGATAGCAAGACTCGAGCCAGACCGGGTGGTTGGGCATTTATTGCCTTGTAATAGTAGTGATGTGAGCCCGGAGAGGGCTCACCCCGCCACCGTGGGAGTAGATCAAAGGGGCGGGCATCGCGGTCTTTCGGCCCAAAATCGAATCGCGCCCTCCCAGCGTTGACTATTTTATTCATGTCTACCCCCCCCCAGAAACGCATGATCTATACCCGTAGTTTTGGGGCGCTCGCAGCGCTCCCTTTTCTCTTTCTCCCTTTTTTGCTTCCGATGATTGGGGCCAAACCACCGAACGTGATCCTTATTTTGGCGGATGATCTGGGTATCGGTGGATTGGGGAGCTACGGCAGTGATTGGCTCGAAACGCCGCGGATCGACCAGTTGGGCCGCGAGGGAATGAAATTCACTCATGGTCTGTCGCCATATCCAACGTGCCAGCCCTCGCGGGCCGCGATATTGAGTGGTCAATACGGTCCTCGCACCGGCGCCTACCGGGTGTCTCAACATCACTTGGGCAACGAGCACTTGATCAAATATCAAGTGCCGCCGAAGCGAAATCTCGATCACGAAAAAATCACGTTAGCGGAGAGTTTTCAGCGCGCGGGATACACGACGGCGATGTATGGCAAGTGGCACGTGAGCAACTACGGTGACGGGCACCCTCACTATCATGGATTTGATGAAGCCATTGCCGGAACCGGGCATTACCAGGTGAAATCAGTTCCAGAGATCGATCTGCCGGAGGGAGTCAGTGCGGCCGAATTTTTTACGGATAAAGCCCGGGATTTTATTAAAAATGCGCACGCAAAGAACCAGCCGTTCTTTTTGTATATGCCCTATTATTTAGTGCACCGTCCCTTGGAGGCGAAAGCGGCGTATGTGGCTCATTTTCGTGAGAAAATGAAGGATTTTGAGTCCAAACATCCTGACCCGGACGAAGTTCCGGTCATCGCGGCCATGCACAAGATGTTGGACGATGCGGTGGGGGCATTGTTGGACGAAGTCAGTGCGCTGGGAATTGAAGAGGATACGGTGATTGTCTTCACCTCAGATAACGGCGCTTACAGCTTCGACTATACGGGCGAAACTCGAGGGCGCAAAGGGGATACTTACGACGGGGGACTGCGGGTCCCGTATATCTTCAAATGGCCGGGCGAAATTCCGGCCGGCAGCGTCAGTGCGGAGAGAATTACCGGAGTCGATCTCTACCCCACGTTGCTGGGAATCTCAGGGGTGGATAACCCGAATTTTTATGTGCTGGACGGGGTGGATATCAGTTCATTGCTGCGCGGTGAACTGACGAGCCTGAGTGATCGAGCCGTCTTCTGTTATTATCCGAAGTATGCTCAATACCGGGAGGAGACCAAGCGGTGGATTTATTCCTGGCGGAACGTAA
Organism: Opitutaceae bacterium; assembly: GCA_018667915.1. Classification (GTDB taxonomy): domain Bacteria; phylum Verrucomicrobiota; class Verrucomicrobiia; order Opitutales; family Opitutaceae; genus Actomonas. The sequence goes on along the minus strand of JABIRI010000143.1, from coordinate 23,625 downwards.
TCTACAAAGGCGATTACAAGCTCATCGAATATCCTGAATATGATGAAATCGAACTCTTCCATTTGGGTCGTGATCCTTTGGAATCCGAAAATTTGACCGAAAAATTTCCCTCAAAACGAGAGGAGTTGATGCGAGAGCTCCATGATTGGCTGGAGAAAATTGAAGCTCCTAAACTACAGTTGAATCCGGACTATATTCTGGGATCCGACCGCAGTTGAATCAGGCGTATCGCTCTTCTTTGAAGGGATCGGCGTCGTTGGAGTAGCCGCGAATTTCCCAGAATCCTAATTTGTCCTCATTGAGGAAGTGTAGCGATTTGACGAATTTTGTGCCTTTCCACGCGTAGAGCTTGGGCACGATCACGCGAGCGGGACCGCCGTGTTCGAGGCTGATGGGGGCGCCGTCAAAATGGGTCGCGATCAACACATCGTCATCGAGACATTGCGCCAGTGGGACGTTGGTCGTGTAGCCGTCGTAGCCGGTGAAGTAGACAAACTTGGCCTCCGCTTTGGGCCGCACGTGTTCGTAGAGCTCAGTGAAGGCCACGCCGCCCCAGCGGCAGTCAAATTTGCTCCACGTCGTTACGCAGTGGAAGTCGCTCACATCCTCGACTTGGGGTAATGCGTTGAATGCCGCCCAATCAAGGTTGAGCGGGTTTCCGACTTCGCCGGCCAAGTTGAGTGTCCATTCGTCCAGTGGGATCTCGGGTTTTATACCCAGATCGAGCACGGGAAAGTTAGTGGTGAGTTTTTGGCCCGGCGGAAGTCGGTCGTCGGATGCCTCCTCGCGCGGACGGACCCCCTTGGCTACCTGTTTGCGGGCCCACGCTTCTTTGGCAGAAATGTAACGTTCCTTGGACATGAGGCGGAAGCTTACTGGCTAAAGCAGTTGGCGCAAGTGATCGAATTATCGCCGGCCGGGTCCGAAGATCACCGTCTCCACTGCCGGCCGGGAGCGGTGGTAGAAGCGCGCCATCATGCCTTGGAAAATGAAAGTAAGCAGAGCGACGAGGGAATAGACCACGGTGGACATACTGGCAAAATATCGAGGCATATCGACGGTGGAGAGTCCTGCTTCGGCGAATTGGTTTTCGAGATTCTCCAGCGCGAGAGCTGGGACGGCGTTGAGAAACTCCGTCGCATCAAAATGGGTCATCATCCAACCCGCGTAGAAAAATACCGTGATCATCAGCCCGAGCTGGGACCAAATCATCCAGTCCAACCCCTTGGGGTCGCCATTGCGCAGTTTGTTGGCGCCGTGCATTTCAGCGATACCCCAGCCCGACGCCAAAACACCCGCCAGCGTCGGCGGCAGGTTTCGGCTCATGGCGGCCATCAGGGCGAAGGTTCCTGCGATCACCACCAGGAGCCGGCCGTCGAAATTAGCCACGCGCAGCACCCGTTCGAAAACGTCAATCGGGAGTGGAGGTGGTTTAGCGTTCTTGCCAGCCATAACAGGAGGAGCGTTCACTCTGCGTTTCCCTTTCACCTTCGTGCCAGACCAAAAGCCATTTCCTTTCCGTTTGGAGTTTCCGCCCGATTTGCCCATTAGCTCGCGGGCCGGAGAGATCGTGGACGCTATCCAGGCGCATCCGGTGGTGATTCTAGCCGGTGAGACAGGGTCGGGCAAAACCACCCAAATCCCCAAACTGTGTTTGGCGGCGGGGCGGGGAAGTGCCGGACGGATCGCGTGCACCCAGCCTCGTCGGGTTGCGGCCCTCTCCGTTTCAAGACGCGTGGCGGAGGAAATGGGCGTGCAGTGGGGGCGCGGCGTCGGCTGCAAGGTCCGGTTCGAGGATCGGACATCCCGCGATACCGTGGTCAAGTTTATGACGGATGGCATGCTGTTGGCAGAAGTGCAGTCCGACCCGAAACTTCGCGAATACGATACCATCATTATCGATGAGGCTCATGAGCGTTCCCTCAATATAGACTTCCTCCTCGGGCATCTGCGCCAACTGCGCCACCAACGGTCGGATCTGCGCATTGTCATCACTTCGGCGACGATTGACACCGCCGCTTTCAGCAAAGCTTTCGAAGATGCACCGGTGATCGAAGTGTCCGGTCGGACCTTTCCGGTCGAGGTGGTTTACCAACCACTCGACGAATTCGGCGAGGAATCGGAAAAACCTGATGACGACAAAAAGCGGGAATCGCTCCACTATATCGATGGGGCCATCGAGGCGACCCGCCGAATTCTCAGTTCGACGGCGAGCGGCGACGTGCTCGTTTTCATGCCCGCCGAACGGGATATCCGCGAGATGATCGACGGCCTAGGCGGCGGAGCCTCCCGCGGTTGCGAATTGATTCCGCTTTTTGGGCGGCTTTCCAATGCCGAGCAACAACGGGTCTTCGCGGCCACGGCCCGACGTCGGGTGATTGTGGCAACCAATATCGCGGAAACGTCGCTCACGTTGCCGGGAATCCGTTACGTCGTGGATACGGGATTGGCGCGGGTGAGCCGGTATTCGCCGCAATCACGCACGCGTCGTCTGCCCATCGAGGCCGTGGCCCAGTCTAGTGCGGATCAACGCAAGGGTCGGGCGGGTCGGGTGGCCGAAGGCGTCTGCATCCGATTGTATTCGGAGAAGGATTACAACGAGCGTCCGAAGTTCGCGCAGCCCGAGATCCAGCGCTCTAACTTGGCCGATGTTATCCTACGCATGAAAGCGTTTGGACTAGGCGACATTGAACGGTTTCCGTTTCTTAACATGCCCGCGAGCAAGTCGATTAAGGCGGGTTATGCGTTGCTGGACGAGCTGCACGCGATCGAATCCGAAGGTTCGGTCCGCCGCCTCACGGATATTGGTCGCGAGTTGGCCCGTTTGCCGGTCGATCCTTCGGTGGGGCGCATGATTCTACAAGCGCGGCACGAGAAGGCGTTGCGCGAAGTCGTGATTATTGCGGCGGGCTTAAGTGTGCAGGATCCCCGGGAACGTCCGCTCGAGAAACAGGCGGCAGCCGACGCGGCACATCGCCGTTTCACGCACCGGGAATCAGATTTCCTGACCTTGCTCTCAATTTGGGAATCATTGCACGACGAGTTCGAAAAACTCTCGCAATCGAAGATGCGTCGATGGTGTCGGGATCATTTCCTGAGTTATGCCCGTCTGCGGGAGTGGCGGGATATTCATCATCAACTCCACGACGTGCTCCGTGAACGCAAAGACCTGGGACACAGCTCGGTTTGGGATGGCACGAAGTCGAACGATTCTCCCGCTGAGGCGACGGACAAACTCGTCATGGACGATGCGGCGTTCCGGACGATTCACCGCTCCATTCTTGCGGGTCTCCTCGGAAATATTGCGACCCGCGATGACGAAAATACCGGTTACAAGGCGACGCATGACCGGAAGCCGGTCATCTTTCCCGGCTCGGGACTTTTCGTGCGCGAAGAGAAGAAAAAAGGAAAGGGAGGTAAGCCCCAACCGGCACCGGCGAAAGGCAAAGCCCGATCACCGCGCTGGTTGATGAGTGCGGAGTTTATGGAGACTTCCCGGCTCTACGCGCGCACGTGTGCCCGTCTCGATCCGCGGTGGGTTTTGGATCTCGGAGCGCATTTACTGCAACGCTCTTACCGGGAACCGTTTTGGGACGAGGAAAAAGGCCGTGCGATGGTGCGACAACGCACGCGCCTATACGGACTCGAAGTGGAGTCGCGCGCCGTCAGTTACGGTAAAATTCAACCGGAAGAAGCGACGGATATATTTATTCGCGAAGCGTTGGTGAACGATACGATCAAATGGCCGTTTGATTTTCTTTCTCATAATCGCAATGTGCGCACCCGGGTGGAAAATCAACTCACCCGCACTCGGGATCGCGGGGTCATGAATCTGGATCAGGCCGTGTGGCACTTCTACAGCATGCGGCTCACGGATGCGGGTTATGTGGTCTCCGCAGTGGGGGAGCTCATCGCCTTGGTGAAGGAGCGTCGTCCGCACGAGCCGACATTTCTACAGTTTGAGCCCGATGATTTACGCCCGCCCGAAGACGATGCGGTCGATGCATCGGCATTCCCGGAATCGTTGCCGCTGGGGACGGGGGTGCTGCCCCTCAATTATCTCTATAAACCTGGCGACGCGGATGATGGCGTTACACTTGAAGTGGATGTGGCTCAGGCGGAATTACTCACCTTGGGTGATCTCGATTGGGCGGTGCCCGGACACCTGGAGGCCAAGATTGAACACTATCTGCGTTCGTTGCCCAAAGAGCTGCGCCGGGCGGTTATGCCCCTCGCGGCCACCGCGCGTAAACTGGTGCCGGAACTCCGTGCGTCGGGTCGTGATGCTTCTCGCCGGGTGCCGATTGCCGATCTGCTCGCCAAACGTTTGGGCGAACAATTTGGCCTCAATATCAGTCCGGCGGTTTGGGCGGAACGACCGGTTTCGGAGCATTTACAGGTGCGGGTGCAAGTGAAGGACGACGCGGGGTCAGAGATCGTGGCTTCCCGTTCTTTGGCGGAAATTCATGCGGCGGTCGCGGCGCACCAACGCAAGGCGAGCCAAGAGGTAGATCGCAACGCGCCCAATTTATGGCGGCAGGCCCGCCAGCAATGGGAGACCGAGGCGCTCGATGAATGGCCGCGTGATGAGATTCCCGCCGAAATTGAAATCGGTGAACACGCCGGGGTGGTGGTGAAGGCCTACCCGGGTTTCGCCGCGACGCGCGACGGCGTGGTGCTACGACTTTATCGATCGCACGATGATGTGACGACCAAGGGGCAACGCGGGTTGCGGGCCATCCTCGGCCACACGTTGAGGCGTGATCTCGCCTGGATGGAAAAGGATCTGAAGGCACTCAAGGCGATCGGCCCGCTCGCCAGTTCGTTCTATGCGTTTGATGATCTAAAGGCAGATGCGGTGGCGTTGTTGACCGCATGGCTGACCGATCCGAAACGTGTGCCCCTCACCGATGGCAAGCGCACGGAGGTGGAGTTCGACAAGGCGCTGCAGCGAGCGAAAGAACAGTCGCGCAAAGCGGTTCCGGTTTTGGTGGATCAACTGCAGGTCATTTTGGAGCTGCGCCAAAAACTGATCCTGCACCCGACTCCCTATCCGGGGATGGCGGAAGACGTGGACTCGATCGTAGGTTCACGATTCTTGGTGAATTCACCTTACGAACAATTGCAGCATTTCGAGCGATATCTGCGGGCGAGAAGGTTGCGGGCCGATCGTTGGAAGCAGGCGCCCCAAAAGGATGCGGAACGCGTCCGCCTGGTTGCCCCGTTTTCAACCGCTTTAGGCACGATAAACGATGGTATCTTGGCGGAGCGACTCCGTTGGTTGATCGAAGAATTTCGAGTAAGTTTGTGGGCGCAAAAATTGGGGACCGCCGAACCGGTTTCAGCCAAAAAACTGCGTGGCCTGATCGGGAGTCAATCGCCCGAGAAAAGCGGAGAAAACGCGATTAAGTCCGTGCCGAAATCTACCCCACTCTCGGTGACGCCTTTGCCGGGTAAAACGAAGAAGAAACCCTTGAAGAGCCTTAATGCTTTGGGCGGATTATTCCGACCACCAGGGTAGGGCGGCTACCCGTCGGACAGCAGGGCAAGCTGATCCAATAAAGTTTCCTCGAGTCGATAAAATTGGGCGATATCCTGTTGCGAGCGACTGTTCTGCAGGCCGATGTAGACGACCTCCAAGGCGCGATCAATTTGGCCCAACTCTGCGTGAAGCAGGGCGACGCTCAAACTGATGCGAGCGACGCTGGGGAACAGGTCAATGCCTTCGCTCAGTTCTTCCAAATCACTAGCGCTGGGAGTGAGTTCTGAATTCAACCAGAGGTTGCCGAGCAAGGTGTAAACACGTGCCATCGGCATGCGCTGACGGCGGGCGAGATCGAGGTTTGCGAGAATTTCACCGGTTTGATCGATCGAAAATTTAGTGTCGGCAGGCAACGCGGCATGGGCTGCTTGGTAGCGGCAGGCGGCTATCGCGTAGTAGACGGAAGCGGACCCGGGAACTCGGGCCGTGGCTTGCTCCAGCAGCGGCAACGCGGTCTTCAAGTTTTTGGCATTAAATTCCAATAGACCGAGCGAAAGTTGGATGCGGGCCGAGTCAGTTGTTTCTTGCTGAGCCAAACGCCCCGTGTTTCGGGCGTTTTTCAGGTAGGCATCGCGTAATTCCGGGAAATGTTGATCGGCACAGATAAAGGCCAAGCGAGACCATTCCAACCGTCCAAACCAGATCTCCTCGGGCGTCGCCCGGCGCACCTGAAAACGAGGTGTTCGGGGCAATCGGCGGGGTGCGATGCGGTGGTCATCATTCGTCGCGGTCGCTAGGTAGTCACTGAGGATGTCGCGACCGTCCGCGAAGCTGAATCCAAAGCATTCTCGGAAAAATGAATCGGAGGCCCCCCCCGTTACCGTGCCGTCTACAAATTTCCAAAGAGCGTCCCGGTAGCGGCCCTCCTCTGCAAACATGGCCCAGCGCACGAAAAGGGTGCATTGGCGGATCCATGCCTCGCGGCTAGCGACACTTTGATCGGTCGTGAGGGTGGAGAACAATCGCGACAGGGGGAGTAACTGGCGCGGGCGATTTGAATTGCGCCGCAGGGCATCGGCTTCGCTGCCCGAGATCCAGAGCACCGGGCCGATCTCGATGTCGTCCTGACTAAACTCACTGGTATCATAGACGCCACTCAGGCCCTCGACGAACCAATGCGGTAGAGCGGGCGTGCGACGGGCGAGTAGGAAACGAATTCGGTTGGTGAGGAAGGAGAAATTGATCTCAGATCTTCCGTAGAGCGTAAGCCGAACGAGCGCGTCGGGAGTTTGCTGCCGGGAGTAGGCGTAGACCATGGAGGTCTCGCCGTCGTCGAGGCGAATGTTGGGCATCAGCCGCATCCCCGTTTTCTTTCCTGAATTCTTAATATTGCCGAACAGGGCGTTCATCGTGGAGTCGCGAATGGCTGATCCGCCCGGATCCGCGATCAGCAGGTGGCGCTTGGGTTGATCGGATCGCCAAAGAAAACGTTCTGGAATGAGTTGGTTAAGCAGTTGCTCTTGCCGAAAGTAGTTGGAGGCAAAATCTCGGGCCTGCTGAGAATCAACATCGGTAAGCAGTTCGAAATCGACTTCGGGCAGGGAAACGAAACGCCAGGTGCGCGTTCTCCGGTCATCGTGATCCACTACAAACGGGGGAAGTGAAAGGACCGGTTCGTCGGTGGATGATGGCGGTTCTGATTGAGCGAGAGCCAGGCGCATGCCCAGGGCTGGCAGCAGCAGCAGGATCTGCCAGTGGCGATGGCGTGGTGGTCTCATAGCACTTCTTCAGTTGGGCCGATTTCCACGTTGAAGTTGTAGAGGTTGGTGTAGAGGAAATCAGCCACTTCGAGCCAGGTCTCCGGACGCTGTTCGAGGGAGCGGCCATAGGTGGCGGCTGGAAGCTCAAAGAACCGAGGTTCCCGTTTCAGTCGTCGGAGTTGTCGGCGTAGTGCGATCGCGTCATCACTGCGCGCTGACAGGCTGTCGACTTCCTGGCAAATCAGGAGGGGCGCCATCAGTTTTTCGAGATCCTGCAGCACGGAGCCTTCTTTACCGCGGATGTAATCCTGGGGGAAATACCACGAAGCTAGGCGTCCGCGCAGGTTTACCGCCTTGGCCACGGTATGGTCGTTCATCTTGCGAAACGCGGCGATTCTGGTGGATAACGAATCCGGGTTGTCCGTTCCAGTGGGGTCTTTATAGGCCTCAAGATTTTTGGCGTCCGTGGGGTCTTCGAAACTTGTGGTTTCCTCGGTGTTTCCCCCTCGCTTCATGAGAGTATTTAAGTCGTCCAGGATGGACTGCTCATAGGCCATTGTGTTTCGGGCTTGTTCCTGTCGCCGATAGCCCGATTCGCGCGATTCGCGCTCTGGGGGGGCTCGGGTGAGTGACTCAAGGCTGTTGATGCCATTGAGGGAGACTACGCAACGAAACAGATCGGGCCGCAGCTCGGCGGCGCGCAGAGCCAACCACCCGCCGTAGCCGGCTCCCACCACCGCGATGCGGCGGGGCGAAAAAGAGTGTTTGGTTTGTAACCACTTCAAGGTTGTTTCGACTGCGGCGAGAGCGGCCTGATCAGGGGCCTCGCGAGCGGAGAATAGAAACTCGTTTCCTCGCCCCGACGTGCCGGGATAGTCAACCTGCAGGACCAGACAACCGGTCTCCGCGAGCGTTTGCATTGCCGGTGAATATCCGGATGGAGGGGATTGCCAGAGGGCATCCGGAAAATAGACCACCAATGAGGGCGGGTCGATCAACGGTTTATTGGGCACCGCAATTTGACCGGTGATAGGCAGACCGGAAGGTGAGCGGATGGTAAAGCGTTCGGTGTGGTGCCGTTGCTCACGGGTCGGTTGCGGTGAGGCCTGCACAAACTCCGTCCAGTTGCCGCTCGGTTTTTCGAACACGAAATAGCGCCCGGGATCACTGGCGGACGACAGATGCACGAGGAACCGGGATTGGGTGTCGTCCCAATCGATGATCCGATGGTCGCGGTCCGGGAATGCGCGGGCGATTTCGGCATCGGCGAGAGTGAGCCGCGGATCGATCCAGCGGGTCCGCGCAAACTCGAGCGGCGGTCGAATCCCGATCATACGACCGGAATTGCGATCCACGATTAGCGGAGACGGAGCCCGGTCGGCCCGAAATTCGGTGTAGTGCATGGCCACGTTGAAACTCCGGAAGTGACTTTCCCGATCACCGAGCGGGGGGCTGAAAAGCGTGGCCGCGGGATCAGCCAGATCAATTTTTTGATCAATCGCGGCGAGGTTAGTGGGTTCTCCAGTGCTGAGGTCGATCCCGAAAATTCCGTAGGTATTTCGCCCGACGTTCGAGGCGTAGATGAGCACGTCGGGATCGGCGTCGAAGGCCAGAGGAAAGCTTCGCTCGGTCCACAACGTATCCGCATTCGCAGAGAAGGGATCCGCCACTTCGGGAGGAAGCACGCTGTCGAGCGATCGCCAACGCTTCTTGAATAATTTGGATTCTTTGGCGCCCACCCGCCATTGAATCGGCAGTTTATCTCGTTCTTCCACGAGACGAAATCGTCCTGACCGATCGATCAGGGCGCGCATCGCAGGAGTAGAGATGTCGACCGCGTCCAGCAACTTCACCTCGCCCGTATCAAGATTGAGCTCGGCCGTCACCCATCGCGAATCACGAAGATGGGCGCCGGCTACGCCCTCGATGATCACCTTGGCTCGGGAATGGTTGGCGAATCGAACCAATCGCGGGGGGCGGTCGATTTTATAAGATACATCTCTGAGGGAATCCTGCTCAGGTCCAAAAGCCGCAAGGTTGACATCGAAGGGGATGATTTCGGTGGAGAAACGAATCGGGTCGAGGACCGCTCGGGCCACTTCCTGGTCAATGTCGATCACCCCGATAGTCCACTCCTCCGTGGCGAATACGAGTCGCCCGGGAGCGATCCAATCGAGAGCCGTCAGCCGTGCTTCCGCCAAGTCTCCCAGAGTGATGCTGCGGCGGGGATAAGGGTAGTCTGTGCCCACAACTTCTATGGTGGTGCTGCCGGCTTTGGTGATGGTGTATGCCAGATGGCGACCGTCACGGGATAAGGTAGCTCGCGTCGTGTAAAGGGGACGCAGAAATGCGTTAAGATGCTCCTGATTCACTCCCGGGGTTGGTGCAACCTTCGGAGTGCGCCGCCACAGTTGAGCGTGGACCGAACCGACGCAAATCAAGAGCGTAGCAAGAAGCAGCGCCGAACGACGGTAAACGGGAGAGGACAAGGTCAACATCGCGAACGGTTGTTGGGGGAGGAGCGAGTGGTCGGGGCTGGGTTAAATGCGTTTTCGGGTTCGTCCGTAGGACGAATCGCAAGATATTGCGACATCGCTTTAGTGGTAATGTTTCACGCCGATTGCGGCGATCTTCTCTCACGGAAGGCTAGGTTGAGCAACAATTCGTCTCGGCCGGCCTATTGCGGTCACTCAATTGATGAATATCCGTGGACGAGTGAGTTGACGGGAATGGGTGTGGCGTCATGGTCCGCTGCATGAGGTCCTTACGGCAATTCGCCGGTTTACTCCTCCTTTCGCTGGTTTCCCAGACTGGATGCACCCTGATGGATGCGGCCAAGACTTACACGGCGCCGGTGACTTCGGCGGCGTCGATGATCGGAGCCGGCAGCAAGGCCGCGGCAAAATCTGTCGGTTCGGTGTTGGGGGTCGTGGGGTCAACCAGCGCGGCTGCGGGATCCACGGTCGGGGGAGTGGCCACGGGCACCGGTCGCGTGGCGGTTTCGGGAGTGCGATCGGCCTCCCGGGTATCGGCCACGTCGGTGCGGACCACGGGTTCGCTTTCGAGTGGGGGAGTGCGAGGTGGTGGACGCGTGGCGCGATCCGTGGTGGGAAGTGGCACGCGTGTTTCTGCGACATCAGTTCGGGCCACAGGTCGCTTGGGCGGAGCGACGGTGCGCACTTCGGGAAATCTGGCCGGCACGACGGTCCAAGGCGGCGGCCGCGTGGCTCAATCGGCAGTGCGGAGTGGCACGCGGGTTACTGCGACATCGGTTCGTGCTGCAGGAGATCTCAGTGCATCGACCATTTCGAATCTTTCACGTATGTCGCGGGCTGGGATGGTGACGTTTGTAGATTCGAATCGCGGTCAGGTGGTGCGCGTGCCGTGGCGTGCGGGACTGAATGTTTACGGTGGCAGTGCGCTGGCAAAAGTTGAGACGGCGCAACGCGCCCTCGCGATCGTTCGTAATGGGCGCTTGATTTATCAAACGCTGAAAACGTTAGCGGTGGCCCGCGCTTTGCCGCTGCAACCGGGGGACGTCCTCCGCCTGGCGGACCACGGTTAGATTGGTTTAGGCGGCAGGCGAGTCCACCAACTTGAGCTGCCAACTTGCGCCAGATATCCGGACCCGGACTGGGCGTTCGAATGCCGCGGAAAGCTGCGCGGAAGTGAGGTGCGTTTTAAGTTCGCCGGCAGATAGTTTTTTTCCGCGCGAGAGCAGCAAAAGGTGGGTGAACCCGGGCGTGATTTCTTCGACGTGATGCGTCACCAGAATGACCGTGGGACCCTTGGGGTCGGATGTGATTTTCTCCATCGCCACCAGGAATTCGGCTCGCGCGATCGGATCGAGCCCGGCGCAGGGTTCGTCCAAGATCAGAACTTTGGGATCAGCTGCGAGGGCGCGGGCGATGAGCACGCGTTGTCTCTCGCCTTGGGATAAATATGCCCACTCGCGGCGGATGATTTCCTTGGCATCGAGCCGGGTCAGGAGGCGTTTGGCGAGACGGTGATCGGCGGGGGTGGCTTCACCCCAAAAATCGAGTTGATCGTAGATGCCACTGATCACGGTTTCGATCGCGGGCTCCCCGCCGGGGATGTGGGGTTGCAGCGATGAGGAGACGAGGGCGATGTTGCGGCGCACTTCGCGCCAATCGCATTCACCGTAAGTTTCGCCGAGCAAAGTGATGTCGCCCGAGGTCGGGGTGAGGAAACCGGTCAGGCTGCGCAATAGCGATGTTTTGCCGCAGCCGTTGGGCCCCATGATCACCCAGTGCTCGCCGGGATTAACCTCCCAATCGAGGCGATTGAGGAGGGTTTTGGGACCTCGTCGCAGGGTCAGCGTTTGGACTTCGAGGAGAGAATTAGTCGGCATCGTAAACTTCGATCAGGCCCACGCCGGTTCCGTCATTCACCCCGGACAATTGGACTGTATAGATGCCGGGTTGCAGGGTGACCAACATGGCGGAGTCTTTTGAGTTGGAGAGTTCGAATGCGCCCAATCGTTCGCTGGTATCCCAGACTTCGAAAAAGTCCCAATCGTCATTGGTGCGAATCAGGGTGCTGGTCGTTCCCTCGGAACGAAAGAGTGAAAGCTGGGGGTCGGTCAGTGCTCCGGACACCCCGATGTTCCCAAGCGTTGGCCCCAGTCCGCGGATGAGAAGATTCTTGTCCCCGGTGCCCGCCACCACAAACCCGGCGACTAGGATTTCTGATTCGGTTCCCACGGCAGATCGGGCAGATATGTTGGTGAATCTTGGTCCCTCGGCACTGTTGGCGACCGCGGTATCGTAGATTTCGGCAAGGGAAATTCCGGTTTGTCCGGCTGCGCCGGTGATCTGCATAGTGTAAGCCCCCGGAGACAAAGAGGTCACGATGGCAGAGTCGGCGCTGCCAGCGGGCAGAGGGAATGCTCCCACGGTTTGGAAAGTGGCGGCGTCAGCGGAATTCCAATCGTCGTTCGATTCAAATTCGGAGGTCCCGTTGAAGAGTGCCAGACGAGGATCCTCCAATGCTCCGGCCACGCCAAAATCCGTCAAGGTGGGCCCGATTCCCCGAGCGAGAAAAACCTTGTCGCCGCCAGCGATAACAAATCCAGCGATGAGGGTTTGTGATCCGCTGCCGGCCAAAGTTCGGACGGACAGATTGGACAGGTAAGCGAATTCGCTGGAACCACCGACTTCATAGCCCAACTCCTTGAGAATTCCGATTTCGATGGGACTGAGAATTCGATCGCTCAGTCCTACATCGGCCGCGGAATTCATCATGAGTGAATTGTCGCCGACATAGGTCGCATCGTCGGTGTGGCTCAGGCTGCTGCCTTCCTCCCAGGTGGTGGGCGAATAGATGACGACGGGCTGGCCGTTGTTGGCGGCGACGGCATTGGTGCCGTTAAAGAAGACGCTGGAGCCGCCGGTAAGGTCGCCGAGTTGCGACGTCTGAAAGGCAAACTGTTGGGTGATGAAGCGCGAGTTCGCGCTGTTCACGAGATATTGATCGAAGGTATTCCAGCCGTCGGGTTGGCCGGATGTTTCGTCGAAGATGCCCGTCCCGGTCGAGGTGATCGCACCTCCAAATCCCATGGCATGAAGAATCTCGTGGATGGCGGTGCTCTTGAAATCATACGCGTCTTCCGATACCGAATCGCCCAAGGCCCAGGTGGGGGAGAAGTTCCACTCGATCTGACCATCGGCCTCACTGCCGTTTTCGTCCACGCCGGTTTGGGCTTTGTGCTGCGCGATGGTGGGTAGGAAACCATTGTCGGTTGAGATCACGCCACTCCCGGCGCTCGCGAGGGTATCGTTGTCCTCGGTGACGGAAGAGACGTCGAACTGCAGCGTGACTTCGCGGGGCAGGCTGAGCTGATTGGATAATGATTGGGCGGCTTGTTCCAATGCCGTGCGGCGGGCGGAGCCGAGAGTGGGATCGTTGAAACCGGATCCGCTATCGGTGAAATTAAATTGGAACGTCAGTTGGGCGCTGGCGATCGAAGTCAGGCCGAGGACCGAAATCAGCAAAACTGCCAGAAAGCGAAATGGGGAGGTGTTCATAAGTGTCTCAGCTGGAGGTTGAGAGTGGTCCAATCAAAGAGGAAAAATAGGGTGGGGCGAGCGGGAATAGTGGGTAATGGCTAGTTGGGGGAGAATTATCTAATCGACTGGCAACCGTTCCTGATGCGCATAGAGTGTCTTCATGCTGGCCCGCATATCTGCCCTTGGCGCTTGGTTCGCTGTGTTCGCACTTCCCGTTTGGAGCGCGCAGCCGTTCACGGTCGCTGTCTACAATGTCGAAAATCTTCACGATGCCGATGGCGTCGCGGTCTATGATGATTACCAGCCGGATACCTATACCCCGGCTCACGTCGCCACCAAGGCCACGAATGCGGCGAAGATTTTGCAAAAATTTCGCGGGGGCGCCGGGCCCGATATCATTCTGTTGCAGGAAATCGAAATCGATCAGACGCCGGATTCGACGGTCGCCGATATCGATGCGTTTCTGGCCCGATGGCGCGGGACGGATTTACCGACGCTGTTGGGCCAATCGCCGTTGCCGGCGGAATTGAAAGGCGTGCCGGCCGAGGTCTGGTTGATGAAAGCGCTCGAGGATGCGGGACTCAGCGGCTACGAGATGGCCGTGGGGGCGGATGCTCCGTCGCCGCCGCCGGCCGAGAGTGGTCGTGCGATAAAGTGCGTCACGCTTTCCAAATTCCCGATCGTCGCGACGCGTCAACACGCGGTGGAGTCTGCTCGGATGATTCTCGAAACCGAGATCGAAATCGATGGTCAACGGGTATTTGTATTCAATAATCACTGGAAATCCGGCGCCGGCACCACGGCGATGGAACGTATTCGCGTGCAGAACGCGGGCGTCCTGCGGGATCGATTGGATGCGATTTTCGCTGATAACCCTTTGGCCGATGTGATCATCGGGGGGGATCTGAATTCGCAATATAACCAAAAGGCGCGCTACCCCAACATGCCCCGCACGGGCGTGGATGATATTTTGCGGGTGGGGTATAGCGAAACGGAATTACGGCGTGGAGATATCGATCTCTACAATTTGTGGTATGAACTCGAACCGCCCTTGCGGGGGAGCGATGTTTACCGCGGTGAATGGGGCACCTTGATGCACCTCATCGTTTCGCGAGGTCTGCACAACTGGGCGGGCGTTCAGTATCAGGACAACTCGTTTCGCGTGGCGCGCGTGCCGGGAATGAATGCTGATGCGGCCGGCGCTCCAGTCCGATGGAGCAGTGGCGGTCCGAGTGGCTCGGGTTATTCGGATCACCTGCCGATTTACGCGCACTTCCGTTCGGTGGACCAAAACTTGCCGACCAAGTGGATGCCGGTGGAAAATCCCTCTGATGAACCGCCCACGGCCGATGTGTGGTCGGTCAACTATGCGGCGGTTGATTTGAACAAAGCACTCCGCCTGGACGCCCTGCCCAAGAACACCGATCTACAGGACGGCAATTGGACCGGCAAATTATTCAAGGTAAGTGGACCGGCGATTGGCGCTCGAAACCCGAAGGTGCGCTTCGGGGGACAGTTGTTTCAAATTTACGCGCCACAGCCGGCGGCAAAGGAGTTGTTGGAAGCTCAGGCCGTGCGTAGCCGTTCTCTCAGCTTCTACGGAGAACTCGGCATGTATAAAGGTGATTGGCAGTTCGTGATTCGCGATGTGAGTTGGGTCCAATGAAACCACTGGTCGTTTACACTTACAAAAAATGTAGCACCTGCCGAAAAGCCGTGAAATGGCTCGAGGTGGAAGGAATTACGTTCCAAGAAAAACCGATTCGAGAGACGCCGCCATCCCAGGTGGAACTCAAACGTATGCTCGCTGCGCAAGACGGTAATTTGAAGAAACTCTTCAATACTTCCGGCGGCGACTACCGCGAACTGAAGCTCGGTCCCAAACTGGAAACGATGCCGGCCGCCGAAGCCTTCGCCTTACTCAACGGCAATGGCAACCTCGTGAAGCGGCCGTTCCTCCTGACCGGTGATACCGGCTTGGTCGGATTTAAGGAAGACCTCTGGGCCGCGGCGCTGACGTGATGAAAAGCTGCAAAGCCGAATCGGGTCGGCCGCTATGGGGTGCTGCTGAAAGCTGATCCCTGACAGCTGGCATCTGACCGCTAGTCACTCGCTCGGCACGAATTTAAGCGCGAGTCCATTCATGCAGTAACGCAGTCCGGTAGGACGAGGCCCGTCATTAAAAACGTGTCCGAGGTGGCTCTCGCATCGCGCGCAGACGCTTTCGGTCCGGTTCCAGCCAAACTTATTGTCGGGCACATCCAATACGTGACCGGCCTTGATCGGTTTCCAAAAACTCGGCCAGCCGGTGCCGGATTTGTATTTGGTTTTAGCATCAAAAAGAGGGAGATCGCACGCGGCACACACAAATGTCCCTTTGCGCTTCTCGTTGAGAAGTGGACTGGTGAACGCGCGTTCGGTGCCCGCCTCCCGCAACACGTGAAATTGCTCGGCGGTAAGTTCCGCACGCCATTCCGCATCCGACTTCTCCACCGGTTCGATATCCGCCGCGGGTTGAGTCGTGGGTTCAGCGTCACTGGCCCGCGCAGAGCATCCGACGGAAGTCAGCAGTCCGGTGAGGAGGAGGAGGGTGGCAAATGTTCGCATATCGTTAGGAGGAGAGTGAAACCGAATTTATTCCGCGGTCAAATGGTGCGCGGGTGAGGTCGTCGGGTTTACTCTCGTCGGAGTGGATGAATTTCAGTTTCCTCGCTGGGTAGCTCCGCCATGAAACGACTTCCTGCACCTCTTCTTTGTCCTGCCGTCCTGCTCGTTCTCGGTTTGGTATTCGCCCCTCTGCTAAACGCGCAAAAACGGCCCACGCCGCCGACGCGTTCTCCCGATGGTCCCGGCGCCCCGGAATTTCAAATCGCCGGAAGGGCGCCCGGGGAAACCGAATTACAGGGAGCACCGGGGGCCAATCCTCCTCGCGATGCGTCGGGTGACTGGTTGGTGGGTCCGGACTATATTCCTGCACCCGAACTCGCGGTGATCGAAGGCGTGCCCCAGGGGCGGATTATCGAAATTGTCATGGAGTCGGCGGACAGTGAATTTTATCCAGGTATCGCGCGAACAGAGAAAGGCACGGTGGATCCGGATAACCCCAGGACGTTGATCGTCGATACCTTTGCCCAACCTTACCAGCGGCTGGTGACGGTGTATGTGCCCAGCCAATACGAAGCGGGAACGGCGGCGCCCTTTATCGTTTACCATGATGGGCCCAAGCAGCCCGGCAACGCGGCGGCGCATCGGTTGCCGCGGGCGCTGAATAATCTCATCCATCAAGGACGGGTGCCCCCGATGGTGGCGATCTTGTTGGCCAATGGCGGTGGTGATGCCCAGGGCAGTCAGCGGGGATTGGAATACGATACGATGTCGGGGCGATTTGCGGAGTTTATCCAAGCCGAAGTGCTCCCGCGAGTGGAGCGTGAGGCTGGGATCAAACTCACGGATGATCCGGAAGGACGCGCGACAATGGGGACGAGTTCGGGCGGAGCCGCGGCATTCACGATGGCATGGTATCATCCGGAATGGTATCGGCGGGTGATCAGTTTTTCGGGCACTTACGTAAATCAGCAGTGGCCGTTTGATCCCGCCACTCCCGGAGGGGCGTGGGATTTTCACCAGACGCTGATTCCGAATAGTCCGCGTAAACCGATTCGGTTATGGATGCACGTGAGCGATCGGGATAACTACAACCCCAACACGATGCGTGATGGTATGCACGATTGGGTGGCGGCCAACCATCGCATGGCGGCCCAGTTGCAGGCGAAGGATTATCCCTACCTGTATATTTTTTCGCTCGATTCAAAACACGGGGATAAACGCGTGCGCGAGCAGATGTTACCTCATGCGTTGGAGTGGATCTGGCGGGACTATCCCCGACCTTAGCGAGCGGATTTAAGCCACAATCGGCAGTTAACGAGGTAGGATCAACGCCGGCGGCTGGTGGGACTAATTAATCCGCTCCAACCACGCCGCGGCGTGGCGGGCGATGAGGGGAGTCCCGAGACTGAGGGTGCCTCCGTCCTGCTCCAGTTCGTTGGAACTTGAGGCCCGGCCCGACGTGGGATCCCACCACGTAAGTTGCCATTTCCCCGACGGAAAATCCTCCAACTGAACCGTCGCACGGGTTGCGGTAAGATCATCGTCTTCGGTGGGTGAAAGGAGATTAGTGCGGTGGCGGATCCACAGCGCGGTGCGATCGCGGCTGTGTTTGGCGGTGGCGACGAGGGCGGGCACTTGCGTGCCCAATTCCAATCCCGCGAGGTCGACCCAATCGGGTCCATGTGGATTTTCGAGCACGAGCGTGTGATCGCCGTAGCCGAGGCGGAATTCGAATTGTAGATTCGATGGTGCCGGAGAGCCGACCGTAGCGGCGGGCCAGTTTTCGTTGACGATTGATTTGCCGTCGAGCGTGACGATGAGGGAGCCTCCGGTGTTGCTGACGCGGGCGACGTCGAGGCGAGCGTTAGTGGCGGCGGGCGAGCGGAATTTGAAAGTCGCTCGACTGGGAAAAGAGTGAGGCGGCTGGGCGGAGGAATCGGTGAGGATGCGGCGAAACTCCATAAGCTGGGTGGGTTCGCTGCCATCAACTTCCAGTTCGAACTCGGGATTCTTTCCCCGCTCCCAGTAATAACCGGGTTCGATTCGCCAGGGCACGGTGTCCCCGCCGATCACGCTGGGCGTGCTCGATTGATACAAATCGCGGGTGAGGAGTCCACTGGCCCGGGCAAAACGGGCGGCAGAGGCGAGTTCGTCCCAGCGATCGTTTTGGCGAATGACGTCGATATACCACAGCTGCGCGGGGTGGGTCAGTTCTCCGAACAAGCCGGACCAAGCGAGGAGGGGATGCACGAAGCCGTCGGCCCGTTGGCCATCGGAGAGGGAGATCATGGCGTTGTCGCCCACTTCCCCGTAAAAAACCGGACGGTCCATGTCCTGGCCGTGGCTGGGGAGGGCCTGCACGCCCAGAATCATGTTGGAGGCGTAGAGATGAGGTTGGTAGTAGTCCATCGCACCCCACATTTCGTGCGTGAGGTCGTCGTCGCTGGTGGTGACGAGGTGGTTGTGGACATCGTAGCGCCGTAAGTGTCGGGCCATTTCGGCGTGCCAGGCGGCGACCGCGGCGTTGTCGGCGGCATCTCCCCGGCGGGAGTTGGTCCACATGACTTCATTGAAGAGCTCCCACGCCAGAACGGAGGACGAGTAGCCCCAACGCGCCACGATGTAGCGGTATTTGTCGCGGGTGAGTTTACGGGCGAGCGGGTCGGTGAAAAAATCTTTGGGACTATTGAGGAAACCGCCCGCTTCGATATTCCACGGAATGTCCGCCCAGTCGGTATCCTTAAACGTGGTGTATTGGCCGTGATGTTGCAGGACCATTTGGAGGCGTAACTGGTGAGACTCTGCGGCGGCGATCAAATCGTCCCACGTGCGCGCCACATCGAGCGAAAGGGTTCCGAGGGGAGTTGGGTCACCGTGGTGAGGTTCGATCCAATCGAGATTGAGTTGCCCCCAGTGACACATCCAAACGCGGGTCCAGTTGAGGCCGATATCTCCGAAACGAGCGAAGTTTTCGCGGAAGAACTTGGTGGGGTTGTCCGACTCCGCCCAGGGCAGATTTCCACCAAACGGAACGTAGGGTTGGCCAAAGCCGTCGACGAAGGTGCGGTTGGTGCGGGGGTCGATGGCGATTGCTGCGCCCATGCCATCGGCGTCTTTTACTCGGAGGCGATCTTTGCCGCGAAGCGAGATGTTCAGAGGGATTGCGGCTCGATTGATCAACTCTTCGGCGGCCACGAATTCGTAGTTTCCTTTTTCGTCCGCCCGAGCCCGCACTTTCCATGTGTCGTTGCCGTCGAAGAATGCGGGCAGTCTGATTGCACGGCCACTGGGGCTCACCAGCTCTGCCCAAATATCGCGCGAAAAGGGATTATCTTCCGGGTCGTGATCGACCTGAAACGCAAACTCAACCGGAGCACTCGAAACGGAGGAGAGTCCGGGTAAACTGAAAATCAAGACGGAGAGGAGCGCGGAACGACGGAGGGAGGTGATCATGAGCTGAAGGGATGACTCAAGCAGAGTGATGGTGGGAGGCGCGTTACGCAACCTTGCGTCCGAGCGTTGTTCAACGACCACCAGAGCTTGCATTGCCCTAGAATATCGCCGGTCTTGAGTGCCAAGGCTCCTGTTTTTATTCCTTTCCCTGCTTCATGCCTTCTTTGGATCTCTCCCGTGCGAAATGGACCTTTCGCGATTGCTCAAAATCTGACTGGTTTCCAGCGCAGGTGCCCGGATGCGTGCATCGCGACCTGCGCCGCCATAAGCAGATTCCCGATCCGTTTTGGGGCACCAACGAACTCGATCTGCAGTGGATTGAACACCGCGACTGGGAGTATCGGGCGGAATTCAAAGTCCCGACCAGGATTCGAAATGGGGAAGAGATTGAATTGGTGGCCGACGGTTTGGATACCTTGGCGACCGTTTATCTGAACGGCAAAAAAATAGCCCAGACAGACAACATGTTTACCCCCTATCGTTGGGCGGTGAAACGCAGGCTCCGTGAAGGCGTGAACGAGATTCGTATCCGGTTTTCGTCTACGAAGGACTATATGGATCACACGCATGCCGAGCGGACGTTTCGTGAGATCAATGACCCGGTGGGAAAGTGTAACCGCATTCGGAAAGAGCAGTGCCAATTCGGATGGGATTGGGGGCCTCGTTTCGTCACGGCGGGGATTTGGCGAGACATCCGGTTAGAGGGCTGGTCAGTCAATCGACTGGAGGATGTGGTGATTCGGCAACGTCACCTGAAGAACGGACGGGTGTATGTCGACCTTACGCCGGAACTGACCCGGGAGGATGAGACGGTTCAATGTGATTGGGTGCTTACGATCGAAGGAAAAGAAGTAGGCCGCGGACGAGGTAAAACGATCCGGGTCGACGCCCCCGAATTATGGTGGCCGGCCGGGCAGGGAGCGCAGCCGTTGTATGACCTATCGGTTCACGTGAGCGACGCTGAAGGGCGTTTGATCGGCACGAACCAGAAACGGATCGGCTTACGGACCATCACGCTGGATCAGAGCAAAGACGAGTGGGGGAGTGCGTTCCGATTTGTCGTCAATGGTCGGCCGATTTTTGCCAAGGGAGCCAATTGGATTCCGGCGCATAGTTTTGTGGCCGGGCTAAAACGCGCCGACTACGAGCGCGATCTGGTTTCCGCGGTCGAGGCCAACATGAACATGGTGCGGGTGTGGGGTGGCGGCATCTACGAGTCCGAAGCGTTTTACGATATTTGTGACGAATTGGGGCTGATGGTATGGCAGGACTTCATGTTCGCCTGCTGTCAATATCCCGGCGGTCAGGAATTCCTCGATGTGGTCAGACCCGAGGCCGTGGCCCAAGTGAAACGGATCCGGCATCGCGCGAGTCTTTCGTTGTGGTGTGGAAATAATGAAATTTGGGAAATTAATAAGAACGAGTTGGGCGAGAATCCCGACCCGGCGCAGCGACGAGAATATGAAGCGTTGTTTCATGAGGTTCTCCCCGAGGCCGTGGCGGAAAATGATCCCGTCACGCCGTATTGGCCGGCCTCGCCCTGGCGGGAAGGCGGTGATGTTTCTTTTGCGGCGGGTGAGAAAACGGGAGATACCCATTTCTGGGATGTATGGCATGCGCGTAAACCGGTGAGGGACTACGAAAAATGGTCTTTCCGCTTTGTTTCCGAATTTGGGATGCAGAGCTACAGTTCACCGGCCACCAATGCCACGTTCTGTCCGCCGGATGACGCCAATGTTTTCGGACCGGTAATGGAAAACCACCAGAAGAACGCGGCGGGCAATCAAATTATTCTGGATTATGTGTCCCGACTTTATCGGTATCCCAAATCACAGGACGATTTAATCTACCTTTCCCAACTTAATCAGGCGTATTGCATGCAAGTAGGCGTGGAGCATTACCGACGGCTCGCCCCGCGTTGTATGGGTGCGTTATATTGGCAGCTTAATGACACGTGGCCCGTCGCCTCCTGGAGTTCGATTGAGTTCACCGGGCGCTGGCGGGCGTTGCACTACGCCGCGAAACGGTTCTACGCGCCTGCTCTCGTGAGCGGTAAAGTGCGCGGGGACGAACATCAGGGCATCGGCAATTACCGACACTCCACCGTCGATGCGGTGGAGGCCTGGACCGTTTACGATGCGCCTGAATCGGCCAAGGGAAAATTGCAGTGGGCAATCGTGCATGTGGATGGTCGAACCTTGGACCGCGGTTCGAAGATGATAGCGTTGCGAACGGGTGAAAGCCGGTGCCAGCAGGTCATCAAGTTGAAGGGTATTTTAAAACAGGTGTCCCGCGACGAAATTTACGTGCATCTTGCTCTCCATATTGGGCGCAAATGCGTCAGCGAAGAAACGGTCTTCGCCGCGCCGCCCCGGTTCGTGCAGTTGCCAAAAGCGAAGACCAAGGCGGTTATCAAGATGTGCGGCGATGATGTCGCGCAGATCACGTTTTCCTCGACCGCGCTCCAGCACCGATTCGCCTTTGACTTGGGCGGGTTGGAGTATCGATCCGACGATAACTTTTTTGAGCTCTATGCGAAGAAATCGAAAACCGTCACGGTGCGTTTAGCCAAACCGCAATCCGCCGCGAAGCTGCAACGCGCCCTGAGTTGGCGTTCGTTGGTGGATACTTATTGAGCTGATTCGGCAGAGCTGGGGCAGGATTAATTTTTGGCCACTGAAGGCACAGAATTCAGAAAAGCTGACGCACTGAAGTGGTGTAGAGGAAGGGGTCGAGTGGTGAATGAGTTGCTTTGCAACCCGTCTACGAGGCCGACCCCGTGCTGACGGCTCTTTTTGATACTTGTTACTTCCGCCGCAGGCGGCTGGCGGTTAATGTGCACCAGATGCGAGGGGAGCTTCGCTTTACCCACTGATTTTAGGAGGCTTAGGGTTGGGGTCTAACGTTATGGCATTTCCGCAGAATTTTACTTGGGGCACCGCCGCCGCCGCTTACCAGATCGAGGGAGCGTGGAACGAGGGCGGCCGGGGACCTTCGGCTTGGGACACGTTTTCGCAGACTCCCGGTAAAGTATTTGAGAATCATAACGGGAATGAGGCCTGTGACCATTATCATCGTTGGCCCGAAGATGTGGCCTTGATGCAGCAATTAGGGGTGAAGGCTTATCGGATGTCGTTGTCCTGGTCTCGTATTATTCCCGAAGGCACTGGCACGGTAAACGAGGAGGGGCTTAAGTTTTACGACGATCTGATCGATGGTTTGTTGGCCGCTGGGATCACCCCGTGGGTCACACTGTTTCACTGGGATATGCCCCAGGCCCTGCAAGACAGAGGTGGTTTTCTAAATTCAGACGTCGCCGAGTGGTTTGCCGAGTATGCCACCGTCGTGGCCAAACGTTTGGGTGACCGCGTGAACCATTGGATGACGATCAACGAGCCTCCGGTAATCGTGGGTATGGGGTATCAAGAAGGGGTTTTTGCGCCGGGCTTGAAGGAGCCCTATGCCAATTGTCTGTTGGCCGCTCACAACTTGTTGCGCGCGCATGGTCGCGGCGTGCAGGCGTTGCGATCACACGCTAAAGGTCCTCAACAAATTTCGTTGGCACACACCGCTCGGGAGCCGATTCCGGCGACCCATGTTCCTGCTGATATTGAAGCCGCCCGCGCGTTGTATTTTAGTTGTGAAGAACGTCGGATGTGGAACCTCGCCTGGTGGGCCGATCCGGTTGTGTTCGGGCACTATCCGGAAGATGGCCTCCGGAATTTTGGCGCCGATGTGCCGAAGTTTACCGATGCTGACATGGCGCTAATTTCGGAGCCAATCGATTTCATGGCGTTCAATTGCTACACCGGTTCGCCGTTCAAGGCGAACACCGAAGGGAAGGCTAAGGAAGTCGAACGGGGTTATGGTTGGGGGAATCCGCGGGCCACTTTGTCGTGGTTAAATATTGCGCCTGACGCCATCTACTGGGCGACCCAGTGGCAGAGTGAGCGCTACAAACTTCCCGTCGTGATTTCGGAAAATGGCATGAGTAACACGGATTGGGTGCATTTGGATGGGAAAGTGCACGACCCGCAACGGATTGATTTCCTGCACCGGTATTTGGCTTCGATCGAAAAATCGATTGCCGATGGAGCGGATGTGATGGGCTATTTTTATTGGTCGATCCTCGACAATTTTGAGTGGGCCGAGGGCTACAAAGAACGCTTCGGACTTGTTCACGTCGATTACACGACGCAGAAACGCACACCTAAAGATTCCTATTATTGGTATCGCGATATGATCGCCCGCGGCGGTCTGGAGTGAGCGTTCGAGTCGGGCTGCGTTATCCGCC
>JABIRI010000199.1 GCA_018667915.1 Opitutaceae bacterium | reverse complement strand
GCTTACGGTGATTTTGTGGTGCAGGTGGATCACGCCGTGGGCCGAATCACCGAAACGATTGCAGCGGATCCGCGTCTGGCGAACACGTTAGTCTTCTTTACCAGCGATAACGGCCAGTCCCCGCGGGCTGATTTTGACGACGATGAATTACCGCTGGCCGGGCACAGCGGTAGTATGCATTACCGCGGAAAAAAATTCGACATCTACGAAGGTGGCCACCGGGTGCCGTTCATCGCGTCATGGCCCGGGCAGATTGAAGCGGGATCGAATTCCGATGAAGTGATTTGCACCACCGATTTCATGGCGACGGTGGCGGATATGCTGGAGGTGGATCTGCCGGATGATGCGGCGGAGGACAGCTACAGTTTTATGCCCGTCGTGACCCAGTCCGACTATTCCCAGCCGCTGCGGGAAGCTACCGTGCATCATTCCAGTGATGGCCGATTTGCCATCCGGCAGGGTGATTGGAAACTGATCTTATGGCCCGGTTCGGGAGGGTGGGCGTATCCGCAGACGTTTAAGGACATGCAAGGGTTGCCGGAATTTCAGCTCTACAATCTGCGCAATGATCCGGGAGAAGTGGATAACTTGATGTCTGCCCACCCTGATCGCGTCGATCATCTCCGCGAATTATTGACGCAATATGTGGTGAATGGCCGCAGCATTCCGGGAGCACCTCAAGCCAACGAAGGACCGCCGCGTTGGCCGCAATTGGAATGGATGGTGCCACAAGAAGGTTTTGGCACCTTGGTGTTCCATGAGAACTTCAATCGCGCCGAATCTCAGGAAATAAAAGATGAGCCGGGTAATGGTTGGACCACGAGTAGCGACAAAACAGCGGCCGGACAAAAGCAAGTCGATCTGCGTGACGGTCACATGTATATGCACACCGCGGAAGATGCGAATCATGACGTTTCAGTGCGGCACACCTTTGAATTCCGGGATGGAACGGTGGAAATGTTGGTGATGCTCGAGAACGATGATGACATGTTGAATCTGAACTTCACAGATCTGGATCTAAAGTCGGTTTGGGCGGGACATCTGTTCGACGCCCGAATCAGTCTGACCGAGGTGATTCTGGAGGATAAGAAATTCGGATCAATGGACCTGAAAGTGCGTGATGCCCGCAAAGCCGGCACGATGGATTCGGAGGAGCTTAAACGTCTGCGAGAGAGGACAACCCGGACGTTTCCTCATCCCTTGGCCAAAGGTGAATGGCATTTACTGCAGGTGCACGTGGAGGGTGACAAACTCACCGCGGTCGTGAATGGCGAAGAAGTCGGCAGTTTCCGGTCGGAAGGATTTGCTCATCCCACGAAACGCATGGTGCGACTGCTGACGCGAGGGCACTCGGTCATCGATGACATGCGGGTCTGGCGCAAACGCTGAACGCGTGAACGCTCTCATATTGGCATGAACGTTTTGGTGACCGGAGCGGCTGGCCGGGTCGGACGATTGGTGGTGTCGCGTTTGTTGGCACGGGGAGACGCCGTGGTGGGGTTCGATGCGATGGCTTCGAATCGAGTGCATGATCTTTATCGTTCCGTGGTCGCCGATTTTTCCGATGAGATGGCTCTCGCTTCAGCCTGTGAGGGAGTTGATGCGGTTTTGCATCTCGGGGCTCTGATGTCCTGGTTGCCCGAGCAGCAGGAGAAAATGTTTCGCGCCAATGTCGATGGAACGCGTCATGTGTTGGCGGCCGCGGCCCGAGCAGGCGCTACCCGCTTCGTTTTTGCCAGTAGTGGTGAGGTGTATCCAGATCGAAACCCGCAGTATTTACCCATCGATGAGAATCATCCGCGGAAGCCGTTGAGCCCTTACGGCCTGTCCAAAGTAATGGGGGAGGACGCCGTGCGGTTTTTTGAACGAGTGCACGATTTGCCGAGCGTGATCCTGCGGTTTTCGCATACGCAAGATGCGACGGAATTACTCGACGAAGACAGTTTCTTTTCCGGATCGCGATTCTACCTGCATGCGAAGATCAAACAGCAGCAAGGGTTTGGCAACGACGCGTTGGTGGGGCTGCTTCAGACTCTCGATAATGGGGCCAACAAGTTGGTGGTGAGCTGCAATGAGTCGGGCCGCCCTCATCGCATGGGAATATGCGACACGCGTGATACGGCGGCCGGGGTGATTCGGGCATTGGATGCCGATCGAGCTCCCGGGGAGACCTTCAATTTGGCGCCGCCATCTGCCACGTCATTCGATGAAGCGGTGGAATTGCTTCGACCGATCAAAAACTTGGAGGTGGTTCGGTTCAACCAACCGGGCGCAGATCTAAACTATGAGTCATGCGGCCGAAAGGCGCGCGAGATTCTTGGTTTCGAATCGGAGTGGAGTTTCCGGCGCATGGTCGCGGATGCCGCGGCCAGAGCAGGTGACAGATAATATCCGTCTTTCAGCCTTTTACGCCGGATAGCCGCAAAGGGCGCGAAGTTCCGTGATGTGCTGCGCGGAAATGTCGGCGGGATCAACGCCGTGGTCGCGACAGAGCGCGGCGGCATAGCCGGTGGCGACGCCCATTTGACCGCAAGTGTTCATGACACGGGGGCCGCCGAGTCCGATATGCGAACAGCTGAAACAACGTCCGGCCATTTGCATGTTGGCGATGTTGTTCGAGTAGAGCGAGCGGTAGGGAATGTAGTAGAATCCATTCTTTGGTTTCAGAAAAAGTGCCTCGGAAAGAAAATCCTCCGGCCGACCGAGCAACTTCTCCTGATAGTGCACATCGATGGAACGTTTTTCGGTCACGACGGTGTCGGGGAACTCCACGGACTCGCGGGCATCGACGCCGGTGAAAATATGCGGACCGATAAAGCGCCGTGATTCGCGTTTGCCGGCGTTGAACGCGATCCAAACGAGTTCGAGATTACGATACTGGGGCCGTTGGATCGTATTGGCGTAGGTGCCGTAAATCGCCCGGAACATATGGTCCCGGATCGTTTCGGCATCTTCGATCTGATGGAGGCTGTCCTTGGAGAACTCCCACTGCCATTCACCCTTCGGCGACACGTGGTCCTTGGCCACCGGTTTGGCCCAGGGAACCGAAGGGAAGGAAACGCGGCGATTGGTCTCTTTGGTATTCCAAAGCACGCTGGATCCCATGACCCGATTGTCGGGTTTTTCCGGTGACCACAATTCACCGTGTTGGGCCCATTCTTCGCCATATTCGTGTTTGGATTCACGCCCATAGCTGTATTTGGCCCCGGCCATGGCACCCAACCAACCGTCGCCCGTGCAGTCGATGAACTGAGGGGCCGAGAATTTACGCATGTTTCCGTTGGCGGCCTCGTGGGCCTCAATGGAGCGGATGCGATTGCCGTCCATTTCGACGGAAACGAGACAATGGTTGAGAAAAATATCAACGTGGGTGGCCGCGGACATGTTTTTCATGCGCTTCTGGTCGGCATCCAGCGCCTCCGGATCACCATTGGGATAGTGCGGGGTATCGATCTGTGTCATGATCGCCTCTGCGTTATGGTGGATACCCTCGGTGTGGACGCGGATCTCGCCACTCGCGTTGCCGCCGAGGACAGGACGATTTTGGATGAGCGCGGTCCTTACACCGCGTTCGTTGGCAGCGAGGGCGGCGGCGCAGCCCGAAATGCCACCTCCAACGATGATCAAATCATAGGAACCCTCATCGATGACGTCGGCCGAGAGCCCAACTTTGCGTCTGCGCCAGCCTGGTAGGACATTCCGATCAATCGGCGGGGTGTCATTGGCGTCTTTACTGAAATAGATGGCGGAGCAGCGGCCTTCGAAACCGGTCAGATCTTGGAGTGAAATGGTGGAGTGAAGATGATCATCCTCGCTCACCTCTACGGCGCCGCCGGATTGCCAAGTCCAGCCCGGTTGGGTGCCGAACGTGGTATCGAGGGTGGTATCGTTGAGTTTGACCTTAAATTGGCCGGGTGAGTCCCAGTCACCGGGACACCAATCCTTGGTCAGCACCCAAGTATGGTAGCGACCGGCGGAAGGAAATTCGACGCTGGCGACCGCATCCGAAACGGGCTGTCCGAGGCCGTGGGCGAGCAGGTAGCTGAAGCCGAGGTAGTTCTCGAATTGAGTATCCAGTTTCCAGCCTCCCATTCGACCGAAGAACGCGGTTTCGACCAAAACGGATTTTCGGTCGAGGGATTTAGCGATCTGCCCCACCAATGGGTGAGCAGCAAAAACGGAGGCGGAAGCAAAGCCAAGTTTGCTCAAAAATTCACGGCGGGGTAACTTCATGGTAAGGATACGAGTGTGCTGATCTTAGCTGGTTTTAAGCAAGAATCCACGAAGACAACCGTTGACCAAGGTGTTGACTCGCTCCGCTGACGGCGTCGCCTGGAGTGGGAGGAAGCTTTGGGTCGGAGGAAACTGGGGGAGGGGTATTCCGCCGTCGGCCAAGGCTGTGGCGGAGGCCCTGGGTCGGATGGGTTCCGCTTCGCGGAAGTCTGGAGGATTCAACCCGATGGGTTGCCCCATCTTCGCTCAGCCGCGTCCGCGGGATCGCTACGTCGAACCTAGCCGGTTCTCGTCCGACCATGGTGCCCTGGGCCGGACTCGAACCGGCACGCTCTTTCGAGCAGGAGATTTTAAGTCTCCGGTGTCTACCATTCCACCACCAGGGCAAGGGAAGAAGTGGAACGCTTCCTCAGGAGGTTCGCTTCGTCAACCTTGAGAATGCGACAATGGACGAGGGGGCGGATTGGTTCCGCGGGCGCGGAAGTCCTGCGGACTCAACCCGGCGGGTTGCCCCATCTTCGTCCCCCGCGGTTGCTCGGTCCTTCGTCGAACCGGCACGCTCTTTCGAACAGGAGATTTTAAGTCTCCAGTGTCTACCATTCCACCACCAGGGCAATTGCGCAGCGGCGTTCACGAAGCTGGGGGCGCTCGTCAATGATTCGGTGCGATTGAAAACCGGCCTTGCAGGAGTGGGCCGAGGTCCACAGGAACGGCTGCGTGAAAGTTGGCCTTATGGGTGGCAGCTTCGATCCGGTGCACTTCGGTCACTTGGTTGCGGCGCAAGACGCAATGGAGCAGCATGGTCTCGACCGGTTGATCCTCATTCCGGCTGCTCAGGCGCCTTTGAAGGACTACAATGTCAGTGCCTCCGGGGAGCACCGGGTAGCGATGTTGCGGGAAGCAACGGATTGGGATGCCCGCTTCGAAGTCTCAGATTATGAGGTGAAACAAGGCGGCACCAGCTACACGGTTGATACGGTAAGACACTTTCGGAAGATGTTCCCGGAGGACGAATTATTCTGGATTATCGGGGGAGACCAATTGCCTAAATTAGGGCGGTGGCACCGAATCGAAGAGTTGGCCGGAATGATTCAGTTTATCTATCTGGAACGGCCGGGGCATCCCGCCAAGGATCATCCGGATATTCCGGGTCTGGGTCTGCATCGGTGTGATGGGCATTTGGTCGAAATCAGTTCGACGGAACTTCGCGAACGCATCCGCGGTGGGCTTTCGCTGGATTATTTTATCCCCCACAAGGCGATTGTATATCTGCAGGAACACGGCCTGTATGCCTGAATAAATCTTACTGTTATGACTGAATCTTCCGCCGCAGCCGCTCCTGAAACCAACGACACTCCCATCGAAGTGCCGCCCGTCATTGCTGAGCTTGTTCAGGCGCTGGATGACAAGAAGACCGAGGATATTAAAGTTTTGGCCGTGGGCGAACAGTCCTCGATTACCGATTTTTTGATTTTGGGCACCGGCATGGCGGGACCCCATCTACGGGCATTGCGGGTCGAGATGGAAAAGATTTTGGACACGGCTCACGCTCCGATTGCCGGGGTCGATTTTGGGGAGGACAGTGGTTGGATCGTTTTCGATGCCTACCAGGTCATGATCCATTTGTTCCTGCCCGAGCAGCGCGATATTTATCAGCTCGAAAAGCTGTGGGGTGATGCCGCTGAGCTGGACGTATCCGCGATGATCAAGCCGCGTGAAAATTTGGGCGCACCGGTTGATCAATAAGCGACCTCTTTGAAGGGAGTAGGCTATAGCCTCAAAAGGCGTAACCTAGCGAACTCGTGATGCGTTGATCGGTGCGGGCTGATTTGTCACTCACGGCGTTGTCGTATTCGAATTCGAAGCGCAGATTTAGGGATAATTTTTGGGTTAACTTGCCTTGGAGCATGGAGTTAAGCCTGACCTTGTAGTTGGTCGCCTCTTTGAGTGTCGAAGCCGGTTGGTTCTTTACGGTGAGGAATCGGGTTCCGCCGTCGGGTGAGTATTGAAACTGCATGTCTTGTCGGACAGTCATCCGCTTGTTGATCCGATAGGTGTAGTCCTGAAATATTTCGGCCAGCGCATAGAATCCTGACTCAGCGCGCGTGGCCTCGCGATATTGGCCGGTGAGCCCGGCGCCGAGATTTACGACGTGTCCCTCTTTGGCGTAGAGTCGGTATCCAGCACCCAGATTCTGTTCCCAGTTGCGTTTGATGTCCTTGAGATCGTCTTGGAAATAGGAGGTTAGGGACTGGGCGAAGGTGCGTTCGCCCATTTCTCGGCGCCATTGGAAATTCCCGTCGTAACGGTCATTATTGATGCGCCCATCCTGTTCGCCGTAGAGGAGTCTCGCCGTGGCACGAAGGGAATCGTCCCCGATATCCTTTTCGGCGGATCCCCGTAGGTCGAAAGTAAGTAGATCGCGCCGCCCCTGTTGTTGGCGTAGTCCGAATTCTACCTTACCGCTCCAGGGTTTGTCTTTTGGGGCATCGACCAGTTTGGCGATTTTCGCAGCTTGATCGGAGTCGGGGTGTTGGGGCGATTTTCCATCCGATTTGGCTGTGGGAGGGGGTGTTTGCTGCTTCGAATCGTTGATAGGGGCTATGCCGACGAGTGTTTCCACTGGAGGATTGTTGGATTCCTGTGAGGCGGCAGCCACGATCTTGGCGGCAGTCTTCGGCACCGTAATTTGGCCGATGTTGGCGTTTTGGAAAACCAGATGGGTTTCGGTTTCCTTGACGAGGATGCCCGTCAGGCGGTCTCCGTTGGCGAATCTAAGTTCGTGTTCCGACTGTGTGGAGGGGGCGGCTCCAAATGCCGATAAGCCGCCGGCCAAAAGGCCGGCGATGAGAGTGAATTCACGGATCTTGAGTCGCATTGATAATAGAAGCGGGCGAGGGAGAAGGAATTGAGACGCGGAATCAAGCGCCACTCGCTAGTAGATCACATTTCCCGTAAATCCTTCCTTGGGGGAATACTTTTACTTGTAAAAAAGCCGTAATAAATGGGTTTGAGCCCGGTCTGCATAGGGGGAAGCGAAGGCGGAACTCTTAGGGAGAGCGGAAATGCTCTTGAAATTCATTGGCGATTTGATCTGCTGGTGTCCTCTGCCCCAATTGGGGCGAATATTATAATCATAAAAAAGATACATATGAACGGTATTAAAAATTCCCGCAAGGGCTTCACCCTCGTTGAAATCATGATCGTTGTGGTCATCATCGGCCTCCTCGCTGCTATGGCTATTCCAGCCTTCCAGAAGGTTCGTCAGTCCTCCCAGGACAAGGCTGTGTTGAACAACGCTCGTCAGCTCTCCGCTGCTTCTGATCAATACTTCCTCGAGAACGGTGTTTCCACGGTTGCTTCCGCCAATCTGATTGGTGCTGCTAACTACGTGAAAGCCGTTAACACGGTTGCTAGCGAAACCTACCCAGCAAACTTCACCCAAGGAATCACCATTTCCATCACGGGTATCGCTGGCGTTCGCACCCTTACTTACGCTCCTTAGGGTATTCCTTACTGGATTTAATTTCAAAACCGCCTCTTGCGAGAGGCGGTTTTTTTTCGGCTTGGTAGGAAGGGGATGCCGATAAAGTCTGCTCGGAACGCGGGCTTTCGTTTTTTCTCTCCCAAGCCCAACTTGCTTCAAGTTTTATTCCATGACCGATTTGGCAAATTCGCTACGTGATCGTCGATTTATCACCCTGATTCTCAGTGGGGTGGGCGCAATTTTGGTGGGCTTCATCCTGATATCTCCGGCGCGGGCGCTAAACGTAATCACGTATGGCGGATACTGGATGATGTTGGTGCTCGTCGCGATTGCGGCGTGGACCTGGTGGAAGGAAGTAGGATCAGAAGTGGCCCAATGGCCCCGATCTTGGAGGAGCGAACGCGGGCCCATTGCGCTGATCATACTGTGTTGGGTTTTGTTGATCGTGCATGATCCGTTCGGGTTTAAGATTTTGATGGATGAAGCGATGTTGGCCGGCACGGCCATGAGCATGCATTTTGAGAAAATCGCCATCGTGCCTATGCGAGGACACGATATCCAAGGAGCGTTCGAACTTCTCGGGGGGCAGCTCGATAAACGGCCTCTGCTACAGCCCTTTTTAGTTTCCGTGCTTCATGATTTTACCGGCTACCGCCCCGAGAATGGTTTCGTGCTCAATGCGGGGCTGACTTTGGCGTTGTTGATCTTGGCCTATCGCGGCGCCGTTCGTTTGGTCGGGCGGGGAGCGGGCTGTTGCGCGGTGGGTCTACTCGCCAGTCTGCCGTTGTTGGCGCAAAATGCGACCGGTGGTGGATTTGAGGTGTTGAATTTGGTGATGATCATGGGGGTGTTCATTGCGGGCGTGCGCTATGCGGAAAAGCGTGATGCCAAATCGGTCGATGCCTTGGTGGTGACCACCGTCCTATTGGCGGTTACGCGCTACGAATCGGTGTTATTTGTGTTTCCGGTCGCCGGACTGATTTTGTGGGGATGGTTGCGAGCCGGTCATCCCGTGCTCGGTTGGGTCTCGGCGCTGAG
Organism: Opitutaceae bacterium; assembly: GCA_018667915.1. Taxonomy (GTDB): domain Bacteria; phylum Verrucomicrobiota; class Verrucomicrobiia; order Opitutales; family Opitutaceae; genus Actomonas. The sequence goes on along the minus strand of JABIRI010000199.1, from coordinate 10,304 downwards.
CCCGCTCATGCTGATTCCCTATGCCCTGCATAACCAAGTTTTCAAAGTGAGGGAATCGTCATGGGAAATGGCGAGTCTGGGCGATTTTGATAAACCGTTTTCGGTCGACTACCTTCCCGACAACGTCGCTCACGCTTTAGCCTTCTTTTTCGATACCACCGGTGAGCAGTCCAACTCGTTGGTGATCGCAGCGCTTGGGGTGATCGCGGTCCCGTTTGTCGTGCTCTTGCTGGTCAAGTTGATCGGTCGACTCGGGAAAGTCCGTCCGGTGGAAGTCGCCTGGGCGACAATCAGTGTGGGGTTCCTGGCGCACACCCTGTTGATGATGCTTTATTTTTGGGGGCATTTTGACGATCCCGTGATCCGTCGCCTGAGTTTGCCGCTTAATCTTTTCATGGTTTTGGCCATCGTCGTAGTAGCTGCTGAATTTCCCGGTAAACGGCGCAAGTGGTGGGCCCTGGGAGCTTTGATTGGCGTCGGCTTTTTCTCCTATTCTCTGCCGTCCATGGCTCGGCACGACTACTCCCTGGATTATTACGTGAGCCAGGAAACAGCTTGGCGTCGTGAATTTATCGCGGCCCACCCGGAGAAGGACTATCTCGTGGTGGATCCGAATTCGATTGAGTGGATCATTCACCAGGTTTCGAGCACTCCGATTAAACGTGCCGTCGATGATCCTGATATCATGCGTTTCAATTGGCGGAACAAAATGTTCGGAGAGATATATGTTTTCCAACGTTACCAAATTGATGCTTCGAGTGGAGAGCTCAGCTTGCCGGAAGAATTTGATGTCGGTTCGGCTTATACTTTGGAGCCCGTTTGGGAACGTCGATTTACCCCCTTCAATCTGAGCCGGATCAGTCGGGTGGTGAACATCGCGGAAGGAGAATCTCGGATTCAGGCTGAGGAACGTTCCACGTTTTCCACGATGACACCGGAGGAAATTCAAGCGGCGCGTGAAGCCTATATGGAAAACTTCATCAAGTTGCTGCCCTGAGTCGTGAACAATCTGCGATCAGGGGTAGAAAATGGTTGGGCTCGCGTGGAAGTGCGATTGGCCGCGGTAGGTTTGGTGGGACTGCTCGCGCTGTATCTGGGTTTTATTGGGATCGAAGTCGCTCTGGCTGAGCCGCTCATCAAAAAATGGGGTTACCATTTCATGGCGCTCACGGTGGTTTGGTGGGTCTGGAGTTTATGGCAACTTTGGCGGCGTCCCGAACACGCGGGGGCGAACCCGGATGCGCCTCAAGAGAAGTGGTCGCGCCGAGAGGTCCTCAGTATGTTCGTCGTCACTGCGGCATTGATGGTTTCTCTCCTCGGGATGGAAACGCTGCGCAGCAAAGTGCTCTACGATGAGTATGTGTTGCAATCGACGGCCTACAATATGCACCACTTTCGGGAAGTCGCGACGATGGTGAGGGGCTACGACTTATTGGGTAGTTTTGTTTCGACGGACAACTACCTGGACAAACGCCCCTATTTTTTCCCGTTCCTCGTTTCCCTCGTTCATGACGTTTTGGGTTACCGGCCGATAAACGCATACATTCTTAATGTGCTGTTGATGCCGCTGACGCTGATGGTGGCATATTTGCTGGGACGGAGATGGCACGGTTGGCGAGGCGGTATGATCGCGCTATGCCTGCTGGGAACGTTGCCTTTGTTTGGTCAAAATGCCACGGGCTCGGGCATGGAGATCTTAAATGTCCTCATGCTCTTGATGGCGGTATTGGTGGGAGGCCTCTATCTTGAGAAACCTGAAAATCGCAGTCTGAGCGTATTCATTCTATCGGTAGTTTTGCTGGCGCAGTGTCGATACGAATCAGCCATCTACGTCGTGTCGGGAGTCATGGTGGTATTGCTTGGTTGGTGGCGGGCGGGCCGAGTTGTATTGTCAGGCGTCGCGATTTTTAGTCCGTTGTTGTTGGTGCCGGTTGCGCTGCACAACAAGGTCCTTTCGGAGTCGCCGATTTTGTGGGAGATGAAGGAAGATCAGACGAGCCGATTTGGCTGGGAATACGTGCCGGACAATCTTCTGGGCGTATTTGAATTTTGGTTTCACCCCGGCCTGATGATGGCGAATTCCGTGCTGTTGAGCTTCCTCGGTATACTGGGGCTTGGCGTGGTTTTAATCTGGGCAGTGCGCCGCCGGCCGAATTTACGACGACTCGATGGCCACGCGCTGACCTGGTTGGCGTTTGCGGTCGGGATCGGGGCGAACTTGGTTTTGGTCCTCTTTTACTTTTGGTCACGATTCACCGATCCCATGGCGTCGCGATTTAGTTTACCGCCTTATCTATTGATGGTGTTTGCCGTGGTGCTTTTAGCGCGATGGATGGATCGCCGGTGGCCCGTTTCTAAAATCATATTAGGAGCGACATTGGTCGCCTATCTTGGTTGGGGTGTCCCCAAACATGCGCATCATTTTTATTCACGCATGGGAGTCGACGAGATCGAATGGGAACGCAGGTTCGTTAAATCGTTACCTCCCCAGAATCGATTGGTGCTCACGAATAAAACCAGTCTCGTTTGGCTGCTGGAAAAGACTCCGTCGATATTACTTGACCGGGCAATTATGATGGAAGACCGGCTCGCCTATCAACTGACCCAACCCATGTTTGATGAAATCCTTGTTTCACAGTCCATGAGACCTACTTCTGTAGATGGTTTTCACGAGGTCGTATTGGAGGAACGTCTCCCGGAACAATTCGAGTTGGAAACGGTGGCGGAGCGGCGATTTGGCACCCGCATCGCTCGTATCAGTCGGTTGGTGGCGATTAACTCGAAGTCCCTGCCAGAAGGGAGTGGCGATGAATAACGCTGAAATCACCTATGATCTGAAATTACTGCAACAGAGCCGGGAAAAATGGGCCGGCTCCCGGGCATTAAGAACGGTGTATGAAGCTATCTTTCGAGATATGGCGGCCCAACGGATTGCGGGGCCGTCTTTGGAATTGGGCGCGGGTATCGGTGTCGCCGGTGGCGTGATTTCTGACCTCGTTACGAGTGATGTCGTTAAAACTGAGTATGTGGAACGCGCGGTTTCAGCGTATGAGATCCCGGCGGAAAATTGGGCAAATTTGATGGCGATGGATACGTTGCATCACCTGCAGCGACCGATGGATTTTTTTGCGAGTGCGGCAATATCGCTCCGTCCCGGGGGGAGGATAATCTTGATGGAACCGGCGGGCACTTGGTGGGGACGAATGTTCTATCGTATGTTTCATCACGAGCCGTGCTTGCCCGCCGAAATCGTTCCGCCGTTCGAGTTTCCCGCCGATGAAAATGGAGAATTTGCCAACATGGGTATGGGCGAAGGACTATTGACGCGAAAACGACCAGAATTTGAAACACGGTTGGATGAACTGGGGCTGAGAATCAGCGCAGTCGAATACCGTGATTTACTCGCATACCCGGCCACCGGTGGTTTTTCTAATCGGGCGATATTCCCGGCAGAGATCTTAAAAGTGATCATGGCGATCGAAAAGATGATACCTCAACTTTTGATGCAAAAATTGGCCTTACGCATGTTGATTGTCGTAGAGAAGAAACCCGATTCCAAAACGGCCCGAGAATGATTGAGCTGCTGCAAACGAGTGTGATTGCAGCGGGACTCATATTGCTGGGATGGGGCTGGGCACGACGCTGGGATGAAGGAGTGCTCGTTGCCATGATCGTGTCGTGGCTGGCGCTTTTCTCCGGGGTGCTATTCGCCACGTTTTGCAACATTTCCCTCAGTCGAGAGTTTTTGATCGGAGGGCAGGTTCTCGTGGGAGGTGCGGGTGTTCTGTTTGCCCGCCGGTCCGGAGTTCGGGACTGGGGAATCAAGTGGGATCTGCGGCTAGGTTGGGGGTGGTTGGCTTTGCCCGTTGTGATCGTTGCGGTGTGGAAGGCGGTAGCCCAACCGCTGTCGGGAGTAGATGTCGATTTCCGCTGGAATCATCTGGCGGAAATGATGGTGAAGACGGGAGGACTGCAGTTCTACCCGCCGACAACCGCTCGAGATTTTCTGACCTACTTTTGGGCGGATGGAATTCCACCTCTGGTCTCGAGTTTGTATGCGTGGTGTTACCTGATCGCGGGTGAAACGAGTCGCGTTTGGACGGCGATTCCGGTGCTCATGCAGTGGTTGGGGGGAATCATTCTATTGCGGACCCTGGGTCAACTCTGGGGCGGGAAAACAGGGGGGGATTGGGCGCTGGTGGTAGGCGGGGCGAGTTTCTTGCTGCAGTTTGCGTTCAATCTGGGGCAGGAGACCGGATGCACCGCCTTGGGCACCGGTTTGATGGTGCTGGGGCTTTCGCGTGAACGTGCGAAATCAGCAGTGGCGAATATTTGGGTCGCCGGAGTGGGAGCAGCATTGGTGGCAGCTTCGCGGGAATATGGATGGGCGATCGTGGTGGTGGGGATGGCAGTTCATGGGAGGTTGATTCTATTCAGCGAGCAGAGATGGATACGGATGGCGGGTTGGTCGTTGGGATTAATCCCTGCTGCCTGGTATATTCGAACCTGGATTTTGTCGGGTAATCCTTGGCTCTCGCTTTCGATGGGCGGGTTGTTCCCGGTTAACCCGGTGTTCGCCGAGTGGCTTCAAGGCTACCAACAGATTTATGGAGGAACCCTTACCTCGGTTGCGGGATGGGTTGAAATCGTTAGGCTTTGCTTGCTTTCGGCGGCGCCCGTTTTGATGGGCGGCCTTGCTGGTTCTGTAGTTTTTCGAGACCAGAAAGGTTGGTGGATCGGTCCGGTGGTGGGTCTTTCGGTGGGGGGATGTTGGTTGCTCTCCATCCCCTATACCGCGGGTGGGATCTTCTATTCGATGCGAGTTTTGAGTCCTTTGCTAATAATTTTCGGGGCCTGGGGAGGAGCATTTTTGGCCCGTTACTTAGAGAGCCGTCTATCCCGTCTTTTCGTGGCAGTTTTGTTAGGCATCTGGGTAGTAGACGCTTCGATTCGCGCGCTCACGGGTGGCGTTGATCCGTGGAAAGTGGCTTACCGCGATTGGCCGGAGGTGGGATACCAATGGCAGCAGGATTTTTGGGCGGATCAGGAACGCTTTTTCGATGACGTGATCGACACGATTCCGGGTCGATTCGTAGGCGATGCGTCGGGAGTTCAGCGTTTTTTCTCCCACCAAGATCGCGACTACCTACCCTGGTGGAGCCCGGAGGTTCGGTTCCTTTTTTCGGCTGAGGAAAAGAACGATCCGATCGACGCGCTACGGTCTCGTGGGATCAATCACATGGTGTTTCACCGGGTAGATTTCTCGCAGGATTTCTTAGCGAGAACGGGTGTTTTGGCTCAGTTGGATGGCCGGGTGAGAGCAGTTCGGGCGAATGACGTTTTCGTCGTTTTCGAATTACTGCCGTCGAATCAATAGATTTCTGGATTACGGGGTTTTCCTGCTTTCTCCTCGATTAGGTTAATGAGAGCGGGAAGGTCGGAGCCTAGAGCTTGATCGAGTTCGATCTGTTTCAGGTCAAAGATCAGAATGGAATAGCCGATCATCGCTTCAGGTGGGCGAGTCTTCAGATATTCACACAAGCGGGCGAACCGAAGTTCACTATAGAGATCCCAGGCGTGGTGCCACTCTTCAACCGATGCGCCATCAAGAAGTTTGCGGTGCTTTTCGGGATGCCCATTGATGACCCAAAATGAAGATTCGAGGTTTCGGAGGTTTTGGTAGGTGGCCTCGCTCTCTGCGGACCACGGTTGATGGTTTTGCCGGTAGGCGTGTTGGAGGAGGGTCGCACTGATCGCGTATTTCCCGGCGCGGAGCGGGAACCAGTCGAATTCCAGATCGAACCTGGGCAGACGCATAATCGTCCTGGCTTCGATCTGATAGTGAGCGGGTTCGCCGGTTCCGAAATAGGCCAGATAGGCGGGGGCGGACGAATCCGATGTTGCGACCGAATATTTCGCAATTCCGGGGAGGTCTTGCCCCCAGTCGAGCGAACTGTCGACAAGGCGTTCGTAACCGCGCGAGGCACCTCCACTCAGCGCGTTAAAGTAGGCGAGGTGATGCGGATAAATCGCAGCGAGCGAGCTGAATTGAGCGATCAAAAGCCCACCACCGAGCACGGCCGTAGAGATGCCACTGCGGAGGTTTAAGTTCACCATACGAGGGAGACCCCAAATGATGCACCCGGAAGCAATAAAAAGCAGAGGGTAGGTCGGCAGAATATGCCGATGTCCTATGTTGAGATTCGAGGTGATTGAGAACGTCCAATAGACGATCAAAAGCACAATGCCCGGAGTCCATCGATAGATCGACTGCAGTTTGTCGCTCTTTACCTTACGCCACCACCATACCAATACTCCGAGCATCACGGCCAGCATCAGAAGTTCAAGGGGGGTCGATTTGTAGAGGAATGTTCTGGGGAAGAAATCGATCCAGCCCTCGGTGCCCAATTGACCGTCTAAAAATGCGCCCCGTGCGAGAGAGAATGCCAGCACGTAGGAGAAACCATACAAGAATGCCTCCGGTAAAATTCGAAAATCGCGCAGCGCGAAAATGATGGGCTCCCAGCCGGGGTGAGCGGACAGAATATGCTCCCAAGCCAATGGCATCGATCCGTCTGGCAGATCGGGTGACATCATGGAGAAACGGAAACCATAAAAGGCCCAGATCACGATCATGGCGATGAGGCCGTGACCCGCCCACCAACCGGAAAGATTGGTCACACGTTGGACCCAGGTATTTTTGGTCGACCAGACTCCCGAGACGGGTGTTTGCCCAAAGCAGCGCACGACCATCATGAGTGCCATCATCGGGAGGAGCATCACCGCGCTGAATTTCGCCACGCAAGCTAGCCCGAATATCCCACTGCTCAAAGCGAATGTGCGCAGGTTGGGGGCGTTTAGGTGTCGCCAGAAAGCCACGGATGAAGCGACGAATAAAAATGCCATCGCCATGTCGGAAGTGGCCAAAGCCGAATGCGCTAGCAGTGTAGGACTGAGAGCGGCTATTCCGGTAGTAATAATTGCCGCAGGGGGTCCGAAAAAATGTCGCGTCAGAAGGGCAATAAGCACGAGGACCGCGAGCCCCCAGAATACATTCATGGCCCGCCCGGTAAATAACAGGTCATCCGGATCATTGTCTGATCGGTAGAAAAAGTCGTAGCTCACCTGATAGGCTAATCCACGATTCCAGGCATAGGCTTCATGATCGGGATAATTTGGCTTAGTCCAGGCGAAGGGCAGGGCGTGCCAACGTTGAGGCAGCACACCATTTTCGGGTTGAACGCGAAAGTCCTGTAGCTGGTTGAACGTGTACCCCCCCGTGATGTGGGCGATTTCATCGTTGGTGGTGGATTTGTGGACCGAAGCAGAGAGAGCGATCCAGCTGTGGACGACCAACCAAACTGCGATTGCCAAATAGAACCCCAATTGAGGGCGGATGGATTTGGGCAGTTGGGCAGACATTAACGGGTAATGATCTCAGCGTGAGACTAGGGATTCTCAAGGACTGAGTTTAGGCCCATACTGAGATTGAAGGTTGAATTTATACCGAGAGCAGGGCATCCGAAACACAGCCAATGGACACCGCCGAATACGAGAATCTCGCCCGCGTTGAAAAAGAACATTGGTATTACGTCGGTAAACGTGAATTTGTCCGCCGCTGGATTCAGCGGATTCGCCCACCCACGGCGACCGAGCGCTTGTTGGATTGTGGAGCCGGCACCGGCATATTTGCGGAAGAAATGAATGAGCTCTGCGACGTTACCGTCATGGATACGTTCGAGGAATCACTGGCCCTGTTGCGGCAGCGTTTTCCAGCTGATCGGGTGATTACGTTGGAGGATGGGGAAGTTCCGCTGGGTGACCACTCCATCGAGTATGTGACCGCCCTCGACGTTTTGGAACACGTCCCGGATGATCGCGGAGTGGTAAAAGGATTTGCCCGAATGCTTAAACCAGGTGGTTTGGCAGCTGTGACGGTTCCCGCGAGCATGTCGCTCTGGAGCGACTGGGATGTAGGCTTGCAGCATTATCGACGATACGACCGTCCGCAGCTCATAAACTTATTTGATGAGCAGGACTGGGAGTTGGTCCACGCGAACTATACGAACGTGCCGGTGTTCCCCCTAGTTTGGTTGATTCGTCGCTTACAGCGGGGGAACAAGAAGTCTGAGACATCCGCCCGCGCCGAAGATAAGGTGCCCTCAAGTTTATTGAACAGGTTGCTCAAATGGCAGTTTGTCCGATTCGCCATGTCCTGGCTGCCTATGCCTTTCGGCGTGAGTTTGGTCCTGATCGCTCGTCGTCGCTGACGGGCTACTCGATCAGCACTTCAGCGAGGACGGCACCTTGCGCGTCCTTGATGACGATTCCTTTATTTCGGTAATTCCACGCACTCGCTGGTCGATTTGATCGCGCCGTAAAGTTGAACAATCCCTCGAGGCGATTGGCCGATTCGAGAGGTTGTTTTTCAAACATAACGTCTCCATCGCTGCGAATGGGCGCGAACTGAATATCCGTTAGTCCCAGCAGACAGGGGTGGGCGTTTCCGGCGCCGTCGAATTCTACTATTTCTACTGAAGTGGGGGTGCCTTGCAGCACGACATTGAACCAAACGTTCCAAGGGGTATCGGGGGTGGTTTCGTGGCTCGACGAGGTGGTGTCATCGTGGAGTAGGAATGCGGAACCGATCAGAGCCGTCTTGCTGCCGGGTGGAACGCGGATATCAAAGCCCCGAATTTTGAGGACCGATTGATAGTTTTCCTCGATGTAGTCCTGCAAGGGGCCCGCCACCTCGACCTCGATTTCTTCGAGAAATGCATCGAGTGGTTCATTGACGATCACGGTCGAGCGATGGGTTGAACCGAGCCGGTCAATAATGTCCGCCTGTTCCGATTCATCGAGTAACCAAAACCAATGAGTGGCATTGCGCGCGGTGGGGGTAGGGACTTGGCTCCAGATATTGAGGCTATACATGCCTTGGCGAGTGAACAGAACATCGCTTCGCACCATTGCATTTTGCACGACAGCGGTAAGAGCGATGCGCGTGCGATCGTCCAGGCGAATATCGTCGGCTCCGGCGAAAGGTAACGGTCGGGAAATATGATATCGGTGCCATCCCGTTTGCGCGAGTGTTATCGTGCCGGCACCGGTTGCGAATAGGACGCCGCTGGCGATCGCGGGAGAAAGCCACCGGGGGCCACGAGCGGACAGGGAGGAAAGATCGCGCTGAATGCCGCGGGCGATGATTGGAATACTTAGGAAACAGCCCCAACCAATCTGGCTCCCGGCGACCGGATACGCATGCAAAATTTGGGTGACCGAAACGAAGGTCAGCAGAGCGAGGAGCGAGGATATGCTGGATTTACGTTCGCGTGGCTGGACGAGCCATAGGGGCAGTAGGGGTAAAATATAGTCGAGATAGGTGAAAACTCCCCACGGTGCGGGCCAACGCGTCGCGAACCAAACGAATCCGAGGACGAGAGCCAGACGTGCCGTCATAGCGACATTGAGCACGGTGGGGCTGAACTGCCCCGTGCGCCGGAAACTCCAACCCGCCGCGGCGACAATCATGAAACTGATCGCGGCGGCGATAGCGGAGTGATCGGTGTTGCTCGGCGAGACCGTGAAGTGCCCCGGTTGCTGTATTGGATCAATAAATACAGCGGCGAATAGCTCCGCTAGACTGGTGCCCCGCATTAGGATGAACCCGATAATCGCCGCCGATCCGATCGCGCACCAGCCCACGCAATACGCCCATGTTTTGGGTGATACGCGAGAATCGAGATCGGGACGTGGCATGATCCACCACACGCCGGCTCCGGCGAGCGATGCCTTAAGGGCAAAACCAAACATGGCCGGATCATTGAGATTTCCCGCCATCAGCAGCCAGGGTAGCAGGGAGAGGCCCATCAGAGCGATGTAGTCGGCCGGTTTGCGCCAGGCTTTGGGCCAGGCCGTATGGCAAAGCGCGAATGCTCCGATGCCAGCGATGTAAAATGCCCCTACATTCACCTTAGTGAAGATCAAGATAGCGCCGGTTAACCCCAGCGCCGCGGCCAAGGTTTGAGTTTTATCCGTAAGCACCAGTTTTACGCTGACCACCGCTGAAATCGCCAAGAGGGCGGCGATCATACTTCCCGGATGGCTCGGCTCCGCGATCATTTGCCAAAGGAGGTTGAAGGAAAGAAGGGTCGCGAACGCGCCCGTGGCGAAACGGTGTTGCTCCACGAGTCGGCTTGCCACCCACCCGGTGCCCAATGCGCAAATGACCCAGTGGCAGAGCGTCACGATGCGCCCAAACATGTGGGTGAGCTCCAGCGAGCCGGCGAACGTCAGACACCAGT
>JABIRI010000156.1 GCA_018667915.1 Opitutaceae bacterium | reverse complement strand
TTGAACGAGCTTGAAGCGCTCTTCGAACGCAAGTTCGACGAAGCCTGAATCCGCCCCGATCACCCACGGCGATCACTTTAGCCCATAAAAGTGCCGCGCGTTCCGCGTGGAGATCGCCGCGAGTTCTTCATAACGCACGCCAAATAGCTCGGCCGCAAATTCGGCGGTGTGGCGCACATACGCCGGTTCGTTGGGTTTTCCGCGATGAGGCACCGGCGTGAGATACGGTGCATCCGTTTCGACCATAAAACGTTCGAGCCCTTGGATGGTGGCCGCATCCCGGACCGATTGGGCGTTCTTGTAAGTCAATATTCCGGTAAACGACCCTAAACCGCCGCGCTCCGACAATACCGTCATCTCGGCGGGGCCTTCCGCGAAACAATGGAAAACGATCCGGTTCCAAGGGATTCCACTCTCGTCGATCAACGCCACACATTCATCGAAGGCGCCCCGCGAATGCACGACAACCGCACATTCCAACTTCTTCGCCAACTCAAGTTGGCGCGCGAAAGCAGCCTTTTGCCACGCCATGAGTTCTTCCGCTTTGGCGGCATCATTTTTCGGCAAATGAAAACGATCCAACCCACACTCCCCCAGCCCCACCGGCGCCACGGTTTCCGCCGTCCAAAAGTGCTCCAACTGATCGAGCTCTTGCTCCCAGTTCGCTTCCACCGAACAGGGATGCAGGCCCGCCGTGTAATGGATCACACCCGGATGTTGTTCGGCCAGCCCGCGATAGACGTCCCAATCATCACTCGCGGTGCCAATCGCCACGAGTGCCTCGACGTCAGCCGCTTGGGCGCGACTTAAGATATCGGGCAATTCACCGCGCCGGGCGAATCCATCCAAATGCGTGTGGCTATCAATCAATCCCATGAACAATCCCTCGGGTTTAATACAACGAACCGTAGCGCTCGGCCAGATAGGTCAACAGGGGCTGGGGCGAAAGGGGTGCTTTCGTGACCACTTCGACCCGATCGAGCGCCGAAAGCCGTTTGCCTTGTTGGTGAACATTACGGCGCAACCATTCCAGTAACCGGCCAAATTCACCCTTCGCAAAATCCCCTTCCAAATCGGGCATTTCTTGGCGAACTGCGTTCCAATTTTGCGCCGCGATCATGTTGCCCAAACAGTAGCTCGGGAAATACCCGAACGCGCCACCACTCCAGTGCACATCCTGAAGCACGCCTTCGCCATCATGCTGTGGGCGGCAACCCAGCAACTCTTCGCAGCCGTCATTCCACGCGGTCGGTATATCAGCCACGGCGAGCTCGCCACTGAACAATTTCTTCTCCAACTCGAATCGAAGAATGATGTGCAGGTTGTAATGCACCTCGTCGGAATCGACCCGGATCAATGTCGGACGCACCGCGTTGATTTCACGATACAGTTCGTCGGAGGACACACCCTTTACTTGGCCGCCAAACAATTCTCGGAACCGCGGTTCAAAATGCTGCCAAAACGCCCGACTCCGGCAGACCTGATTTTCCCACATGCGACTCTGAGATTCATGCATCGCCATGCCGGCGTGTTGCCCCAGCGCCGTCGCGTGATCGGCCATCGGCAATCCCTGTTCATACAGTCCATGACCCGTCTCGTGGATCGAACTAAAGAGCGAATCGAGCGGCTCGTCCTCCTGAAACCGGGTCGTCATACGCACGTCGGTCCCGGAACCTTCACAAAACGGATGCGGCGAAACATCGATGCGACCCCGACCATAATCGAAACCGAGCTTCGCGGTGACTTCCTCCAAAAATTCACGTTGCGCATCGACGGGAAAACCACGCAGCGGGCTCTGCGAACTTTGGGCGGCGGCAGCCGCATCAATTTTCTGCACCAACGGGATAAGTCCGGCCTTTAATTCCGCAAATAATCCATCAATAACCTCGGCGGAAAAACCGGGGTCATGCAGTTCGATCGCATAATCGTAAGGACGGTCGCCCCAGCCCTGATAGTCCGCCTCGCGTTTGGCCAATTCCAGATGCTTCGCGATGAACGGCGCGTAAGGCTCGAACTCACGATCCGTCCGGGCCTTCGTCCAAGCGTGGTAAGCTGCACTGCTGTGGCGCGCCTTCTCTTCCACGAACTCGGCGGGAAGTTTGGTCACGCGGTCAAAGTCTTTACGCGCCTCCCGCACGACGATCTGTTGGTCCGAATCGAGATCGTCGATTGCGGCTTCGAGTTGCGCCAAGGCTTCGCCGATTCGCCCATCGCTCGCCGCGGCGTGCTCCAGTCCCGCGATCGTGGCCATTTGCTCGGCGCGAAAGTCCGCGCTCTGCGGCGGAAGATTTACTTGTTCATCCCATCCTAGCAGGCCCTGCACGGAGCCGATGAGGTGGCGGTGTTTGAGTCGTTCAATCAGGCGGAGGTAAGCGTCGTTCATAAGCGTCTATGTTTCGCGCAAAATTCATCGCTCTTAGATCGAAGTGCAACCCTCCACCGCTTCTCTTCATGTTCCGTCCCTAAATGAAGATCGGCCGTCCTCCCCAGGACGGCCGATCAGGTTTTACCCCTATATTACTTAGTTGTTACTAGCGAAAATTATAAACCGTAGGTCGGTACCGATTTGATGTGCACGTTCCCTCCTTTGGCCCGAAGCGCGAGCAGTGCTCCTCCTCCGTTGAGCATCCCGTTCAAGCGGGACTTACTCGATTTACCATACTCCTCGAGTGCCAGGCCTGAACGGACCTTACCCCAAGAGGTCCGAGCCTGAATCTCCAACTCGGAATCCGGATCGATGTCGACAAACACATCACCGGCCGCCGTTTCCAGATGGGCGTCACCAAAAATTTGACGGCTCATTCCTGCGGTGATGTCGCCTTTAACTGCTTCGGCCTTGAGACTACCGGTGCTGTTAACGACATCAATATTGCCATGATCGGCCCGCAGGACTGCTTGCCCAGCGATGCTTCCCACGTGCAAATCACCGAAGTAACTGCGCGCGTTAACATCACCAGTGGCTCGCGATATGATTACGTTTCCCGAACGGGTTTCCGCATTCACTGAGCCGTCCACTCGTCCGACGAAAATATCCCCCGTGTGGACGCGTGCCCGGGTTTGTCCCCGGAAATCGTCCGCCACCTCAATATTTCCAAACTCGGACTTGAGATCCAAAACACAGGGCTGCGGAACCCGCAGCACCAAATTCACTTCGCGTTGCGGCAAACGACTCGTCGAAAAATCAACGCCTAAGCCCGTTTGCTTCACCGCGACTACAATCCCCGCGCCGAATGGGCTGGCCTTAACCGTGAGCCGATCGAGCCACTGGGAGGCATTTTTGCCACTCGCTTGGGCCTCCAAGGTCAATTCGACCTGACCCGAGTCCGCCGGCTCGATGCGTATCGAGCCTTTAAAAGTCTCCACTTTGATAATCGGCATATCGCCGACCAACCAAGTGTGCGTTTCCATCCGCTCCGCACCGTGGGCGGCAACAACGAAGGTCAACAGCGCGGTGAGAGTTGTAAGAAACTTTGCAAACATACACCTAGGGAATACACCCTAGATCGATTCGCAATTCAAATGAGGGTAGTATTGTTGCGCAATGGAGGCATTCGTAATTCTACCCCCTCTGGAGAGGACGGGGAAATTCCTGATTCCGTTTCCAAACGTCCCCTATCCTAACTCTCAGCTCGTGCGAATCTTAACGTTTCCACCGCTCGAGCGCAGCTTCAGGGTGGGTCCACCCCCGTTGACGTCGCCAACGAGTCTGCTTTTCCCAGCTCCTCCGGATTCAATTTTGATCGTGATGCCATCCGCCTTAACGCCGCCACCACTGGTGCGCGCATCGAGATGGAAGCCTATATCTTCATCCACCCAGGCCGTTACTTCTCCGCCACTGGTGCTTAGGACCGCATCTTCCAGTAGCGGTCCTTGCAGACGAGCCGATACATTACCTCCACTCGTCGAGGCTTTGAGGTGTCCGATGACCCTACCGATGTAAATATTGCCGCCGCTGGTGCCCGCGTTGACTGAACCTTCCGCATCCTCGACCCGCACATTACCTCCCGAGGTGTGGGCCTTCACTTCTCCGACCGCATGGCGGATCTCGATGTCCCCACCCGACGTGTTGAGGTCAACGGGTCCATTGATGTGGCCCACTTCGATATCCCCGCCACTCGTTCGAGCCACCACTTCGCCCGTTAGATCAGAGATTTCGATATCACCACCTGAAGTGCGCGTATCGACATGATACTCTTCTGGCACGGTGACCGAAAAGTGAACGGCAACTCGGTTGGAGCCTCCCCAGTTAAACCAACTCGAAGATTTTTTGGGCCGTTTGGACGTAGCGATTACGCCTTCAGCTGACTCTTCGATCACGAGTTCAATTTCCTCCATCAGCTCATCGGCTTCGGACTCGGACGTCGCTCGAGGGAAAACCACCCGGGCCACGACCGTCACCGCATCATCGGCCCCGCGCTGCACCTCGATATCTCCTCCTTGCGTCGAAATCACCAGATCACCGCCTGCTTTTACGGAGAAGGTCTCAGAAAATTCACGCTCGATTCGCGCGTGAGCAAATCCCGCTACAAGGACGGATAAGGTTAAATAGGATAAGAAGCGGTGAGCTAGTTTCATGGGTCAGAAGGGTTCGGAAATGGAAGATTCGTTACGGGGAGAACCCCGACCGGGCCAAAGAAGTTACAATAATATCCAATTTTCTTGGTTTTGGCCGACTCCCCGGCCATCACCCGGTAAATAATAAACGACACCAGGGAGCTCACCTAATCACAAATTTCGCTCCCTGATGCCGTTTGGACGGCCAAGTCTAGCCTGAGCAGTTGAGGTGCTCTTTGAGCAACCTCTCATCCAGAGCGCGAGGACCGCCAGTCCCGGTTGAGCAACGGCCGTGATAAACTGACAGACGGTCGTGAAACCTAGTCCTTGCCCGCATCCGGATCAGAGCCCCACCAAGTCCCACCCGTGCCAACGAAGTCGGGGTCGAGAAATTCTGCGGCGAGCCGTTCCAGATTGGGCATCTCGACCTCCCGGATATGCTGGCGCTGTTTCTCATAAGCCACCGGATCGAAGTGTGGGTTGATGTCAGGCATCCGCGCATCGGTCTCGTGCAACCACTGGGTGAGACGTTTGCCCAGGTTTGCGACCCGCTTCGGGTGCTGGGCGGCAAGGTCATTCTGTTCTCCGACATCACGGGTCACGTGGTAAAGCTCTTCGCGCCCATCTTCATAGTAACGGATCAACTTCCAGTCGTCATGCAGGATAATCCCACCGGGTTCCCCTCCTTGATTTCCGTAGTGCGGATAATGCCAATAAAGCGCGCGATCCTCGATCGATCCACTCTGCTCCATCACGGGCACCAGACTTACTCCGTCCACGTGTTGTTCAGGCATGGCCGGTAGCCCCGCCAATTCCAGCAGCGTCGGATAAAAATCCATATGAATCGCCGGCACGGCCGACGTGCTGCCGGGTTGTCCCACTCCCGGTGCCGCAATGAAATAAGGTTCCCGCAGGCCGCCCTCCCACTGACGCCCCTTACCGCCACGCAGCGGTAAATTCGAAGTCGCTTTGCCGTCTCCCGCCGACACCCCGCCGTTGTCCGACGTGAATACGATGATGGTATTTTCCAGCAGTCCATTGCGCTCGAGCGCGGCCAGCGCCAGTCCCACGCCATCATCCATCGCCTCAACCATACCCGCGTAAACCGGATGGTCCTGCACCTGCCGCACGGGACTCGTGCGATCGATGATAAAACGATTTTTCACCGGTTCATGGTTCTGGGCTTTTTGCTGATATTTCGCCCATAGCTCCTTCGTCGACTGGATCGGCCCATGCACCTGATAAAAAGACAGGTAGGCAAAAAACGGTTCCTCGGCATGCGCGTCAATGAAGTCGGCCGTTTCCCGCCCCAAGCGCAGCGGCAATGCCTCTCCGTCCGGCCCACTGCTCATCCGCGGATTGGTGTAAGGAGCAAAATAGCCGCCCGGAGGAGATCCTTTTTCGTGTCCGCCGATGTTGATTTCAAACCCATGATCTTCCGGGTAGGACCCCTCGCCCCCCAGATGCCACTTGCCCGCGAAAAAAGTCCGATAACCCGCACCGAGGAATGCCTCAGCCATACTCGTATCCTTGTGCGGTAGGTTGTGCACATAATACGCCGGCAATAACTTGGTATTGCGCTTCCAATCCACGCCCTGCTTCGCGCCGATCCAATCCGTAATTCCGACCCGCGCTGGAGCTTTCCCCGTCATGATCGCGGCGCGCGAGGGACTGCAAACCTGACATCCGGCGTAACCACGCGTAAAACGAACCCCCGAATGGGCGATACGGTCAATGTGTGGCGTCTCGTAATACGTGCTGCCTTCCACACTTAAATCGCGCCACCCGAGATCATCCGCTAATATGAACAATACATTCGGCCGAGCAGCCATCAGCACACTCGAACTCCATAAGCCTATTATGACGAAAATACGGGGTAGAAATCTCATAGATCCGCCCAACTTGAGATCTGTCACCTCCCTTTACAATCCAACAACGACTTATAACCCGGATCTTTCCTGCCTCCGCAAAAGAACTGACACCTCACTCCATCCGAGTCATTCCTAGATCCATGCCCGCCCCGACCCGTTTCCCCATCTGTCTTTTCCTCGCTCTCTCTGCTGGTGTTTTCGCCCAAGAAACGAGTGTAAACCCCGGCATCAACGCCTCCTACCTCAGCGAAGATATGGTCGTGGCCAGTTGGGTGGAACGCCTCGAGCGCGAAGGCCGCGAAGTCGCCGACAATCGTGACGCCATTGTCGCTCGCATCGGTATAAAACCCGGGATGGAGATTGCCGACATCGGCACGGGCACCGGCCTTTTCCTTCCGACTCTTTCCGCCGCCGTAGGCGAGCAAGGCAAAG
Organism: Opitutaceae bacterium; assembly: GCA_018667915.1. Taxonomy (GTDB): domain Bacteria; phylum Verrucomicrobiota; class Verrucomicrobiia; order Opitutales; family Opitutaceae; genus Actomonas. Next base: position 13,609 of record JABIRI010000156.1, on the reverse strand, counting down.
TCTACGCCGTCGATATCATCGAAAAATTCCTCGCCCACGTGCATACCCACATCGAACGCCGCGGATGGAAGAACGTTGAAACCGTGCTCTGCACCGAACGCTCCGCGGAGCTCGCGCCCAATTCTGTCGATTTGGCATTTATTTGTAACGTGTATCACCACTTTGAATACCCTGCGGATACGCTCGCGTCCCTCCACCGCGCCCTGCGTCCCGGTGGTCGTATTGTCTTGGTCGATTTCAAACGCATCCCCGGAACGAGCGCGGACTGGATCCTCAATCACATGCGCGCCGGTCAGGAAGTATTTGAAGCCGAAATCACCCAAGCGGGATTCAATAAGACCGACGAAATCACCGACTTGCTGAGCGACAACTATTTCGTCATCTTCGAAAAGTCGTCCTAGGGAGCCGATGGACGCACTCCCCATTTCGAAAGCCGTTTCTCATGACTGACCCAGTCGCTCGCGTCCCTCGCTCTCCGAATACGGCGGCCGAATTTGAATCCTACTACGATTTGCGGTGGCGCGTATTGCGGGCGCTATGGGAAAAACCCCGCGGCTCGGAACGAGACGAATTTGAGGACGTTGCGCATCATCTGGCCATTTTTTCCAACGCGACGGCTCTCGCAACCGGCCGCCTCCACCAACGGGACTCTTCTATCGGCCAGATCCGTGCGATGGCCGTTGATCCCGCCCATCAAAAGCGAGGCTTGGGCTCGCGAATTCTAAATGCTCTAGAAGCCGAGGCTCAAAAGCGGGGACTCGATCAGGTGATGCTCCACGCACGGGATGTAGCGGTTCTCTTCTATGAAAAACACGGCTACGAAGTCGTCGCTCCCGGACCCTTTTCTTGGGGAATCAAACACTTCGAAATGAGTAAACAGCTCTAGTCTGCTCGAGTTTTACACTCCCTTAACAGAAATCCGATCTATCACGGTCGCTCTCGTCCCTCATTTACTTTGGGATCGATCTATGAGGAATACCTCACGTCGCGCCTTCACGCTAGTTGAGATCATGATTGTAGTTGTGATCATTGGCTTACTCGCGGCCATGGCGATTCCAGCTTTCCAAAAGGTGCAGCAAAACAGCCGGGTCAGTCGATTCGCCAGCGACCTGCGCACTTTCGCCGCCGGCCTCGACACCATGATGCTGGAAGTCGGTGCGCTGCCAGGAGACCCGGGCACAGGTTCGTTGGCGGGCGGTCACGCTCAATTAGCCGAATACATCAACGCCGCTACCTACATTCAGGAAACCTCAATTGGGGGCCGATGGGATATCGATTCCTCCGACGTGGGTTTGAACTGCGTGGTGGGGGTCGATTTCGGAGGCGCCCCGAACAGTGTGCAGCTGGCCAATCTGGAAGCAGTTGATGCCTTGATCGACGACGGCGATCTCTCGACCGGCGTTTTTCAAGGCTACCAAAGCAACCGTCGCGGCTATCTTACGATCGAACTCTAATGACCAGAGTTCGAGTCGATCAAACGCCCCTCCTGCATCAACACCTGCCGGTCAGTCTTGAGGGCATGCCCTTTATTGTGCGTAACCAATACCAATGCTGTTTGGGTTTCCTGAGATAGCTCCAACAGCAACGCGATAACCGCCTCTCCCGTGTGTTCATCGAGATTCCCCGTTGGTTCATCCGCCAAGATCAAGCGCGGTTGGTTCATCAGAGCGCGCGCCACCGCCACCCGCTGGCGTTCGCCGCCGGATAGTTTCGCCGGCACATGATCAGCCCGCTCCACCAATCCCACACGATCCAGCAACGAAGCCGCGCGGTCGCGTTCAGGTTTACCGACGCGCCCCAACATGCGAGCCGCCATCAAAATATTATCAAAAGCGGTCAGTTCGGGGATGAGATAAAACGATTGAAACACCATTCCGAGAAATCGACCGCGGCGCTCTGCTCCGGTGTCCGTTGAACCATCCCAGAGCAGTTCACCCTCATCAATTGCATCCAAACCGGCCAGGGCGTGCAGCAAGGTCGACTTACCCGATCCCGATTCGCCACAAATGCTCACACTCTGACCCGCCTCGACGGATAGATCCACCCCTCGCAACACCTCCAACGTGCGTTCCCCACTGAGGAATGACTTGCTCAATCCTTCGGCCTGTAAAATGACGTCACTCACTGCGCAGCGCCTCCACCGGTTGTAAGCGAGCGGCCCGCCAAGCGGGCAAGATTCCGGCCAACGTGGATATCGTAATCGCAAGTCCGACGATCAACCAAAAGTCCTGATCAGAGAGGTGGGCCGGTAAATTACTAAACTCGTAGAACCGCACCAACGCCTCTTCGCTGCCGGTCAGTTTCGTGAATGTCGCAATGATATCGTTGCGGAAGTGCAGGACGAAATAACCGAGTCCTACTCCGCCAATCGTGCCCGTCATTCCAATGATCAGAGCCTGCCAACAAAAACACATCGCCACATCGCGGGGCTTTCCACCCATGGCTCCGAGCAATCCGATTTCCCGTGTCTTTCGCACGACCGCAATCAAGAGCGAACTGGTCACCGAAAACGCCGCCACCACGATGATAAATATGAGCAGGAAAAAGATCATGTTTTTCTCCAACTGCACCACGAAGAGGAAATCCTGATTCGAATCCATCCACGAGCGCGCAAACGCGTGCGGCGCCACATCAGGAAGAATCGTATTCAGTCTGCGGGCAGCCATATCCGGATCTACGCCTTCCTCGATTTTCAGGCTGAATCCGTGAACCCCTTCCCCTAGTCCATAAAGTTCCTGCATCCGCCGGATCGTCACCAACACCAGGCTGCTATCGAGCGACTGATGCCCGATCTCCATGATTCCCACCACTTCGAGTTCACGAGGCAGCATGACTTCGTCTGCCTTCATCTTCTCCAACAACAATGGAGAATACACCTCCACAAAACTGCCGATTCGTGCGCCAATCGAATAGGCCAAGCGCGAACTCAAAATCACGGAATCGTCATCTAAGAGGTCCAACGAACCTGTCCGGATATAATCATCGAGCGGGATCACGTCGTTGATCCGGTCGATATCGACACCCTGCAATGCCGGAAACGCCGGTTTGCTGTTGTGCTCCAGCATCACCACGCCCTCCGCAAACGGTGAAACTCCGATCACGTCCGGCGCGGTTTCGAGCACCGCCAACACCTCGTCCGGATTCGTAAGATAACCGCGCGCTCGCACCTGAACGTCGCCCTGCGTATCCACGATCATGCGCTTTATCTCGCGCCCAAATCCACCCATCACACTGATCGAGACGATCAGCAGCGCCACGCCCAACATCACCCCCAACACCGATATCGCCGTAAAGAACGGGAACCGTTTCCCCGAGGGGAAAAGCTGCTTAAGGGCGAGGTAAAGGGACCAAGGCACGGAGTATGAAACGCTGAAAATTGAAAAACTGAAACGCTGAAATTTGGACCCAGTTAAGACGGATTAGTTTCAGCTTATCAGGTTTCAGCTCTCAGCTTTTCCACTCGTTGCTTCCGGACGTAGCTGCGGATACAGGATCACATCCCGAATACTCTCCGCGCCCGTCAACAAAATGCACAGGCGGTCGATGCCGATCCCCATGCCACCGGCCGGCGGCATGCCGTGCTCGAGGGCCGTGAGAAAGTCTTGATCCACATTTTGCTGCTCCCCACCCGCTTGGGCTTCGAACATCGCACGCTGCACGTCGGGATCGTTCTGTTCGCTGTAAGCGGGCGCGATCTCCATGCCACCGATAATCAGCTCGAACACATCCAGCACACTGGGATCGTCTAGGTTCAGCTTCGCCAAGGGGCAGAGCTCTTTGGGCAGATGGGTGACAAAGGTAGGTTGGATAAGGTTCGGCTCAATCAGCTTGGAAAAGATCTCGTTGGTAATTTCGAACTCTTCCCAATCGGCCTCGACCTTGCAGCCGAGTTCCTTGGCCTTCGCCGTTTTGTCTTCCTTGGATAGATCGAACCAGCCCGCGTCGCCCGTCTTCTCACGAATGAGATCCTTGTAAGGCACTTCGCGCCAATCGGCGGCAAAATCGATTTCCTCACCGCTCGCCGCATGAGTAATTTTGGAGGTGCCCAAAACATCGTCACAAAGCGTCCGCAACATGCCCTGCACCATTTCCATCATGGTGCGGTAGTCACCATACGCCTCGTAAACCTCGAGCATGGTGAACTCAGGATTATGACGACGGGAAATACCTTCGTTGCGGAAATTGCGACCAATCTCAAACACACGATCAAAGCCGCCCACCAGCATGCGTTTGAGGTAAAGTTCGAGTGAAATCCGCAATACGAAGTCCGCGCCGAGTGCGTTGTGGTGGGTATCAAACGGCCGTGCCGCCGCGCCGCCCGCCACGCCTTGCAGGACCGGGGTTTCAACTTCGAGAAAGTTACGATCTTCCAAGAAGCGACGAATGTGCGAAACGATCTTGGAGCGGGTGATCAAACGATCCCGCGATTCCTTGTTCACGATCAGGTCTAAGTAACGCTGACGGAACCGTTGATCGGGGTCCGTGAGGCCGTGAAATTTCTCCGGTAAGGGTCGCAATGCTTTGGTCACGAGGGTGTAACTCTCGGCTCGAACGGTGATCTCTCCGGTGCGCGTCTTGAACAACGTGCCGGTCACGCCGATGAAGTCGCCCAGATCTAGTTTTTTGAAAATCGGATACACTTCTTCGCCAATCACGTCCTTTTTGACGTAAAGCTGGATGATGCCCTCTTGATCGAGAATCTTGACGAACTGGCTCTTACCCATGTCGCGTCGCGTGACGATACGACCCGCAACCGTCACGGTGATGGCGTTATCTTCACCCTCCACATGAGCGGCGATCGCCTCGGCGGAGAAGTGCGTCGGTTTGACGTTGGCACGAAACGGGTCGGAACCCGCAGCCCGAAGCTCTTCGAGCTTTTGGCGTCTCACTGCATGCTGATCGTGGCTAATATCGGTCTCGTCGCTCATGGAATCGGTCACCGTGAAAAACGGATCATGACGGCGCAAATGCAAAACAACACTACCGTTCCAGAGTTGCGCCTCGCTCCATGCACGACACCTTGCCTCTTCTGGCATGAAGCAACCCTCCGACATATCCGTCCAAGACTGGGGCCGCACCGCTTATGCGGAGGCGTTTGAGCGACAGAAGGAGCAGGTCCAGATACGGATCGATGGTGAGGCAGGCGATACCCTGATTTTCACGGAGCACGATGCCGTCTACACCATTGGTATGCGGGCAGGCTCAGCCGCTCATTTGCTTTGGGACCCAGCAAAACTTGCCGCTCAAGGCATCACCGTGGCCGAGACCAATCGCGGGGGTGACATCACTTATCACGGTCCGGGCCAAGTGGTCGGATACCCGATCATGGACATTTCGGCGGTCAAAGACCTTCACGCTTACCTACGATTTCTCGAGGAAGTCATGATTCGAGCCCTGGGCAATTTTGGTCTCGCGGCCGCTCGTCGTGAGGGTCTCACCGGTATTTGGCTGGGCCAACGCAAAGTCGCCGCTATCGGCGTAGCCGTCCGTCGTTGGGTGACCTACCACGGCTTCGCGCTCAACGTCGCCCCCGATCTCGCCCATTTCGATGGCATCGTCCCCTGTGGCATCGCCAACACCGAAGGCACCGTCACCTCACTCGCCCAAGAACTCTCGGATCCGCCTTCAACGGACACGGTGCAGACCGTGTTGGCCCAGGAATTCCAGTCTCTCTGGCCCGGGTTCATGAATCGCGTTGGCTGATATTAGCTCCTATCGCTGATGCTCAATAATTCACCTCATAACTGCATTTATCTGTGTTTATCTGTGTCCATCTGTGGTTAAACAGCCTCCTTTCATAAGCGATGGATCTCACCGACACTTCCCGTAAACCCAAATGGCTTCGCGCCAAACTGCCTTCCGGTCCCGGTTATCAGGCCGTGCGCAAACTCGTCGACGAGAACCAGCTTCACACCGTCTGCCAAAGCGCCCAATGCCCCAACCTAGGTGAGTGTTGGTCCCGCGGGACCGCGACCGTGATGATCCTGGGCAACATTTGCACCCGCTCGTGTAATTTCTGTGCGATCCAGACCGGCCGCCCGACCGAATACGATATTGCCGAGCCCGCCCGCGTCGCCGATGCCGTCGCCAAGATGGGACTCAAACACTGCGTGATCACGTCCGTGGCCCGCGACGAACTCGCCGACGGCGGAGCCAGTGTCTGGGCTGCGACGATCCGAGCCGTGCGCCACAAGAACCCCGACACCGCCATCGAAGTATTGGTGCCCGATTTTAAAGGCCGCCTCGAACCGGTCAACACCGTGCTCGACGCCAAACCCGACATTTATAACCACAATGTCGAGACCGTCGAACGCCTGCAAAAACCGGTTCGCGTCCAAGCCCGTTACGACCGTTCACGTTCCGTGCTGCGCCACGCAAAGAGTCGCGGTTTCACGACCAAGACTGGAATCATGCTGGGCCTCGGCGAACGCCAAGAGGAAATCGAACAGACCCTTCGCGATCTCGTCGATGACCAGATCGACATCCTGACCCTCGGTCAGTATCTTCAGCCCACCCCGCAGCATTGGAAAATCGATCGCTGGGTGCACCCCGACGAGTTCGAGCGGTGGAAGGAGTTCGGTCTCAAAATCGGTTTTGGCGTCGTCGAAAGCGGTGCCATGGTCCGCTCCAGTTATCACGCCGACGAACAGTCCGAAAAATACACCGGCGAAGAGCATCTCAATACCGCCAACGCTCTCGCGAGCCGATAGCGAGCCTTGCAGGAAAGGGAGTGGGTTCACAGGTTTGCTTCCGCATTCCTCACCCCTCTTTCGATGTTTCGCACTACCTACCCCGCTCTCCTCGCCTCCCTACTCGCCACCGCATCATCACTTTCCGCCGCGTCACTGGTCAGGCCTCAAACCATCGATGACCAAATCGGTATCGGTTATGGCTTGGAACTCACCGACATCAACGGCGACGGCCGAGACGACATCGTCCTCGTCGATAAGGACAATGTGGCGTGGTATGAAAACCCCACCTGGGAAAAGCACATCATCAGTGGGCACCTCACTGAACGGGATCACGTTTGCGTCGCGGCTCGGGATATCGATGGCGACGGCCAAGCAGAGGTTGCAATCGGCGCTCAGTGGCAACCGCGCGATACCGAAAACAGCGGCGCGGTCTTCGTCTTGAGAGCAGGCTCAAATCGCACCCAGATGTGGCCACCACGGGAACTCCATCACGAACCTACGGTGCACCGCATGCACTGGGTCAAAGCCGCGGGCGACGACTACTTCCTCACCGTGCTGCCTCTCCATGGACGCGGTAACGATGCCGGCACCGGAGAAGGCACGGGCATCAAGTTACTAGGTTATCACACGCCCGCCTCAGGATCGGCGAACGGGGAAACATTCCTCATCAACGACCAATTTCACAAGGCCCACAACTACGACATCGTGGCCCGTGGCCCGCAGCGGTCTGAAGCCTTGCTCACCGCTTCCATGGAGGGCGTTCATCTCCTGACTCCCGGCACGGAACCGTGGAGATCCGTTCGGCTCAGCCGCGAGGGCGCGGGTGAAGTCCGTCATGGAGAACTACCCAATGGAAAACCATTCGTCGCCAGCATCGAACCCATCCACGGCAATGAGCTGGTCGTGAATACCTACACCTCGATCGACTCCCAAGCGCAGCACCTCAAACGCACCGTCCTCGCCGATGACTATATTCAAGGGCATGCGTTGGCCGCAGCTGACTTTCTGGGAATCGGTAGCGATCAAATCATCGCCGGCTGGCGCGGCGGACGCCCCGATGATCCCGTGGGCATTCAGCTCTACCGGCCCAACTCCGACGGCTCCGCGTGGAACTTGGTCGCCGACATAGACTCCGGTAACATGGCCTGTGAGGACCTCAAAGTCGGCGATCTCAATGGCGACGGCCGACCCGAAATTGTCGCCTGTGGGCGCCGCACAAAGAACGTCGTCATCTACTGGAACACCTCGGCTCAACCCTGATCGTTTCGGCCGGAAATATACCGCAGAGTAACAACGCGGGCTTTGCATTTTCAATCAAAGCCTGCAGCATCCGGGTTATGATTCGTTTGCGCGCTCTTGGCCTCATTGCGGCCGTCTCCATTCCCCTACTCTCCTGGGCTGGAGAAATCGTTTCCGGTCCGATGCTCGGGTATCGAGCTCACCGCGAGGTCTTTGTCTGGTTGGAAACTAAGGACGCAGATTCTGTCCGTTTCGAATATTGGTTGCGCGACGTCCCTGACCAGGTCCTTCAACTCAAACATGACGACATGCCGCATCATCCCGGCGGAGGACAGATTCATCATTTCGTGCCCGGTCTGCTCAAGATGGGCGCGACTTACGATTATCGGATCGTGGTCGACGGAACCGAAGCAGTCCTAGCCGCCCCTGCCACGTTCACGACCCAAGACCTTTGGGAATGGCGGAAGCCTCCACCCGATTTTGAGTTCCTCGTGGGCTCTTGTGCCTACATCAACGATCCGGAATATGACCGCCCCGGCGAAGGCTACGGCAAAACGACCCGCACGTTTGAGCTCATGGCCGAAACCGAAGCCGACTTCATGATCTGGACCGGCGACAACTGGTATTGGCGCGAAGCGGACTACAGCTCCGTCAGCGGCATGTGGCATCGCCCGTCCCACGACCGCGCTATCCCCGAGATGCAAAGATTCCTTGGTTCGATGCATCACTACGCCACCTGGGATGATCACGACTACGGCCCCAACGACTCCAACTGGTCCTTCGAATATAAAGCGGAAGCCCTCGATGTTTTCAAATCCTACTGGGGCAATCACACCTACGGCGAACCCGACAATCCCGGGGTCTACAGTAAATTCTTCTGGGGCGATGCAGCCTTCTTCCTGATGGACAATCATTACTATCGAGACGCCGCCGAACTCGATCAGGACCAGCACGCCGACAAGACCCAATGGGGACGCCAACAACTCGAGTGGCTCAAACAGTCCCTTCTCGCCGCCAAGAAACTGAGCCACTTCCGTTTCCTCTTCATCGCGACCGGCAATCAGATGCTGCAAACCGCGCCGTTCGGTGAGCCGCATGAACTCTACCGCCGCGAACGGGAAGAGCTCATGGCGTTCATCGTTGAAAACGAAATCACCGGCGTCGTCTTCCTCACCGGTGACGTTCACCACTCCGCCATGTATCGCCGCCAGATCGGTGACTCCGGCCAGTGGGTTTACGAGATCACCTCGTCGCCCCTTTCCAGCGGTGCCTTCCGCGATGCTCCGAAGGTAAAAGGTAAAGATCCTCACGTCATCCCCGACACCATCATCGGAGAGCAAAACTTCGTGAAGGTTGCCATCACCGGCAAAGGCGCCAAACGCGCCCTCCGCGTCGTCTGCATCGATAAGCACGGTGAAACCCGCTTCGATCACACGATTCCTGGCGCCGACCTGAGTCCGCAACCCACGGAATAGGCCCAATCGAAAAGGCATAAAAAGATGGACTGAAACCACCAGACTTTGATTACAATTTCCTGCCCACCCTAATCATGAGAAAATTACTTGCCCCCTTTCCCTCATTTTTCTGACAACTGGTTTGTATGCCCAAACCACACTCTATTCCGAAAATTTTGAGTCTGGTCATACCCTTAGCAGCGCACCGACAGGATGGTCGACAACCGGTACCGGAGCAGTCACCACCCATGCTCAAGTCGGAACCAACAGCGTTACGGGAGGCATCAATAGCAGCTCGAAAATGCTGACATTCACCGGCTCCGGCTTCAACAATGCCATCAAAACGACCGTGATCGATCTCAGTAGTTACAACCCAAGTAACGGCTACACCTACACCCTTTCCTTCGACGCGATCTCCTCCGGAACCACCAACCACACGGGGTTGATATCAGCGACTTCAGGAACCCTATCGAATAGCCAAACCCACCCGATGTATTATCTTGCCTCCTCGACGGGCACCTCAGGGGCTGCGGGTGGACTGAATTTAAAATTCGATCTTTCGTCCGCGAATACGTGGCAGTCCTTCTCTTTCGATATCACCAGTGGTATTACTCACTACCGGGATTCACATTTCGGGGGCCAAAATTTGAATGAATTCCATCTAGGATTCCAGTCGTGGGCACAAGGATCGGGGATCACCTCCTTCGATAATATCCAACTGACAGCTGTGCCGGAACCATCGGCTTTCGCCTCCATCATAGGTATTTTTGCCATCGCGCTCAGCTGCTGCCGAAGACGACAAACCTAACTCTTCTCCGCGCCGTTTTCCGCGGTCCCATCCGAAGGAACTCATAACGCGCAAAGGATTTGTCGGAGGGGAATTGTAGCAAAGTCGTGGTCGCGAAGATCAAAGCATGAAACAGTTCCCCATTTTTCTGACCATCCTCACGCTAAGCGGACTCTGGATCGCATCCAGCGGAATGCTTCTAGCCCAATCGAGCAGTCTGATCTCACCGACACCGGGAGGGAACATTGCCAGCGGCACCATCACCTTCACTTGGGAAGAGGTCGCGTCGGATGACTACCTGCTGTATTTCGGAACGTCACAGGGGGCGCAGGATCTACAGAGGCTGACTCCGGGGTCGGCAACTTCGCTCGATGTAAGTGGCCTGCCCACCGACCGTGAGGTGTGGTTGCGATTAGGGACCAAGGTGCAGGGATCTAATTCCGGTCAATATTACACGGCCGACTACGTGTTCAACCTCGACCTCGACGGCGATGGGGTCGCCAACGCACTCGACCCCTCACCCGGCATGGCTGAACCTTTTGTTGAGGTCGCCGACGGGGACTACCATCTGCGACTGAACGGCTCGGGCCGCGTGCTGGAGTTGCAGATTCCGACTGCGTTGCATGACGACATTTATGCCAACGGACTTTACTCCAGCGCCGAGGATCTCACTTCCCGCGTCCTCGGACATTTTCAAGACAGTTTCGACTTCGTGATCTTCACCAACGAAGCCGGTTCGAGTTCTACCGCGCCATACTTTGGGCTTCATTTCTCGGTCCAAAACGACATCGCAGGAATCGGAACCAGTATATTTGATAGCACCGCTTCGTTCGGTTCAGCAGGTCGACTGCAATCCGTGATTCATCTCGCCCACTATAGCGGCGTGGAGGGAGGACCCAGCCTGCATGAAATCGCACATCGCTGGGCCAACCGAATAATACCTACCGAAGTCGGAGGGCACTGGGGATACGCAGGAGTGGGCGGGCAACTTGGCGGCTGGGATCCGGCTTCGCTGCAAGATCTTGGCAGTGGAAACTACCGGGCCAATAGCCTCCGGGCCGGCTCAACGAGCTGGGGAACTTTTGCCAACGGAGGGAACGCCTTACCCTACTCTCCCCTGGAACTTTACGCCATGGGTCTCGCGCCAGCTGCTGAAGTCCCGGTTACCCGCGTGGCCCAAGGATACGTGGCCGGCAGCAATGCCGGCGAATTCAGCGCCACCGGTTTTGACGATTGGTCAATCGAACGTATCGTAGCGGAAAAAGGCGCGCGCGTGCCCGCGTTCGGCGCGGCGCCTACGTCCTTCAATGTGCTGTTTGTCCTGCTCACGCCAACGCCGCTGGCTCCCGGACGCATCGCCCAATTCGACGAATCCGTCCATCGATTCACCCTCGCCGGCGACAATGGTGATTCATCCTACAATTTCTGGGAAGCAACCGGTGGGCGCGGATCGCTGGTGGTCCCCAATATCCGCGACGCACTAGCCGTCGAAGAAGTCACCGCTCCCACCATCAGTCAGCATCCGAGCAGCATCACCCAATTGGCTGGCAGTGCGGCCACTCTCAGCGTCACGGCCAGCGGCGATGCACCTCTCCAATACCAATGGCTCAAAAACGGCACTCCCGTGAACGGCGCCACCCAAGCGACGCTCTCATTTTCGGCCCTACAAACCAGCGACGCCGGTGACTACACTGTTCGGGTCAGTAATTCCGCGGGTTCGATTACGAGCCAAAGTGCCCTCGTAACGGTGACAGTTTTGGCTCCGAGTCGACTCAGCAACGTCTCGATCCGATCCATCGCCGGTCGTAACGGCAACGCACTCATCATCGGCTTCGTGATGAGCGCCGGGAGTAAACCCGTGCTCGTGCGCGCCGTCGGCCCGACGTTGGAAAGCGACTACGGCATCAGCGGCGTATTGAACGATCCGCGCCTCGACGTCTACGGTTCAGGTTCTGCCACGACACCTTACGCCAGCAACGATAACTGGGCCAACAGTGGAGCCAACGTGACCCTCGCGCCGCTGTTCTCGACCGTCGGCGCCTTCCCGTTGCCCGATACCTCCAGTCGCGATGCCGCCCTGGTCACAGATATCAGCGGCCCCACTACCGTGCATGTTAACAGCGAACCCATCGGTTCCAGCGGCGTAGTGATTGTCGAAGGCTACGATACCCTCACTACAACCACACCGCGCCTGATTAATATCTCCGCCCGTAATTTTGCCGGCACTGCCGACGAAACCCTCATCGCCGGATTCGTCATTGCCGGTGACCAACCCATGCGGCTGCTGATTCGAGGCGTGGGACCGACGCTGGCGGACTTCGGAGTGCCCAACACGCTGGCCAATCCTACGCTGGAAGTGCATACCAGTATCAACGGAACAGATACAGTGATTGCCAGCAACGACGATTGGGGCACCGCAACCGGAGTAGCCGAGGCCTCAACCATCACCGGAGCCTTTGCCCTCACTGCGGGTTCGGCCGACGCCGCCGTGGTCATTACGCTGCCTCCCGGAGCCTACACTGCCCACGTTTCTGGCACCGCCGGAGGCACCGGCGAAGCTTTGGTTGAGGTCTATGAACTGCCCTAATTTCCAGTCGCGCCAGTTAGCGCTCTCCTCCCGAGCCCGACGTTAGCGCGAAACACTCGCGCTTGCGCCTCCGCCCTAGTTTGGCGTATCCCTATTCATGCCGAAGCCCGTAACCTCTGCCGCTGCCTCCGCGCCGCCCTCCGCGACTCCCGTCTCCAGCCCAACCGCTAGGGGACTCAAAACCCGCAAGGAAATCGTCGATAATTGGCTCCCTCGCTATACCGGGGTGCCCTTGAAAGAACTCGGCGACCACATTCTGCTGACCAATTTCCAGCACTACGTGAAGGTCTTCGCCCAACGCCACCGCGTGCCTGTTCGCGGCAAAGACAAGCCGATGCCCAACGCCACCGCTGGCCGCATCACCATCATCAATTTCGGTATGGGCAGTGCCACCGCCGCGACCGTTATGGATCTGCTCACCGCCATCAACCCCAAGGCCGTCCTCTTCCTCGGCAAGTGCGGCGGCCTCAAACACCGCGCGGAGATCGGCGATTTGATTCTGCCCATCGCGGCCATCCGCGGCGAGGGCACAAGCAACGATTACTTCCCGCCCGAGGTCCCCGCCCTGCCCGCGTTTGCCATGCAAAAAGCGATCTCGACCACCATTCGTGAGTTCGGCCGCGACTACTGGACCGGCACAGTTTACACCACCAACCGTCGCGTGTGGGAGCACGATGCGAAGTTTAAAAAATACCTCCGCAAAATCCGTCCCATCGCCATCGACATGGAAACCGCCACGATCTTCATGACCGGTTTCTTCAATGAGATCGCGACCGGAGCACTGCTACTCGTGAGCGATCAACCCATGATTCCCGAAGGCGTCAAAACCGCCGAGAGCGATGAAGAGGTG
>JABIRI010000162.1 GCA_018667915.1 Opitutaceae bacterium | reverse complement strand
CCTGAATCTGCAGGGCATTGCGCCCCACCCGCGGAGTGCGTTCAAATCGAGTGCGGTTGTTCAACCGCACGTCCACCACCGGACGATCCCCCACGGCAAGTCGCGCACCATGATCGGAATAGGCATCCATTTTGGCGTATTCGCCCTGGTGCAGGACCATCAGGTCCATCCCCACGAAAAGACGGTAATCCTTCACCGGCGCGCTTTGAGACTCAACGGTGCGGACGGTGGGTTGAGCGCAGAGGCTCGCCGTTGAAACCACGATACTCAGAGTAGTTAATAATCTCCGATAATCTGAATACAATCGGTCGAATGATGGGGGTAGAATCGGCATACGATGTGCAACTGAAATACCATCATATCCGTGTCCATAACCAGAAAATTGCGTTCTGTGTCTGGGGAAAGTCCCGGAGCAAAATGCGGGACGGGAACAGCTCGCCCACGGAAGTGTTCTCCGTCGGGCGTAAAGTTTACCCGCCTACGGCGGCGCCAAAGGCAACCAGGGCCCGGCCCACATTTCCGATCCGTTGCTTTGCCGTGGGTAGGGCTTTACGCCCGACTGCCGCCTGCTTGGAAACAGCGGCCACGCCGTCTGCGGGCGGCTCAAAACTAAGGCAAAAACCGTTCTTGATTCCGCAGAAACTCCGCGGGCTTGTCGTGGGTAGCCCGGTAGGTGGTTGCGGGTGGCAGTCCCTCCCAGTCCGGACCTTCCGCCCGAGAGGCTTCAAACAGCGGCCAGAATTTGGCCTTCATCTCCCGGAGCTTCACGGGCATGGCCACGGCAAGATCGTGACGTTGTCCCGGATCGGTGGTCAGGTTGTAGAGTTCAAAAAATTCCGGCCGCACCGACTTAACAAAAGGCATGTCCTCGGCCACGATCGGATGGGTGCGGCGTTGGTTGTCGCTGGAACGGGCGATCAGGTTGTAGTCGCCATACCGCATCGCGGCCTCGGGTGAACTGCGGTAGAAATACCACATCAGGGGAGCGTCGCGATCGGGCACGGTCCCCTTCGTCAACAAGGGTTTCAGATCGATACCGTCCAATTCCAAATCTGCGGGAATCTCGGCGCCCGTGAACGCCGCCACCGTGGGTAACAAATCCGGAAACCACATCGGAGTCTGCGAAACCCGTCCACCCACGAACTTCTTCGGGAAATGAAAGATGCCGGGAACCTTGATGCCCCCCTCATATACTCCGCCTTTAAGCCCGCGTAGGTTGCCGTTGGAACCCATGCGATAAGAGCCGTTGTCCGAACCAAAGAAAATAAGGGTATTGTCCGCGACACCTCGGGCCTTGAGCTCGGCGAGGATGCGACCCACGGCGCTATCCATGTGCTGAATGTTTCCGAAATAGTCGGCGGACTTCTTATCCAAATCGGGATATTGCGCGCTCAACTCCGGTGGCGTCGCAATCTTGGCGTGGGGTTCATGAAACGGCACGTAGAGCAGGAATGGTTTTTCGTCATCATAGACGGTCTCAAACCAGGCCTCCACCTCATCGGCCAGCAACTGACCTGAGTAGCCCTTCTGTTCGCCGATCTCGACGCCATTGCGCACGTAGTTGACAGGGTTGAGGTGCGACGGCTCCGCGTTGTTTTCCGTGCCGAGCGAATATTGAAACCCTTGATCGATCGGTTGGGCTTGGTTCAGAGCCGGGTCCTGTGGCAGGCAACTGAGATGCCACTTGCCGACATGAGCGGTTTGGTATCCGGAGGCCAACATAACCTCTGCCATCGTCGTTTCCTCACCCCGCAGGTGCATCGTGCTTCCCGGTGGTCGATAACTATACATGCCAGCCCGAGTAGGCATACGGCCCGTCATGAGACTTACCCGTGCTGGCGAACAATTTGGCGCTCCCGAATAACAGTCTTCGAACTTAACGCCCTCCGCCGCCAATCGATCGATGTTCGGCGTGATCGCACGACCGCCATAACTCCCGAGATCACCGTAACCCATATCATCGGCCAACATGATCAATACATTGGGACGACTATCAGATGCAGCCGCGGTGAGTAACCCCGTCAAAGTAATCAGCGATGCGTAGAGCAGCGCGCGGGCATGTTTGAGGCGATTTAACGTTGGGATGTTGTGGGGCATGGGGGGTTCGAAAGGAGTAACTATCGATCTAACGAATAATCGGAGAAAAACCTGAGGCAAATCTCTTCGGCAACTACCCTACCAAACCATCGCCTTGGCAAATATTTGCCCAACATCGTTTAACCGTTTTAGCCTTCCCAGTCGTCCTAACTTAAAGGCCTGTAGTCTCCCCGCTTTGATTCCACCTTTCCTGCCCTCTCAATGAACACCCTCTCAATTTGGTTAGCCAAGCTACAGCGCCTGCTGTGCTGCACCCTCGGAATGTCGGCCGCCATGGCGATGGCCGAATCTCGACCCAACATTATTTTCATTATGGCGGATGATCTCGGCTACGGAGATCTGGGTTCTTACGGCCAAACCGTCATCCAAACTCCGTTTCTTGATCAGATGGCGGCAGAAGGGATTCGCTTCACCGATTTCTATGCGGGCTCTCCGGTTTGTGCACCTTCGCGGAGTGTGCTCATGACCGGACAGCACACGGGGCATACTACGGTCCGAGGGAATTTCGGAAAATTCGGCGTGCTCGGATTGGCGGGAAACAAGGGACGCGTCCCCCTTTTTACCGAAGACGTCACGGTCGCGGAGGTTTTGAAATCTGCGGGCTATACCACCGGAATCACGGGCAAATGGGGATTGGGTGAACCTGGCACCACCGGAACACCAAACGACCAGGGGTTCGACGAATGGTTCGGTTACCTCAATCAGCGCCGAGCGCACAGCTACTTCCCCGAGTATATTTGGAAGAACCAAGACCGCTTCGATCTCCCCGGAAATGCCACCGGAGGCCAAGAGACGTATACCCATGATCTCTTCACTGAATTTGCTTTGGACTTTGTCGAACGCCACCAAGCCGGTCCTTTCTTCCTCTACCTCCCGTATACCGTGCCTCACGCCAAGTATGAGATTCCGGATACCGCGCCCTACTCCGATAAACCGTGGACAGACGACGAGAAGGTTCACGCGGCGATGATCACCCGACTCGATCGTGACATCGGGCACTTGTTTGCCCTTTTGAAATCACTTAAAATCGATGAGCAAACGATCGTGTTTTTCTGCTCCGACAACGGAGCTGCCGAACGCTGGGAGGGCCGATTCGACAGCTCCGGTCTCCTTCGTGGTCGCAAAAGAGATGTCTACGAAGGCGGCATTCGCTCACCCATGATCGTGCGCTGGCCCGGCCAGATTGGCTCCGGTTCAACCAATGACACTCCGTGGTATTTGGCGGACGTGCTTCCCACCCTTGCCGGCGTTGCGCGGACATCGGCTCCAGATTCCATCGACGGAGTGAATGTGATGCCCGTTATTCGCGGCGAGGCGACCGGCCTCGGTGATCGGTTCCTGTATTGGGAGTTCTTTGAAAATGGTTTCCAGCAAGCCGCGCGTTGGGGTGATTGGAAGGCGGTTCGGCCCCAGCCGGGCGAGCTCTTGGAAATCTATCATCTCGCCCGCGATCCCGGAGAAACTGCAGACATTGCCTCTCGCTTCCCCGGAATCGTGCAGACTTTCGAGGACTACTTCTCGACCGCTCGAACCACCTCGGAGAACTGGCCGATTGAATCACTCGATTGAGATTCACCCGCAATTTCGAAAACGCGCTTAAAGCGTATCCATATTGAGATGCTTCTCGGGGCCTTGGTGGTTCTTGAGAAAGGCTTCGATCTTCGCGGTGATCGCGGGGTAGTCTTTTGAGACATCCTTCGCCTCGGCAAACATCTCCACTTTCGGCCCGAAGAGCATGAGCGGTGAACCATCGCTAGGAGCGACCGCCTTAAAATCACCGTAGCGCACAAAGTGGTCGTAGTTCGGATCGTTGGGAATCGCCTTCGCGAGTCGTTTCACGGTTTTGGCGTGCGCAGGGTCGTCGATCAGATTGGTCCATTCCTGCGGATCAGCCTTCAGATTGTAGAGCTCCTCCGAGCCATCAAAATATCGGGTGTAACGCCAATTCCACATGCGAACGGTGTGGGTGCCTCGACCGACGGTTGAGATCGCGCCCTTCTTCCAATCCGCGGTCTCGCCCGCCATGAGCTGCACCATGGATTTACCATCCAAATCCGCGCGAAGATCCAATCCGAGCATGTCCATCACCGTAGGATAAACATCCAGCAATGAGACGGGGGCGCTAACGGGTTTGCGGGAGTTGAATTTGACCGACGTATCGTTGGCCGCCGGAGCGATGATCAACGGCACCCGAGTCGAACGTTCCCACGCGGTGAATTTACCCCAATGTTCCTTCTCACCCAACTGCCACCCGTGGTCGGACCAGAGCACAATCATGGTAGTGTCGGCATGGTCCGATGCCTCCAACGCATCCAGCACCTTGCCGAGCTGCGCATCCACAAAGGAAATACACGCCAGATAGGCACTCACCGCATTTCGCCACTGACCGTTTTCGACGGTAGTATCGTGGCGACCACTCGTGAGCGCATAACGACCGAGGTCCTGAGCGGTGCGGGAGAGATCATCCAAATCGTTGGCTAATACTGCCGGTAAAACGACCGACTCCGGCGGATACATGTCGTGGTATTTTTTGGGCGCCCAAAGCGGTTGGTGCGGACGATAAAACCCAACCGCCAACATGAAGGGTTGGTCGTAAGAATCGCCAAGTTTTTCCACCGCCCAATCCGCACTTTGCGTATCGGTCCATTCCGACTCGGGGCGATCGATCACACCCCAGTCGAACGAATCGATGGTCGACGAATCCGGCTTACGATCACGCGGCATTCGATTGAGCGGCATGGTGATACCGAGACGTGGAATCTCGTGACGCACATAAGGCTGCGCGTCGGCCAATTCTTCGGCCGTGATTTTCAGTTCATCATCGAGAATCGGACGCCACTTGTTGTAGGTCGGACCATATTCATCGAAATACGCCTGACTCTTCCCGTGAACCAATTTGCCCGTGCCCATAGTGTAGTAACCCTGGGCGGCCAAATCCTCTGGCAACACCGGCGCATCCGGATTCGTTTGCTCCAGCTTCTGACCGTTTCCGTAGACGCCGGTATGCATCGGCAGCAGCCCCGTCCAGTTGGAGGCACGTGATCCGCTACAGGCGGGCACCACACAATGCGCGTTGGTGAACAGCATCCCCCGTTCCGCCAGACGGTCGATATTGGGCGTCTGCACCTGCGGGTGGCCTTGTAGCGCCCCCACCCAATCGTTCAGATCATCGATCGTGATGTAGAGGATGTTGGCGTTCGTCGGCCCATCGCCCTTCAGGTTTGCCGCCGACAGCGGCGGGTGAGCAATTACCAATAAGGCGGCAGCTAGAAGCGGCGCAATGCATGCGACAGTGAAGCGAGGGGGGCGCGACATATTCGTTAGAAAACTGAGTCACTTTGCGCATAAATCAACCTTCCCGTTTTTTTAGATTTCTCCATGGTCTAAGGACCGCGCTTGTCGCTCAATACGGTGCGTAGTCAATTGATCATCCCCCCATGAAATCACTGATAACTTTCCTTAGTCTTCTGACTCTCGCTTCGGCCGCCGAGAAACCCGTCAATGTGCTGCTGATCATGGCCGACGATATCGGCTTTGAATGCTTCAGCAGTTACGGCAGCGAAGAATACTCAACCCCACGACTCGATGCCCTCGCGGCTGCGGGGATCCGATTCGAGAACTGCCACTCCACGCCGCTGTGCACGCCCAGTCGTGTTAACCTCATGTCGGGTAAATCCAATGTCTTTAATTACCAGGACTTTGGTTTGTATCCCAACGGGGAACCTACCTTCGCAAACCATTTTAAGGAATCAGGCTACGCGACCGCGGTCGCGGGCAAGTGGCAGCTCAAAACCGAGCACGGCGGAACGACACCACAGGAAGCCGGATTCGACTCCTACTGCCTATGGAATACCCCCATGACCAGCCGCGCCCGTTACTGGGATCCTTCGCTCGAAAGTGATGGCAGGATCCTCGATTTCCCTGAGGGAACTTACGGCCCGGATGTCTGCACGGACTTCCTTGCTGATTTCATCGCGTCATGCGCCGAAACGAATACTCCGTTTCTCGCCTACTATCCGATGATTCTGGTGCACAACCCGTTTCCCGTCGCCCCGAACAGCGCAAACATGAAGGAAACCGACGACAAAAAGAACTTTATCGATATGGTGAACTACATGGACGCCCTCGTCGGTCGCCTCGTTGACACCCTCGAAGCTAATGGCCTACGCGACAATACCCTCGTCATCTTTACCGGCGACAATGGCACCAACGCGGATCTCATATCCGAATTTGAAGGACAACCCCTCCGGGGCGGAAAAGGTTACACCTATGATCACGGCACGCACGTGCCGTTGATTGCCAACTGGCCGAACCATATTCCCGCCGGCCAGGTAAATCGCGATCTAATCGCGTTCTCTGATTTTTTCCCGACCATGGTGGAGGCTACAGGGTTGCCGCCCAAGACGATCACGGACGGCGACGGCACCAGTTTCTGGTCCCAGTGTATCGGTGAAGCAGGTTCCCCGCGGGAATGGATTTACGGTTACTACTTCCCCCGTCCCTACGCCGAGGACTTCGACGACAAATATCGGCACTGGGAGGTGCGTTATGCGCGGGATCGGCGCTTCAAGCTTTACGATAGTGGTAATCTATATGACACCCAGTTGGACGTGCTAGAAACCGCGCGAATCAATCCCCACCTACCCGACCACGCAGCTCAAGCCGCCCGTGAAAAACTCCAAGCCGTGCTCGATGCCCATCCTCAGCAGGGAGCCATGGTCGACTACTCGCGCGTCAATGGAGTCCTCCCGTCGAGGACCAAACTTTAAACTCAACTCCCCCATTTCCATATCATGAAATCTACCCTCCTCCTCATTCTGGCGTGCCTTTCCCTTCCGCTCCTCGCGGGCGAACTCGACCCCGGGCCCAATCAACAAAAATGGTTCAAGCACTACGAAAAGCAGAAGAATCTGCCCGATCCCGGGGAAATGCTGATCAACAAAAAACCTGAGCCCAAACTCACCGGCGAAGGATTCATCGATCTGTTTAACGGCAAGAATCTCGACGACTGGGAAGCCATCGGCGGCACCTGTGAATTCACGGTGCAAGGCGACTCGATTCGCGGAGTCACCGTGCCTGGATCAGAAAGCACTTACCTCTACACCAAGAAGGCAGATTTCGCGGATTTCATTTTTACCTGTGATCTCAAATGGGAAGTAGAAGGAAATACCGGAGTCATGTTCCGCGCGACTCGGACCGAGGGTAAAACGGGCCCCACCGCCTACGGTCCTCAAATGGAAATGGAACCCTTTTCGCACGGCCGCGGTTGGTCCGGTGGCATTTACGGACAAGCGGCTGGTGGTTGGTTCTACCCCGTATGGCTCGCCGAACACTCCGAGACGCGCAAAGCCCAAATCCAACATGGTTGGAACCGTATGACCATCGAAGCCCGCGGTAACCACGTGCGCACCTGGCTCAACGGCGTGCCTGTCTCCAACTGGAAAAACGACACCTTTCTTTCCGGCGCATTTGGCCTGCAAGTCCACAAAGGTAAAGCAGGCACCATCTATTGGCGGAACCTGAAAGTGAAGTCGCTGGACTGAGCGCTGGGCGAAATCCCTCCGGTCCGGAGGGATTCATGTCGG
>JABIRI010000239.1 GCA_018667915.1 Opitutaceae bacterium | reverse complement strand
CGTGAAAGAGGTGGCGATGTGCGAGTGAAACTTGCAAGCACGTCAGCACCGTGTCAGGCGAATCTGCTCCCGGCAGGGAGATGATCGAACCAGGCAAAGAGGCCTCACTCAATAAACTCCGGTCGGAAACGACAGGAGCGATCCCGCCATGAGATCGAAAACCACGCATGCCGTGTGGAGTGGCGTCGGGGAGTTTACAGCCCGCGAAAGCGAGAGCGCCAAATGTAAACCACCGGGAAAGAACGATTGGCGATCGTCCACCCCCCAATTTAGCCCGGAGAACTTCGGTTCTCCGGGCTTCTTTGTGTCTGGAGACCTCGGAGCCGTCGGCCTGCGAGAATTTTCCGATACCCACGGGGTCATGTCGTAGACAAAGTTCTACGCAGGCCGCGTAGCGGCTGGAATAAACTTTTCACGACGTGCCCCCTTCGGCCGCCCTTTCAGCGCCCACTCTGCACTGTCGCTATAAAACACGAATTAATTGAGGCGAATCGCAGAGCGACCTCCCGAACGACAATGAAGACCAAAGGCAGATCCAGCGGAGTTAACTGGTTCACAACCACACCGCTTCTTTTGTCCCCTTCAACGTGAGAAACATGAGTCAAACACCACATATGGGTTGAATCGCCCGCCCTAGCCGCATGCCTTGATGGCTGTAAATCGTCCCTGCTCAACTTCCCTACCCCATTTCGATCCCCGTAATTCATTTTTCATGGACCCCAAAGCGCCTACCTCACCACCTAATATTGTTCTCATCCTCACCGACCAACAAAGATTCGATACGATTCGTGCGCTCGGCTTCGACCACGTTGATACGCCTAATCTGGATCGACTGGTCAATGAAGGCACTTCGTTTAGCCGCTGTTATGTGACCGCACCCTCGTGCGCTCCAAGTCGCGCTTCCCTCTTCACCGGGCTGTATCCCCACACGTGCGGTGTAATGAAGAACATGGACCGCTGGGAGCACTCCTGGGTCGAACGACTCAACGCGGGAGGTTACTACTGCGCCAACATCGGCAAGATGCACTCGTGCCCGTTCGAAACCCCGATGGGATTCCACGAACGTTTTGTGGTGGAGAACAAGGACCGTTACCTCGAAGGCCGCGAATTCCAAGACCAGTGGGATCGAATCTTCACTGCCCGCGGCCTGCGTAAACAACAGCGTGAACTCTATCGTTTGCGAGATGACTACCAGGACAGCCTCGGCGCATTCTTGTGGGAGATGGGAGAAGACACCCATTCTGATAACTTTGTCGGCAATGCCGCTTCCCGCTGGATCGAGAACTACGAGCAACCCAAACCGTTCTTCCTGCAGGTCGGCTTCCCCGGGCCCCACCCGCCTTACGATCCTACTCCTCGCTTTGCCGATCAATATACCGACCGAGACATTCCGCTGGATCCGGTCACCGAAAGTGACCTTGCTAACCAGCCACAGGCGCTGAAGGACCTGCGCCAACACAATTGCGATATCGATCACGACTCCGTGGTGCATCAGAAGGACCCCTCCGAGGCCGCCCGCCTGCGCCAACGCCAATATTACATGGCGAACGTCAGCATGATCGATGAGCAGGTCGGCGAAATCATCGCCAACCTCGAAAAGACCGGTCAGCTGGACAACACCCTCATCATTTTCACATCGGACCATGGTGATTGCCTGACCGATCACGGCCACAGTCAAAAGTGGACCATGTATGAACAATCCGTGCACGTGCCGCTCATCGTCTGGTCTCCCGGCCGCGTGGCCGCAGGGCGCAAGGTCGATGGACTCTGCCAACTCATGGACGTCGGGCCCACGATTCTGGAAACCGCCGGGGTCGACATCCCCGAATACTTCGCCGCCCGCACCCTCACTCCGGCTTTCGGCGAGACCGACGCGTGGACGCCACGAGAATATGCGGTGTGTGAACAGGTCGGGGACCAAACGCTGACGGGGACAAAATTTGAAACCATGATCTGCGATGAGCGCTGGAAATTGGTTCATTTCGTCGACGACGAGGCGGGACAGCTTTTCGATTTGGCGACGGATCCGAGCGAATTTAGCAACCTTTGGGACGATCCCTCCGCCGCGCCTGAAAAGCGCCGTTTGCTCGACGCCCTGTTGCGTTGGCGCATCGAAACTTCGGCGACCTCGGCAAGTCACAATGCGGAGCACCGCTAACATTCATCGCATCGTTTTCGATCATGCCTGGATTTGAAGTAGCCCTGCAGACCTTGTTCAGCCCCATGGGCTTGATCGCGATCGTGGCGGGCACGGCCTTGGGGATTTTTGTGGGCGCCATTCCCGGCCTCACGGGCACCATGCTACTCGCCCTCGCCTTGCCCATGACCTATGGGATGGATTCACGCCTGGCGCTTACTCTCCTGGTGGCGATGTATGTCGGCGCGATCAGCGGCGGTATGGTCACCGCCACTTTGCTGCGCATGCCCGGAACCCCCGCTTCGATCGTCACAACGCTGGATGGTTATCCCATGGCCCAACAAGGCAAGGCGGCCCGGGCGTTAAGTCTGGGTATCATGGGCTCAGTCATTGGCGGCGTCATCTCGTGGGTGTTTTTATCTACCTTGGCAGGCCCCGTCGCGAGCGTCGCCACCCTGCTCGGGCCATTCGAATACTTCTCACTGGTAATGGTGGCACTGGTCTTGATCTCTACCATCGGTGATGGCTCTCGGTGGCGGGCTTTGTTTGCGGGCGGACTCGGTATCCTATTTTCCATGCCAGGCGTCGCTTCCGCTACCGGGCAACCCCGGTTTACGTTTGGCATCGAAGCATTCAACAACGGTTTCGATTTGCTGCCCGTTTTGATCGGCATGTTTGCGGTCAACCAGGTCTTCCAGGAGATCTACAAAAGCGGAGCCGGCTCTCCCGCCGTGACGCTCGACCATCAACGCATTTTACCCACGTGGAGTGACATTAAAAAACATGCCGCCAACATGGGACGCTCGGCCATGATCGGCACCAGCATCGGTTTGCTTCCCGGTATCGGCGCCAACATCGGCGCAGTTACCGCCTATTCCGCCGCCAAGGGGGTATCGAAAAACCCGGAACGCTTCGGCAAGGGCGAAGAGGCGGGCGTGGTTGCGGCGGAAACCGCCAACAACGCCACCATCGGCGGAGCGCTGATCCCGCTCATTGCCCTCGGTCTGCCGGGCAGCGTCGTGGAGGTCGTTCTATTGGGCGCCCTCGTGGTGCACGGTCTGCAACCCGGGCCGCGCCTGATGCACGACAATCCCGACGTGGTCTGGACGATCACGGGCACCGTATTGTTGGCCAATTTGGTGATGGGCGTATTGATGCTGACCATGATTCGGCGGATCGCCCGAGCCGTGCGCATTCCCAAGCACCTGCTGCTCCCCGTGGTCTTGGCGTTTTGTGTCGTCGGAGCCTTCAGCCTCTCAAATCGGGTGTTTGATGTTTGGGTGATGTTGGGGTTCGGCGCGTTCGGTCTGCTGCTCGAACGGAAACGATTTCCGCTCGCTCCGTTTGTGATCGGCTTCGTGCTCGGCCCGATCGCCGAAGAGAATCTTACAATGGGATTGATGGGATCACAGGGAAGTTTCCATCCCTTACTCACCAGACCCCTTTCATTATTGTTCTTAGGGGTCGCTCTACTCGTCGTCATCCTGCCTTCGCTACGGCGTAAGAAATCCACCCCAACTCAAGCCAAAGGTTCGGCGTGAATTTTGAGTTCAATCCCAAAATCGCCGCCCCGTTGGCGGCAGTAGCCCTAATTTTCCTAGGCGTTTGGCAGTGGAAATCAATCAGCGGCAATTCCATCGAAGAGGTCTACCCCGCCCGTCCGATTGAAATCGTAGTGCCGTATTCAGCGGGCGGCGGCACCGACACCTTGGCCCGACTCGTGCAACGCGCGATCAAGCGAGAGAACCTCTTGGACGTTCCGCTCGTGGTAGTGAACCAACCCGGCGGCAGCGGCACCATTGGCGCCCGTGAAGTCATGCGTTCGCCGGCCGACGGCTATCGTATTCTGTGCCTCGACGAGGGCCTGATCACTTCAAAGTTATCGCGGACCGTCCCCTTTGGACCGGAGGCGTTTGTCCCCATCGCGCAGTCCACCCAAAACACGACCGTGATCGTCGTGCGGGCGGATGCCCCTTACGAAGATTTGGCCGATCTGGCCGCCGCCGCGATTGCCGAGCCGGGAGTGATTCGTTTCGGCGTGCCACTGGGGACACCGCCTCACTATTTTGCCCGCCAATTACAGCAGGCGAAGGAGGGGGTTGAATTTAACATCGTGCAGTCTATGGGAGGCCAAAAACGCTATGCATTCCTGATGGGCGGTCACATCGATGTGACCATTTTCTCGTTGGCCGAAGCGCTCGGGTTCCGCGCTCCGGAAGGCACGCCTCCAGCGGAGCAAATCAAAGCCCTCGGCATCCTCAATGCGGAACGACACGCCTCCCTGCCGGACACCCCAACTGCGATCGAGTCGGGACTAAATACCACCGCCGCCAATGCCCTTTATTGGTGGGCCCCCAAAGGCACTCCTCCCGACCGGGTTGCGCTCCTCGCCGATGCGATCGAGCAAGCGATGAAGAGTGAGCAGCTACAGGAAGAGATGGCCGCGCTATCAATTGACCCCCTATTTCGACGCGGAGAGACTTTGGAGAATTGGGTGGATGGACGGGTCGAAACCATGCGAGCGGTTGCTTTCGAGCAGGACGAATCACTCCCCGGTTTTGCGCGCTATCTGATCGCATTATTGGTCCTCCTTGCGGTGGCGATCTGGTGGAGCGAACGATCCGAGCACCAGTCATTCACCAACCCGATTCCGGCCGCCGATCGCCAGCGCGCGATCCGGGGGGGCGTAATCTTACTGGTCTACGTGGCCCTTCTGGCTTGGACGCCACTGGCATTTGCGGTGGCCACTGCTGCCATGGTCGTAGGCATGGGCGGCACGATGGCCGGATGGACATTCCCCCGGGCCGCGTCGCTGCTGGTGCTCGGCACGGTTCTTGGCTGCGGCATCGAAGGTGTATTCCGCACCTGGCTGCAACTCGGTCTCCCCTGAAGGGGTCAAACGCTCCCCTGAAGGGGTCAAACGCAAAAGATAAAGATTTTTATTTAT
>JABIRI010000205.1 GCA_018667915.1 Opitutaceae bacterium | reverse complement strand
TACCGGACAGCAGTTATGCCGGCGTGTATCAAGCCACCTTGGACTTCTGCCGCCAAAACGGAGCACTCGACCCGACCACCATGGGTTCCGTGCCCAACGTCGGACTCATGGCCCAAAAGGCCGAAGAATATGGTTCGCACGACAAAACGTTCGAAGCCCCTGCGGCGGGCACGATTCGCATCGTGGACGGAAACGGAAACGCGTTGACGGAGCACACCGTCGATGCCGGTGACATCTGGCGCGCTTGCCAAACCAAGGATGAGCCGATCCGCGATTGGGTGAAGCTTGCCGTCAAGCGGGCCCGTGCCACGGGGGTGCCGACCGTATTCTGGCTCGACGAAACGCGCGCCCATGACGCGCAGATTCTGCTCAAGGTGAAGACGTATCTCCAGGATCACGACACCTCCGGGCTTGATATCAAGGTCCTCGCCCCCGCCGAAGCATGCGCATTCAGCTTGGCCCGCATCAAAGACGGACTCGATACGATTTCGGTAACCGGAAACGTGCTGCGTGATTACCTGACTGATCTCTTCCCCATTCTCGAAGTGGGCACCAGTGCGAAGATGCTCTCCATTGTTCCACTGATGAACGGTGGCGGTTTATTTGAAACCGGTGCCGGTGGTTCCGCGCCAAAACACGTGCAGCAATTCGAAGCCGAGAATTATCTCCGCTGGGATTCCCTCGGTGAATTCCTCGCGCTCGCCGTGTCGTTGGAACACCTCAGCGAAACCCAGGATAACCCGCGCGCCAAGGTCCTCGCCTCCACTCTGGACCAAGCAACTGGACGTTTATTACAAGAGAATAAGTCTCCCACCCGGCGTCTCGGTGGCATCGATAATCGTGGTAGCCAATACTATCTCGCATCGTTCTGGGCCGAAGCCCTCGCCCAGCAAAATGAAGATGCCGAATTGAAGACCCAATTCTCCCCGATTTCTGTTCAACTGAGCACCGCCGAAGACGCCGTCGTGGCTGAACTCAACGGTGTGCAAGGTTCCGCCGTTGATGTCGGCGGGTATTTCCAACCGGACGAGGCTAAAGCGACTGCAGCGATGCGACCCAGTTCGACATTTAACGCCATCATCGACGCCATCTAATTCGAGCTTATGCCACTAATTCCCCTCGAGGACAATTTCGACGACGTCATCAACAAAGCCCAACGTGGTCTCAAAATCACGGATGAGGATTTGGCCACGCGTGCCCAGATCAGCTTGGAGGACCTCGCGAAAGTAAAGAGCGGTGAGACCTTATTTGCGGTGGTCCGTCGCGTCGCCCGTCATTTGCGGCTACACCCGGATGCATTGGAGGCACTCGCCCGTAAATCGTGGTATCCGAAAATCCCGGTATTCCCCCGCGGCTTCGCGGCGTTCAATACGCCATTTGAAGATATGACGGTGAACAGTTTCCTAATCTGGGATTCGAAGACCAAGGAAGCCGTGGCATTCGACACCGGTGCTTCAGTCGAGGCGAAACTCGATGTCATCAAGAGTGAACGACTGCGGCTTAAATATATCTTCATCACGCACAATCATGCGGATCATGTCGCCGCCCTCACCGAGCTCTCCGACGCGCACCCGGATGCGGAAGTTTGGACGCATGAAGCCGAACCCGTAGACCATTCCACGGCCAGAAACTTCCAGGAAGGTGTTCACTTCCATGTGGGCGCACTCGATATTAAGACTGTGCTGACCCCCGGACACTCGCCCGGCCAAACCACGTTCTTTGTGTCCGGTCTCAGTTGGCCGCTTGCGGTGATTGGCGATTCGCTCTTTTCCTCCTCGGTTGGAGGGAGCCCCACGCACTACCTCGATCAACTACGTAACGATCGCCAAAAGATCTTCACGCTTCCACGTGATACGGTTCTCGCTCCAGGGCATGGTCCACTCACCACGCTAGCACAGGAAAAGAAGCACAATCCGGTATTCGCCTAGGAAACACTGGTAGCAGTTACGATTTTGTAATCTATTGGCAACATCCCATTTACCGCTTTTTTAACCGACCACTAACGCGTCTTTAAGTTAGACTCGGGCGTTGAATTCACGATAAAGTCTTAAACATGGGCGTTTTATTCCAGCGCAAGACCTTCATGATTCTGGCTCTGGCATTCAGCCTCGCCGTCTCGTTGATCGTATTAGCGACGGACGGTGAATTACGGGATCGACTGGGAATGACCTATTGGATCCTGGGTCTTGCGATCATTGGCTCCATTCTTCTGGTGCTCGCCGGATACGTCTGGGATCGCACCATGATGGATCGATTGAGGGAGATCAATCAAAGTGCACGCGAACAGGCCGATCTTGCGGCGAACAAGAACGATGAGACGCCCGCTGATGACGAAGACTATACTCTCGAGCAGGATGAGATAATTGGTGTCGCGCGACAGATTGAGCGAATGGCACAAAGTCTACAGAAAATGGAAGCAAGCTATCGCGGGATCGTGGAAGATCAAGTGGACCTCATTTGCCGCTACAAACCCAACGGCTCCCTCACGTTCACCAATCAGGCGTATTCAAAGTTCCTTGGATAAAAACGTGCTGAACTCGTCGGGAAACGTTTCCCGGTTTTGGATTTGGGATACCCTAAACGCGACGCCCAGGGCAACCTGCCCGACCGTGATTCCTTCGAAGTCGAATTGGTGTCTGCCGATGGCGACACACCTGTGAGCTACCAGTGGACCCACCGTGCCATTCAATCCTCAAGCGGGAGCACCCTCGAGTATCAGGTGGTCGGCCATGATATCAGCGACCGTAAGGCCGCGGAAGCCGCACTCATCGAAGCCAAAGAAGCAGCCGAATCCGCCGACCGTGCCAAAAGCGAATTTCTCGCGGTGGTGAGTCACGAAGTGCGCACGCCCATCAATGCTGTGATCGGGTTTTCCAAGCTGCTACGCGATTCATCATTGGGCCCCGAACAGGCCGAATACGTGAACAATATTCATAGGAGTGGGGTCGCGCTGGAAGGGTTGATCGCCGACATTCTGGATGTTTCCCGGCTCGAAGCAGGTCAGCTCGAAGTCGAACATTCGCTATTCTCCGCTCGAGAATGCATTAACGATCTTTCCAATCACTTTAAATCTACCGCAAAGCAAGCCGGTCTGAAATTGGACATGAAGGTCGACCCCAACGTCCCGGTCTTCATCAACGGCGATCAAAGTCGCTTCCGCCAAGTGCTGATGAACCTGGTCGGCAACGCTATCAAATTTACCGAGAATGGCGGAGTTGAAGTTCGGATAAGCTCCACCCGCTCGTCTCAAGTTGATGCCGATGGGATGTGCGGCCTCCGTCTGTTCGCCGAAATCAAGGATACGGGTATTGGGATTCCACCGGAGCGGATTACCGAGCTCTTTAAACCCTTCAATCAAATGGACTCCTCCAGCACCCGCCGACGCGGTGGCACCGGATTGGGTCTGGTGATATCCAAACGACTGTGCGAATTGATGGGTGGAGCGATTCCCGTGGATAGCACACCGGGTGAAGGATCGATCTTCCGCTTCAGTTTGGCGCTCAGTTACGAAAAAGGAGACTCTCAACCTCCGATTGATACCGCGGAAATCGCCTCCTGAATTTCTCGCTTCGGGAATCTCACCTAATTTCAAGCGAACGGAAGCCTCAGCAAAATGATTTCCGGACTTGCGCGGACTCTCGATTCCTTGCAACGTCCGCCTTCCGATTATTTCGGCGCGGTCGCCAAGTGGTAAGGCCGAGCTCTGCAAAAGCTCTATCGGCGGTTCGATTCCGCCCCGCGCCTCCAACTTTTAATTAGAATCTAATTCAAAGTTAGAGGCCATAGCCTGCGGCAAAGGCGGACCTTGTCCGATCGAATGATCCTTCGACGTTCACGCCCTGAATTTCGGGCAATAACCCTGCCCACGTCGGGCGTAATCGAACCGTCTACCGCTGCGCGGTCGTGATCGATGTCACGCCGATAAAAACGCCCCGGGATGCAAAGCATACTCGGGTGATATGCAAGTATGCGCAAAAAAGCCCCAGGCTTTTGGCCCGGGGCAAGATTGATGCGAACGGTTGAGCGTTCGAATTAGAACTTGAAGGTATTCGAAAGGTAGATCGTCCGGGGATTGGGAGTGCGCACGACTGCGACCCGTCCGTCGGGATTGGTTTTAACGGGGATATTCCCTCTTTCGCCAATCAGATTCCGAACATTGAGCTGAATCTGCCAATTGATTTTATCGTTCGCGAGCGGTCGGCGATAGCTGATCCAAGCATCGCCACTAAAGAGTCCATCATCATAAAACGGCCGAGTGATATCGGGAATAACGCCAATGGTGGGATCAACGATCTGGACGCATCCCGTGGCGGCTTCGTCCTGCCAGCGCAGTGCTCCACCAAGCGCGTATCCTACCGAGCAGCGGTAGGCCTGTTGAAGAAATTCTTTGTGGCGGATAATCTCATCAAAATCACCGGGCAGGAAACACGTTTCGGATACCGGGAAGACGGGGCCTACGAGCAGGCAGCGATCAGCCAAATGCAGGGAATCGACTTCAGCTACGATGTTGAGATCAGCGAACTCCGACAACTTTCAGGGAACGAATATGGGGAGCGCATTCAGGAGATGGAAGCGGAACGCAGTGACTATCGAGACCTGACCTTGGAATCCGTCGTCGAGGGAGACCCCAAGGTCTCAGGCCTCCAGAATACGCTCACTCTCTCGCTCTCCTTGCAGGCGGAGCATGATGTAAAAGACGCTTTTTGCGCCTTCACCATCAGCTACATAACCGCCGAGTCCCGCGGCAAGGCGAACCAGGAAACGCGAACCGCACTGCACGCCCAATACCTAGGAGACATTCCCGGCGGGGTGCCGCATGAGGTCAGTATTCAGGTCGATCTCGCGGCTGGAGAATACGACTCCTCCGACTACCAGTTGCTCTTTTATTCTGGAGATGCTCAACCCCTACCCACCGACAAATCCAAACACTTGAAGGAGCTCACCCCGGCGGAAGTGGTGGACCTCTTAGAACGCTGAGCCACCCACCAAAGAAAAGCGGGCTAGCCGTTGACCGAAGGTTAATTCGGTCAACTGGCCGGACTACGACTCGCGCAGGGAGGAGAAAACGTCTCCGCTCGGTCCGTCGGGCAATTCGCTCTGCCAATCCTTAAGCAAATTCAACAACTGCTTTGCTACCGCTGGGTTCTTGGCCTTCAGGTCGTTGGATTCGTAGGGGTCGTCCACCACGCGATACAGTTCGGTATGGGTAAGATCGTTATTGGTAACCAGTTTCCACTGCTCGTGCATGACCGCATAGGAGACCCAGTGATCCGGCTTGCTTTTCTGGGCCGGCCAACGTGAGGGAAATTTCCAGAACAGTGGCTTGGTGCGCGTCGGCATCGCTTGCCCCTGTAACGCCTGGGTTATGCTGACGCCATCGGGCGTATAATCAGCGGGCAGCTCCGCGCCAGCTAGCTCACAAAATGTCGGCAACAAATCGACCGCAGAAATCAGGGAGTCTTTGTCAATCTCCCCCGCCGCAATCTTACCCGGCCAGCGAGCGATGAACGGAACATTAACACCGCCCTGGAAGAGAGAGGCTTTGTAACCCTTACGGCCTGCAGTGATGCCTTTGGCCGCCGCGATACCCCACCCCGCACCGGTGGCCGTGTCGTAGTGGAGATTTAATTCAGTCGGCGTGGCCGCGCGAGCCGGCCCGTTATCCGAGCTAAAAATTACCAAGGTATTGTCCGTGACCCCCAAACGGTCGAGGGCATCGAGCACATCCCCGATCCGGTCGTCCGCGTGAGAAAGCACCGAGGCATAAATGGCATCTTCCCGGCTCTCCATGTCACGGAAACGCCACTCATACCTGGGCACGGTATGGAAAGGCGTGTGCGGTTCGTGCAGCCATAGATTAACGAAGAACGGCTTCCCCGCAGCTACCGCCTTTTCGATAAACGCATTGGTGTGCATCGCATCCTCATGCACGGGGATCTGCTCACCCGAGCAATTAAACGCGCCATATTCATCATATCCGTAGGCGGCCGGGGTCGGTGAGTCCGGAATCATGTCGTTAGCCAAATGCCACTTACCATAATGGGCGGTGGCGTAACCGGCTTGCTGCAAGAATCGCGGCAACGTGGGCGCGGAGGTATCCAACCAATCCGGCATGCCGCGACTGGCGTTACTTGGCACCCAGGCAAAGTGACCGTCGATGCTATAACGGGCCGGAAACTGCCCGGTCATCACGGCGGTGCGACTCGGTGAGCACACGCCACTGGCGACGGTAAAGTTATAAAAATCGGTCCCTTCGTCGGCCAAACGATCGATGTTGGGCGTCTTCACATAAGAGTGACCGTGGCAGCTCAGGTCTCCCCATCCCCAGTCATCCGCAAAAATGAAAACAATATTGGGTTTATCGGCAGCAGCTGCGCTGGCGGCCAGGTAAACACCCGCCAAAACCGCGGCAATGCCCCAACGGAGTGTCGTAGCCAACTTCGACCTTGAGAGAGAGAGGAGTGAGGAACGGGTCATAAGGAAAAGCAGGTTTTAAAATTAGCGATAGAGTGGTCCGTAGGTCTGGCAGGCGCGATAGTCGGCACCTTCCAAATCCGCCGTGCCGAAGGCCCGCCATGAGCTGGGTCGGAACACCCGATTTTCGGGCACATTGTGCATGTAGACCGGGATGCGTAGCATGGCGGCCAACGTGATATAGAGATGCCCCACATGACCACAGGTGAGCACACAGTGGTTGGCTCCCCAGTTGTTCATCACTTCATAAGCGGAGCGGAACGCGCCCTCCCCGGTCAGGTTCGGAGCAAACCATGTCGTGGGCCATGTCGGGTTGGTGCGTTGATCCAGCGCGTCATGAACCTTGTCTGGCAATTCCACCGTCTGGCCCTCGGCGATTTGCAACGCCGGACCTAAGCCATCGACCAAATTGAGACGAATCATGGTGGAAGGCATTCCTCCGCGGGTCTTGAAGCGCGTGCTCCAGCCTCCGCCCGGGAAGTATTCCGTGATACTGGGGTGCCAGCTGGTCGCCTTGAGACAGGCCTCGGCTTCATCATCGCTAATTTCCCAATACGGCTTCATTACCGGAGCCCCGCTCGCATCACGTTGCTGGCCCGTGCCATCCAAGGCAGCAGGACCGGAATTGATCAGATGCAAGAGACCGTCGCCTTCAAATTCGTTGGTGATTTTAGCATCACTGGCTTCTTCGATGGCAGACTTGCTCCAATAGGTCCGGAGATCCGCAAATATCTGAGCCGTGCCGGTGAGCAGGTGACCAAACAACATACCTGCGCCGTTCAGCGCGTCGTTCTCCGTCGCGATGATGTAGGGCGGCCGCTTACCATTCCAATCGAACGAGGTGTTCAGGATGGCCTCGAGAAAGTCCCCATTCGGGAAGTGGTCGGTCCACTGCCGCTGACCTTGAAATCCGGATGCAATGGCGTTGTGGCCATGGGCCTGTTCCCCGAGACCCATTTCAGCGAGTTTTGGATTGCCCACCATCAGATCGCGGGCGATGAGCGCCATCTTGATCGAAACATCCCATTCGGCATCGAGCTCCTCGCGATTGCGCTGCTGAGCTTCGGCATTGTAGTCCGCTCCTTCCGGGCAGTTCTCCAACACCCACTTCTTGGCCCGGGCCAATTCGTCGGTGTCGAATTGCTCCTTTTTGATGCGGCCCACAAATTCAGTCAGGTCGATGGTCTCGACGCGCATGCCGAGATACTTCTCCCACATATCGGAATCCACCATCGATCCGGCGATGCCCATGGATACCCCGCCCATGGAGAGATAGGAACGTCCTCGCATCAACCCGACCGCCACACCGCACCGGGCGAAGTTTAATATCTTATCCACTACGTCCGCCGGAATTTCCGTCGTGCCCGCAGGTTGCACATCCTCACCGTAAATGCCGAACGCGGGCAGTCCTTTTTGCGTATGGCCGGCGAGCACGGCCGCCAGATAAACCGCACCGGGACGCTCCGTGCCATTGAACCCCCACACCGCTTTGACGGTATGCGGATCCATGTCCATCGTCTCCGAACCGTAACACCAGCACGGCGTCACGGTGAGCGTAACGGTCACTCCGGCTTCGCGAAACTTCTCGGCCGCGGCCGCAGCTTCGGCGACTCCGCCGATACAGGCGTCGGCGATCACGCATTCCACCGGCTGCCCATTAGGGTAGCGGATTTCGCGCGACAACAAGTCGGCCACGGAGCGGGCTTGCGCCATGGTGATATCGTCGAGGGATTCTCTTACTCCACCCAGACGGCCATCGATGGTGGGACGAATGCCAATTTTAGGCAGGGAGGAAGTCCAAGGACTGAGGGGGGCATGGGGATCTTGCATACTGATTTAGAGGAGTAGATTTTTTTTGCCGCGCTTTCACCACCAAGACCGGCGTGCGCAATAGACTGATTATAGAGATTTAAAGATAAATTCACACCCCCCAATTAAAGGGGGGGGGGGCTCG
>JABIRI010000203.1 GCA_018667915.1 Opitutaceae bacterium | reverse complement strand
TTCGTCCATCCAGGGCGCTTCAACCACGTCGTCGCTTCGCTCCGGTTCGGGCGCGGCGCGGTTCACGGTTGGAGTAATGGGACCCGTCGATTGTTTACGATCGAGCGCGCTATTGATCGCGATTGGTTTGGCCGCGAGGGCGGCGGCGCGGACTTCTGCTACTTTGAGATCGTCGGCCAGCACTTCCTGTAACCGGGCTTCCAGCCGATCAATCAGGGCTTTTTTTTTTCGCCAGTGCCCGTTGCAGGCACGTTTTCCGCGAGGGTCGATATCTCTTTGATCAAACTATCGATCGCCCGAGCGCGACTGGCTTCGACCGCCTTGAGTAAGGTGACTTCCAAATTAATTTTCTCGGCGAGTCCAAGCTTCACACCTCCCTCGCCTTCGCGCAGGGCGTCGAGCAAACGAGTGACCTGTTCGGTCGTCAGCGAGGTGCCGAGTTGCATGGTTCTACCGCCTTCGGCAATGGCGTTGAGTAGGGCTTCGCGTACGACTTCCTGCAAATCGGACAGGAGGCGCACAAGGTCGCGGCCGGATTCGTCGCATTCATCGACCAGCGCGATGATCTTGGCGTGGTCGCCGCCGGCGAGCGCACCAGCAAGTTCTTTTAACTTCGCCGCAGCTACGAGGCCGTAAACATCGAGCACGTCGGGTTCGTCGATTTCCTCGCCGCAGAACGAAATCATTTGATCAAAAATAGATTGAGCATCGCGCATGCCGCCATCGGCCATTCGAGCGATACAGGCCATCGCGGAGTCGGTAACTTTGACCGATTCGTCGGCGGCAATTTTTTGTAAACGTTCGATGATCAGCGGCGCGGGAATCGGTTTGAGATCGAAGCGTTGGCAGCGTGAAATAATCGTCGGCAGAACCTTTTGGGGATCTGTGGTCGCGAAAACGAACTTCACATGTTCGGGCGGTTCTTCGAGGGTCTTGAGCAAGGCGTTAAACGCCTGGGCCGAGAGCATGTGAACCTCATCAATAATGTAGACCTTGAACTTACCCTGAGCCGGCGCGTATTGCACCGTGTCGCGCAGGTCGCGGACCTGGTCAACGCCGTTGTTGGAGGCACCATCAATCTCGATCACATCGAGGTGGGTGCCGTCGGCGATCGATTGGCAGGCTTCATCTGCGGGATCGAAGTCCGCCTTGGGGCCATCAGTGCAGTTGAGCGCCTTGGCAAAAATTCGGGCAGTGGAAGTCTTACCGGTGCCGCGTGGCCCTACGAACAGATAAGCGTGGGCGATGCGGTTGCGCGTGATCGCATTGCTAAGCGTCCGCATCACGTGATCTTGTCCCACCACGTCCGCAAAGGTTTGCGGACGCCACTTACGGGCAATGACTTGGTAGGCGGATGAAGACAACGAAGTTGAGAAAAGGGGCTGATTGCTGGAACCGGAAGCTCAAAACCACGTCGTCCGCGATCATTTCAGATTTTCAGCGTTTCAGCCTTTCAGCGTTCCAAAAAAGAGGTGGCCAGGCATTCCACGGCACTGGGAGAACGTCACTACCGTTGCTACCTTCCGGTCCTGGCGGAGTTCGTGCGGCTGCCCATGCATGGCGCCTGGCCGACGCGAAACTGAGCGACGCACTCCCATCGGATCAATGAGAATCTTCAATCTCAGGCTGTCCAGTTGCTCAATTCCTTCCGGAATCGGCGATCGAGCTTCAAATTTTCGGCTGCCTCAACCGCTCCCGCGAGCATCTCAGGCAGGGGTTTCCCATCTTCCGCACCGGGGTTGGAATACACCGTTGCCGGGACCCGCGGTCCCGCCGGGCTGATCACAAAAACCACCCCGCGTTGCAGACCACGTTCCGCCGCCTGGCGATCGAGCGCTTCCATCGCGGTGGCAGGAACCATCCAGAGGGTTCCCCACGCATTGGCTCCGGGCTCGGGTTTCAAATTGGCAAAGCCTTGCGCATTGAACGTGAATCGTTGATCGGGCGCTTTTGACACGCCCATCAAATCTGACAGGGGGTCGATTTGTTCCATACGGGCCTCGGCGGCCATGTCGCCGAAAGCAAAGAAAAGAAAACCGGAAGCCATAAATTAGTTAGGGGTGAGCAATGAGTCGATTCGTTCCAAAATTCCTTCAACCGGCCACATGCGTCCCACGCCTTCGTATCCGCAGGCCAACATGCCCTCTTCCGGTCCGATAAACTCGACGCCGCGTGCCTTCAGCGTCGCTACATTTTCAACCGTCGCCGGGTGCTCCCACATTTTACCGTTCATGGCCGGAGCCATCAGAATCGGACAACGCGCCACGAGGTGAAGCGACCCCAGATAATCGGGTGCCAAGCCGTGCGCGAATTGGGCAATGACATCCGCGGTCGCGGGAGCCACAACCAGCAGGTCCGCCTTGTCCGCCAACTCCACGTGTCCAGGCTGCCAACCGTTACCTTCTGACCAAAGATCATCCGCGACGGGTTTTCGCGCGAGCGTCTGCAAGGTGAGCGACGTAATGAACCGTGCACCTCCTTTCGTCAGCACGGGAAAGACCTCTGCTTCGCGTTTGCGCAGCTGACTCACGAGATCCGCGGCTTTGTAAGCAGCGATGGATCCCGTGATGCCTAAAATGATCTGTTTGCCCGCGATGGAGGACGACATGGGGAGCAGCTAAGGGAACTACCCTAGGAACCTCAAGCGCGGTCTCAGAGTTATTCTCCTAGGGCCGGAGGTGGCGGCTCACCTTCAGGGGGTGGCGGCGGACCTTTACGACGACCACCGGGGTGAATC
This sequence comes from Opitutaceae bacterium, assembly GCA_018667915.1. Taxonomy (GTDB): domain Bacteria; phylum Verrucomicrobiota; class Verrucomicrobiia; order Opitutales; family Opitutaceae; genus Actomonas. Next base: position 890 of record JABIRI010000203.1, on the reverse strand, counting down.
TCACAATCCGGACCACAAACATGCCCATCACCGCCTCGAACCCGTTCGCCCAAGGCCTGCCAACGTTGGCGCTGCTTCTCCTGCATCTTGCCAAATTTATTTTTCTGATCGTCGGTCAGCTCGGCAATAATGAGGGAATCCAGCGCCCGCATCTGGTCGCGACTTTCCTTCCGTTGCACTTGGAGATTAGCCCAGGTCGCATCGACGTGAATTTTAATGTCGGCCTGTTGGGCTTCGGTGAGCTCGAGTCGTTCCGTTAAGTGATCAAGTAATCGAGGCGCGAACTGATTCGGTCCGCGGCCGCGTTCCACCAAGTGACCGGTCAGGCGAGGCGCAATCAAGCCCCCCGCGATTGCTCCGGCCAAAAAGACCCCAGTGAAAACCAACCAAACTTTTCCTGTAGCTCCGCTGCTCATGACAGATCCCACAATGCCGTGATCGGATCATCGGCTTCCAAAACTTCCTGTTCAATCGATTCGGCCACGGCCGGTAGATTGATCACTACGCTCATCACGGCGATGGCACCGGCCATCCCCAGAGCATGCCATCCTCGACGTTCGAGCAGCGCACTGAGCGAGGCGACCGACGCTTGTTCGCGGGCGAGCGCTACGACCCGGGTGGCAAACCCCAACGGGGCGGACACGTCGCGTTCGTCTTCGGCGCGGGATTCGACCGATTGGCCGTGTTGAACAAGTCTATTCCATGGATTCGTTTTCATAATGATTCCTCGGCTTCTAGTTTTTCCAAAAGGGTGCGTAATTTTCGTCGAGCGCGAAAAGCCCGAACTTTGACTAAAGTCGTGTTCCAACCGGTCTCGGCAGCGACTTCCGCGAGTGATTTCTGCTCTAAATCGACCATCTGGATGATCATGCGGTCGACAGGTTTGAGTT
>JABIRI010000315.1 GCA_018667915.1 Opitutaceae bacterium | reverse complement strand
CACCGCCGTGAAGGACATCTTCATCTACGGCAACCACAGCCCTTCGATGTATCCCGCCTTCGCGCACGCCACCATTGATGGCAAACCCGCCGCCGAAGTGATCAACGATCAGGCCTATCTCGAAGGCGACTTCTGCTCCACCGTCGGCAAACGCGGTGCGGCCATCATCGCTGCGCGTGGTCTCTCATCCGCCGCATCCGCCGCGAACGCCCTCGTCGACCACGTGCGCGATCTTTCCACTCCGGGTGCCATCCACTCCGTCGCCGTGAAGAGCGAAGGCCGCTACGGCTTCGACCCCAATGTTTGGGCCGGCATGCCCGTGCGCACGACGACTCCGGGTTCCTACGAAGTCATCACGGACTACGATCTGAGTGACGCGTTCTCCCAACAGAAGATCGCCGCAACCAACGCCGAACTCGTCGGCGAACGCGAAATGGTCGCCGACATGCTCGGTTAAAATCCACCCAGTTATTTTCAAGACTACGGTCGCTCCTCAACGGAGCGGCCGTTTTTTTTGCCCACCGGGGTGGCCGATCGGCCCATGGCGCTGCTCGCCAAATTCCCGTAGTTTAGTGTTCAAACACCACTCCGCTTCTTCCCGTGAAACGCTCCCACCTCCTCCTCTTCCTCATCAGTTTAGCCCTCACCGATTCCCTCCACGCGGACTACGACGATGTTTTGTCCTTCTTCGAAACGCTGCGCGGCTCCGGCCATGCAGCCGCGTTCCCGGTTTCAGGAGGTTCCTTGGACGACTTCGAATCCTCCTTTGGCCCGCGCAACAAGTCCGGTAGTGGAAACTACGATTGGCATCGTGGATTCGATGTTGATGGCACCGACATGAGCTCGCCCATCGTCGCCCCTTTGGACGGATATTTCTACGACTACCGCACCACGTCATCCGGCGGAAATATCGTAATTCTGGAGCACAACATCTCTGAATTGGGCGGCGGCGCGCTGACCTACAATGACAAAAGTGTCACCAAATTCTACACGTGGTATCTTCACCTCTGGGACGATGAAACCGCCGCCAATGGCACCAGCACCGACGACTTGATTTCTGGTTATACCCAAGGCGACGCCATTTCCCGGGGGACCCAAATAGGCGTCATGGGACAGTCGGGCACGACCACCAATCCGCACCTTCATTTCGAGGTGCGCATCGGCACCAACAACTCCCTCGAATACCAGACCAACAATCCGGGCAGCACCCAGTGGGGCTTTGATCCGCATCTCAATCCAATGCTGCTTTTTGCTCCCAGCGGTTACTCCCAATCCTTGGGCCACTCCGCCGGCACGATCGGTTCCACCGACCTCACTTTCGATTACTCCATAAACGACGATGACTATCCGGTCTTCAACAGCGTCACCGCTTTGATCCGCAATACCATGACTGAAGCCGAAATCGCCTCCCATATTTTGGACCTCAATCAACGCACGGGTTTCGATGCCACCTCGACCGCGAATCTTGATACCCAGGATACGTCGATGCCCTACATCGTGCCTTCGCTAAGCCCGTTCAGTTCCTCCGACTGGGAAACCCAATTCATCGTGCCCGAATCCTGGCTAAACGGAAACTATGACCAGGGCTATGAACTCGTCATGACGGCGACCGACATTTGGGGAACGAGCGTGAGTCACACCGTGGCGCTGTCCTCCGTTCCCGAACCGGCCCAAGCCGCGACGGTCATCGGATTACTCACGCTACTCAGCACCACGATGCGACGCCGTGGCCGGCCACATCGAATTTAAAAATCCGATCAGAAATCTCGACAGCGTAGATCCTACGGCAGACGCGGATAAACCTCGTCTTCAAACACCAGACCGCCGGAAGAGTTATGCCCCATGATTGCCCCATTTTCCAAAACGATGACAGCCGCGCCATCTCGCTGACCAATGGTGTAGGTCTCATCCACAAACGGTTCGGATTCCAATCCATCTTCCAATACTTCGAATATTTTGAAGCGGTCGCCTTCAATCACATAGAGCAAATCACCATCCTCGACGACCGCTCCATAACGACCCTCGAACTGCTGACTGAAACTCAACTGACGCGCGCTGTCATCGACGAAGCTGACTCCCTCCGGAGCCTCAGGTTTGAACGTCGAATAAGCCAGCACGCCAAATACTACCACGAGCGCGATCAATAGAATCGGGGAGTTGAGCACGGTGCGTGCTTTCGAGGTTTCAACTACAACCTCTTCTATCTCTTCGACTTCTTCTGGACTAAATTCGTCGTCCAAAAATTGCACGATCTCCTCCGGAGACCGCATCAGGGGCGTATTCTCCGAAGCGGGAGACTCAATCATGAAAAGCTGGCCCGCTTCGTTGCGCACCGTGAACTCGCCGCCGCCTTCAACTTGGAGCACGACCGTCGCTTTGACGTCGAGTAGATCCACCGCGGGGACGGCTGCAAACGCTTGCAGGCGCGCTAACAATTCTGCCGATGCTACTGGGATCGCCGCGTGAGTCTGATCCGCCGCAACTGCACTGCTGTCTTCGCTAAGACCATTCGCTTGATAGGAAATTTTTGGAGCACTCATAATTTAATCCTTATTTTTCCAAAATGTAATAAATGCGCCGGCCACCGTTGCGTATCTGCAGGATACCCGTGCTGATATTTCCGTCATCGATGATCCGATCAATCGCCCGAAGTTCGGTCATCTTTAAATTCGATCTAATGATCATGATGGCACCCTTGTGACCACTGCGTCGATTGCCGCGGAAATCATCCCAAGAATACCACCCCCCCAGCGGAGTGGTGCGCCTCCAAGCCGTCTCGTTGATATATCCGTCCATGTCGGGCGGGAACCGATCACGCCCCCGCTAAACTCCAGGATATTTTCCGTTCTCCTGTGCATACCGGTAGAAACCCTCCGAGAACACGCGGACGTCATTGACGAAAGTTGAAGCCTTCGTGCTCAGGCCCGCCGCTTTAAATGCCGGCTGCGCCAAGGTCGCGAGGATCCCGATGATCGTCACCACCACCATGATTTCTACCAATGTGAATCCCCGGTGCGATTGACTGGTCTTCATCGTCCCATCAAGAATGTCCCTGACTGATCAGGCAACCCTTTTACAAACGGCGACTTACCCCCAAAGAGCAGCAATTAGGCCATCCCTGACCCATTTCCCCAAATCACCTAGCCCAGTAAACCGGCTAAAACCGGGTCTTTGCTAAGGACAAACGCATGTCTCACCAACCCAAAGGCCTCCACGAGTTCGGACGGACCGCCCGCTCGCGGGAAAACCATGCTCAGACTCGTTCCGTCGCAGTGCACTTCAGCGTCCACCCCGTCCACTTTCAGGCAACAGTTCGCACAATCCGATGGGTATTCGACCGCCAAACCCGTCGCTCCATCCAGTTCTTCCACCGCATCAATCACCGCTTCCACCGATATGCCCTTGGTAAGATCAAAATTTATCTCATTAAATTGTCCGGCAAACAGCTCCTCGAAGCCGGCTTCCCCCACCCGCTCCGTAGTCAACTGGCGCAATACTTTGGATTTAACGTAAGTCCCTGGATCCCTATTGTTTAATTGATAACTTATTTCGAAAACAAAATCTACCGCCGTCAAAACCGACCCACTTCCCGCCACTTCCAGAGTGATCTCCTTGCGCTTATAGCCCAATTCAGAGCGAGCCCGTTGAAACCACTCCTCACTCTCATCCGTCAATTCCTCTGCACACACCTTCCCTAAAAACGCCTCGGTCGCGGCATTTACTGCATCCGGCACCGAATGCCTGCCCTTTTTAAAGCCCGAAAGCAGCTTCAGTTTCCCCGTCTCCCCTCCTCCCAACAACCGCACTTCCGCGACATACGTTTCTGGGTCTTCTGCATTTTTCGCCATCTCCTTCCACGCAACCTGGCGTTTTCGCCCTGTCACTCGTTTTTTTACCGTTTATCCCGTAACTTCTTTCGTGGAACCGTGTAATTCGCTAACACTCCCACTCTTATTCACTCACCTTCCGAGTCCACTCCCCCTCTTCGTGTCTGCTTCCAAGTCCCCCTCTCTTTCATCCAATTCTAATTGGTCGCGTGCATTTGCCGTCGCTCTGATCGCATCGATTCCGATCCTCCACTCGGGATGCAGCAAGGCGGATTCCGACTCGACCGAAACCAAAACCGAGCCTGCCGCCCCCGGCGGCCCCGGTAATCGACGCGAAGCCGAACCCATCCCGGTTCAGGTGGCACCCGTCACCCGCGGCCCCATTTCCGCTACCCTTGCTTTCAACTCCACCCTCGAGACCGAATCCGTCGTCGACATCTACCCACGCATCAACGGCCAGGTGGATCAGCTTCTGGTCGAAGAGGGTGACTTCGTCGCCGCCGGCACACCCCTCCTCAAAATCGATGACCGCGAACTCCGCGTCGATGCCGACGAAGCCCGCGTCGCCCTCGAACGCGAGCAGACCGACTTCACCCGCACCGAGGGCCTCTTCAACCGCGGCCTCGTCAACGAACAGGAATACGAGAACGACCGCTTTTCCCTGAGTCAGGCGCAACTCCGCGCCGACCGTGCTACCATCCGCTACGACTATGCCACGGTCGTCGCTCCGTTCGACGGCGTCATCTCCGAGCGCGAGGTTCAGGTCGGAGCCCGCGTCGCCACCGGCACCAAACTATTCTCATTCGTCAGTCTGCAAGACATGGTCGCCAAGGTGTTTGTGCCCGGCCGCTACCTCACTTCCGTCAACGCCGGCCAAACCGCCGAGATCACTTCCGAATTTATCCCGGACAAAAGCTACGCCGCCTGGGTCAAACGCATCAGCCCCATCATCGATCCCGCCAGCGGCACCTTCAAGGTCACCGTCGGCGTTCGCGAACCCGATGGCGGTATCGTGCCCGGCCTGTTCGTTCGCGCTTCGATCACCACGGAGGAACGTCCCGACGCCCTGCTCATTCCCAAAAATGCCGTCGTCTACGAGGGCGGCTCCCAATACGTTTTTACCGTCCGTCGCGGTCGCGCCATGCGCCTCGCACTTGACGCCGGTTTCGAAAATTCCACCCACATCGAAGTCCGATCCGGCCTCGAAGAAGGTGATTCGGTCGTCGTCCTCGGCCAGTCAGGCCTGAAGGACAAGTCTCCGCTCAAGATCGTCGAACCCGAAGCCGCAGCTGATACCCCAGCTGACGAAGAAGCGTAAACCCTTACCCCGCCGTCGTGCCCCGCCAAAAATTTAACCTCGCAGATTCCGGGTTCGCGTTCACCACGCGCCGTCCCGTCGCGATCTTGATGGTCGTGCTGGCCGTCTCCGTCTTCGGCTGGGTCTCTTACAATCGGCTCGCCCTTACGCTCATGCCCGACATGAGCTACCCGTCCCTCACCGTGCGCACCGAATACACCGGCAGCGCCCCCGAAGAGGTTGAGACCACCATCTCCCAGCGTCTCGAACAGGAGCTCGGTATCGTCACCGGCCTCACGTCAATCAGCTCTATCTCCAAGGCCGGACAGTCCGACGTAATTCTCGAGTTCGGCTGGGAGACCGACATGAATGTCGTCGCCTCCGACATCCGGGAAAAGGTCGACCGGGTGCGACTCCCCGAGGATGCCGAACGTCCCATCCTGCTCCGCTACGACCCAACCCTCGATCCCATCCTGCGCTTCGGTCTCGCCGGTCCCCAGTCACTCTACGAGCTGCGCTACGTTTCCGAATACAACATCAAACGCCGACTCGAATCCCTCGAAGGCGTAGCCGCGGTTAAGGTCAAAGGCGGCCTCGAGGAACTCTACCTCGTCGCCATCGACGAATCGCGTCTTTCCACGCTCGCCCTCGATATCAACCAAATCAACCAGCGGCTCGCCCAGGGCAATGTGAACATGCCTGGCGGTAACCTCCGCGAGGGCCAAACCGAATACCTCATTCGCACCATGAATGAGTTTCAGTCCTTGATCGAAATCGAGGATCTAATCATCGCCCGCCAAGGTGGCGTCGACATCCGCCTCCGCGACATCGGCACCGTTTCGCGCTACCACAAGGACCGCGAAGTCATCACCGCCGTCAACGGCCGCGAAAGTATCGAGCTCGAAGTCTTCAAAGAAGCCGATGCCAACATCGTCGAGGTCGCCCGCCGCGTGACCGATTCAATCTTCGGCACCGAGGAACAACGCGCCTACGTGGCGAAACTTCCTCCCGGTGCAACCGGTCCCCCTGAACCCGAAGTCGATCCCAATAAGGTCGAACCCGAAGTCCGCGAAGGTCGCGGAGGCGAAGGAGGCCGCTCTCGCGGTGGCAGCAGTGGCGGCGGACGCCAACGCGGCGGCGGTGGCGGTGGCCCCGGCGGTCGCGGCGACTCTCTCGGTGAAGCCCGACGAGCCGAAGCTGCCCGCGTGGCGGAGTATCTGCAAATGACGGATTTCGTCGCGTATCAGCTTCCTCGTGATGCCGATATTCAGACGCTCGCCGATCAATCCATCTTCATCCGCAACTCTATCGATGAGGTGAAGAACAACGCCATCTTCGGCGCGATCATCGCCGTCATCGTCCTCTTCGTTTTCCTGCGCAATCTCGCCCAGACCCTCATCATCGGAGTCTGTATCCCGATCTCGATCATCGCGACGTTCGCGCCGATGTTTATCAGCGATGTCTCGCTCAATATCATCTCGTTGGGCGGACTGGCATTGGGGGTCGGCATGTTGGTCGACAACGCCATCGTGGTGCTGGAAAGCATCTTTCGATGTCGCGAGGAGGGTGACGAACTTTCCACCGCCGTGGTCCGCGGCGTAAGTGAAGTCGGCATGGCGGTCATCGCCTCGACCGCCACCACCGTCGCCGTATTCTTCCCCATCGTCTTCGTCGAAGGTGTCGCCGGACAGGTCTTTGGTGACATGGCCCTCACCGTTGTCTTCTCGCTGCTCGCCTCGTTGCTCGCCGCGTTGTTCTTCATCCCGATGTTGGCATCGCGCGACTTCACCAACCGCGGCAATCCCCTCGCGGGCGAACTCGCCGACCGGGCTTTTCTGCAATTCCCTCGCGCCGAATCTGACCAATCGTGGTTTGTTCACGCCCAGAATGCAGGCGCATCGATCGGACTCTTAATCGGCCGTAGTTTGCGCGCCTTGCTTATCCTTGCCGTCGGATTGCTCAAGATCGTCGGCGCGATTCTCGGTTTGGTTTTACTGCCGATTCTCCGGTTGGTAAAACGTTTCGACCCAATCGCCTCGTTCTTCGATGCAGATCGTCTCGGACCTTTGCATGGCATTCATGTCTGGCCCGGACTTCTGCAGGTTTCGGCACTCTCTGCCTTCAACTCGAGCCTGAATAATTTCGGCCGCTGGGGCCAGGAGGGGAATAGCCTGCTCACCAAAATCATCCGCTGGGTGTCGATCCCGGTTGCCCTCGTTTTCCTGCTTCTGCGCTTCGTATTCTCTATCGTGATTCGGATGGTCAGCATCACGTTGCAAACGCTGGCAATCATCCTGGTCGCCACCGTCTTGGTCGTAGCCCGTGCCATTGCGACACTCCTTGCACCACTCATCCTTCCGGTCGTCGCCGGCATCAACCATCTTTTCAATCTGCTCCAAACGGCCTATCCTCCCGTCCTGCGGGCAGCCTTAAAAAATCGCTGGCCCGTCATGATCGCTGCGATCGCAGCCTTCTCCGTTTCGTGGTTCGTGCTCCTCCCCAAACTCGGCCAGGAACTCATCCCTCAAGTCCGCCAAGGTGAATTCAATCTGGATATCACCCTCCCCATCGGCACGCCACTCGAGCGCACCTATGAAGTCGGACATATCTTGGAAGAGGAAATCATGGCCGACCCCACGGTTGCATTGGTCGCCCTCACCGCCGGAGCGGAAAACAACGCCACCCGCGTAGCCGAAGCCGGCGAGCACACCGCTCGCCTCACCGTGCGACTACATCCCGACCTGGGGGCTGCCGCCGAGGACACTGCTATCAATCGGGTCCGCGAAAGATTCCGCGACTTCCCTGAACTGGAAATCGAAGTCTCCTACCCGGCTCTCTTTTCCTTCAAAAGCCCGATCGAAGTCGAAGTCCGCGGCTACAATCTCGATGCCCTCAAATCGCTCGCTCAGACCGCCGAAGCTCAACTCTCGGAGATCCCGGGATTGGTCGATGTGCGCTCCAGTCTACAATCGGGCAACCCCGAGATTCGCATCATCTACAATCGCGACCGTCTTTCCGAATACGGCCTGAGTCTGCGCAACGTCGCCGAACTGGTCCGCAACAAGGTGCAGGGAAATGTCGCCACCGAATATCGCCAGTCCGAACGACTCATCGATATTCTGGTGCGACTCGAAGAAGACGATCGCCTCGGCCTCTCCGAGCTGGGTGAGCTCGTCGTCAATCCTCGCGGGCGCATCCCCATCCCCCTCTCCGCCGTCGCCGAACTTCAAGTCAACGAAGGCCCCAGCGAGATCCGTCGCATCGACCAAACCCGCAGCGCCGTCATCTACGCCAATCTCGATGGCGCCGACCTCGCGTCCGTTTCCCGCGATATTGAAGTCGTGATGCAGAGCCTCGATTATCCGCTCGGTTTTGACTACGCGATCTCCGGGCAAAACGAGGAAATGCAGACGTCGATCAATAGCCTCATCATGGCCTTCGCACTTGCGCTGTTCCTTGTCTACATCGTGATGGCCAGCCAATTTGAATCCATGGTGCAACCGTTCCTCATCATGATGACGGTGCCCCTCGCTCTGATCGGCGTGATTCTAGTGCTTTTCGCCACCGGCACCACCGTGAGTATCATGGTCTTCATCGGCCTCATCATTCTCGCCGGCATCGTGGTCAACAACGCCATCGTGCTCATCGACTACATCAACACGCTCCAAGCCCGCGGTGCCTCCAAGACCGAGGCCATCGTCGACGCCGGACGCGCTCGATTGCGGCCGATTTTGATGACGACTCTCACCACCGTGTTGGGCCTGACTCCCATGGCACTCGGTCTCGGCGAAGGCGCCGAAATCCGCACCCCGATGGCGATCACTGTGATCGCCGGCCTGAGTGTCTCCATGCTGCTCACCCTCATTGTGATTCCAATTTTGTATTTTCAATTCACGTCCGAGCGCCGTCCTGCCGACCCCGTGTCCTAAACCACCCCTAACCTCTCTTCATCATGTCACGACGCGACCCCATCGCCTACAGCCTGCCCCGGTTTTCAGTTACCCGACCGGTGACCGTGATCATGATCCTGTTGGCCATTCTGGTGCTGGGCTTCATTGCCAACTCCCGCATCCCAGTCGCCCTTTTCCCCGAAGGAATGGAGCAAAAGAGTCTCGGAATCTACGCGACTTACCGCAACGCCAGCGCCCGCGATATCGAAGAGAAAATCGCCCGTCCCATCGAGGATATGGTCGGAACCGTAGCTGGCGTAAAAGAGATGAACAGCTACGTCGGATCCGGCCGCGCATTTGTGCGGGTGAGTTTCCAGAACGATACCAACCTGCAAACCGCCTATTCCGATCTACGTGACCGCATGGATCGGCTCATGCCGGAAATGCCCGACGACCTCGAGCAGATCCACGTGCGGCGCTGGGATGAGAACGACATCCCCATCATGTATCTGGTGCTCCACATCCCGGATACGATCTCGGACAAACATCACATCGCCGAAACCCTGATCGAACCCGCCTTTCGTCGGGTCGAGGGCGTGGGTAATGTCGATATCCACGGTATCCGCAGCAAAGAGATTCAAGTCGAGTTACTCGAAGAACGCATCCGCAGTCACCGCATTGATCCCAACCGTCTCATGAATACCATGCGGACACAGAATTTTTCGCTGCCCAACGGGTTCATCCGCGAAGGTGGCCGCAAGGTATACGTGCGCTCGGTCGGCCAATTCGAAACCGTGCAAGAAATCCGTGACCTCATCATCGACGATGAACACCGCCTCACGCTCGGAGACATCGCCAATGTCGTCTATGCTTCGGACGATGGAGACTCCGCCTATCGCATCGATGGACACCCCGCCGTCGGCGTGGAAATCACGCGAGAATCCACCGGTAACATCGAGCAAATTTCCCGTGGCGTGATCGCTGCCATCGAAGAACTCGCGGCCCACCCCCAGCTCGAAGGGCTCGGCCATTCGGTGTTCTGGGACCAAGGAAAACACGTTCGCGAATCCATCGCTAATCTCAAATCCACCGGGCTTTGGGGCGGGCTGTTTGCCGCGATCGTCATCTTCTCTTTCCTGCGTGCCCCGCGCATGACAGGCATCCTTACCCTCGCGATTCCGTTGTCACTGCTGTGCACCGTAATCGTGATCTACTTCATGGATTGGTCGCTGAACATGGCCACCATGATGGGACTCCTCCTCAGCGTCGGTCTCGTCGTCGATAACGCCATCGTCATCGTCGAAAACATCTACCGCAAACGCCAGAACGGTATCGAGCGCACCAAGGCCGCCATCAACGGCGCCGGCGAAGTGGGACTCGCGGTCACTATGGCCACCCTCACTACCGTGGTCGTTTTTCTGCCGCTCATTCTAATGAGTGATCAAGCGGAGTTTTCTTTTTGGATGCTACGTATCGGTATCCCCGTGGTCATTTCGCTACTCGCTTCCCTCTTCATCGCGTTGGTCTTCGTTCCGCTCGCGACCAAAAAATTCTCCCGAGGCCACACCCATCATGAACCGAAAACGATCGGATGGATCCGGCGCCACTATATCAGCTCGATCACCTGGGTGCTCAACCATCGCGTCGAAGCCAGCCTCGTCGTATTGCTCGCTTTTGCGACCATCGCCATTCCTGTTGGCGGGGTAAAACAGTCCTCCAACGGCGGGGGGGGCGGAGGTGACAACGATAACGTCAAATTCTACTTCGAACTCCCGACCGCCAATACCCTCGTCGATACCGCGGCCTTCATGTCGCGGGTGGAGCAATACCTCCTCACGAATCAGGATCTCTACAACATCGACTCCGTCGAATCGAGTTACCGACGTGACAATGCCCGCGTCCAGGGTCGCTTCAAAGACAACGAGCCCACCGAGTGGTATGAGGTCGTGTGGAACAATATTCTGGTCGGCATCGGAAAGCGTGAGGAACGCATGACCCGCACCGAAATTACCGAGCATTTTAATAAAAATTTCAATCTGCCCCCCGGCATTACACTGCGTAAATCGCGCCGCGGCAGTAGCGGCGGCGAAGGGGACACGGGCTCGGTCGCGATCTCGCTCTACGGCGACGACACGGTCACCTTGATGGAATACGCCGAACTCGCCCGCGAACGCCTGCTCTCCATCGAGCAAGTCATCTCCGTCGAAACCTCCATGGACCGTGGCGGCGATGAAATGCAGGTCGTCATCGACCGCGAACGTTCCCTCGAACTCGGCGTCAATCCCCGCGACGTTTCCAGTGCCATCTCCTATTCCATGCGGGAACGCGATATCGGTCGTTTCTACACCCCCGATGGACGCAGCGTGGATATCGAAGTCGAACTCGATGGGGCGGAGGACGCCAATATCGACACCCTCAAATCCATGACCTTCCCCACCGACAGTGGCCGTGAAGTGCCACTGGAATCGGTCGCCGAACTCCAGATCGAAAAAACGCTCGGGCAGATCCGCCGCCAAAACCGCCAGACCACCCTCACCGTTATGGCCCTTGTTTCCCGGCGTGATACCAACGTGGTTTACGAACAACTCGATGCCGCCATGGCCAACTTCGAAATGCCCCGCGGATACCGCTGGGACAAAGGCGTGCGCTTCGTCCGCCTCGAAGAGTCCAACGACGCGATGATGTTTGCCGCGGTGCTCTCAGTCACCTTCGTATTCCTGCTCATGGGGGTGCTCTTCGAATCGTTCATCCTCCCGCTCGCTGTCATCATCTCGATTCCATTTTCGTTTCTCGGCGTTTACTGGGCGCTCTACATCACCAGCACCGACATGAACATGATGGCCATGATTGGTATGGTCATCCTCATCGGAATCGTGGTGAACAACGCCATCGTGCTAGTCGACCTGACCAACCGCCTCCGCGAAGAAGGTCTCGATCGCGTGCAGGCCCTCATCCAGGCCGGCGGCCAACGACTCCGTCCCATCCTCATGACGACCTGCACCACGGTATGCGGCCTGCTCCCCATGGCTCTGGGGAATTCCGAAATGATCGGAATGCCCTACTCACCCATGGGTCGCGCGATGATCGGAGGCCTACTCACCTCGACGTTACTCACGTTACTCATCGTGCCACTCTTCTACATCCTCCTAGACGACATGAGAAACTTCGCCGGCAAAGTAGCCCGCAGCGCAATCGCCCGCACCGGCACATCCCCCGCAGGACCCGAAGTCAACGCCCGCGATTCGGTGTAGTTTTAGAGAAGCAGATCTTTCTCTCTATTCTTTATCCTTATCTTTATCCCTCGGGAAAAGAACGGTCAGGAAACTGAAACACCGGGGGCAGCGCCCCCGGCTACAACACAACGAGAGAATTGAATTCGAATCGCTGTCCGGGCTCGCTGAGCCCGGAAAACCCACCCTAACGCTTCCGAACCCGCCAAAGGCTGGGGGGAAGCAAAAAAAGGGTCAATCCTTACTGTTTTAACATTTCCTTGATTGGCTGTCGTGCCTCGGATGTTTTCCGTGTGTTCGCCATAGGCGTATGAATTTCGTGGGCGAAAATTTCGTCTGCACCACCACTCTGCTCACCCACCCACCGCAACGGAGTGGAGCTTTCTGAGACGCAGGCGGCCCAAGTGAAACGGCGCGCTCGGCGAGCACGCCCTACCAAATACCCCTGACGTTGCCCAAGTAGGTAGGGCGGTTTCGCCGAAACCGCCGCTTCAATGCCAAGGGGACCGGGGAACCTATTCGCTCACCCGGCGCAGCTTCGTGACGCGACCAGAGGCGTTCCAATCTTGGATGTAAAGGTTACCTTCAGGATCGTAACTCAGTCCGTGCGGCGCGGAGAAAATGCCAGCAGGAACGTCTTCCAGCGCCACCTTGTAGTTCGCCCATTCTTCTTTCTCGGGGTTATCGCCGAGGAAGGCCACCGGTGCGCCGGTCTTATCGATGATGGTCACGCGCGCTTCGAGTTCGGCCACGGCCACATAGTCGCCATGAAATGACATCGCGCAGGGACGACGCAGATTAGTCGCAAACACGCCGAGGAAATTGCCTTCAAGGTCGTAGTGCTTGAGCCGGCGATTCTCGCGGTCGGCAAACAACAGACGTGGCTCATCGAATCGCGTGTCCAACGCGACACCGTGAGCGGCTTTGAACTGCTCCAACGAGGTGCCTTTCGAGCCGAAAGACTTCAACAACTTCCCCTCTGGGCTAAAAATATGGATGATGTTGGACCCGTAACCGACCGCCGCCACGATTCGACCATCCGGCGTGACTTCGACCGCCGTGAGGCCTTTGAAGGTGCCTTCGATGGGCTGCTCGGGAGTGTCCTCAATCGCCAACACGAGTTTGCCGTCGAGGGAGATTTTCACCACCCGCTCTTTGGCGAGATGGGCTCCGTAAAGATACTCCACGCCGTCCTCTTCGCGAATACTCAGCGAATGCACGCCCTGAAACTCTTCCGGGAAACTGCGCAAAAATTTCCCGTCTTTGGTGAACTCGCAGATCGAGCGGGGGTTGTTGGTCGAAACAAACACATTGCCCGTCTTGCTCACCGCCACGCCACCGTGGGTGGGTCCGAGTAATTCGCCGTTCGGCATTGCACCCCAGCCCGGCACCGTCTCGTAGCGATGCATGCCATTGCCCGTGGGCACCGCCGCGGTGATATCCGCTCCAGGATTCTGCCCGTGGTCGGGGTGCGCTACGGCCGAAACCACGAGTATTCCACTGAGGGCGAGGCCCATGAGGCCTTTGCTTTGAGGGGTAGTCATAAGAAGCGGATACCAATCCACCCGCGTCTCGTCCAACTCCGATTACACGGTTCAGAAGAATCTCGTTTGCGGCCAGGCTTCGAATACACTCGTATCGGCGATTCAACAACCCTGCCCTTGCCCCCTCCTCCCTACCTAGCATTCCGGCGACAGCTCCCGCTCGCCCTTTCTTTGACCGTAGCAGCCTCCCTGCATTCAGCGGCGGCGGCCACGGAGATTCCGGAGCAGATCGATTTCAACCGGGATGTGCGTCCAATCATCTCCGACAACTGTTACCACTGTCACGGACCCGACGCCGATAACCAGAAATCCGACTTCCGTCTCGACACCCGCGAAAAGGCTACGGCCGATCTGGGTGACGCGTTTTTCGGGATCGTGCCCGGCGATCTCGAAGCGAGCGACTTGCACTGGAGAATTTGGGAGGACTACGAGGAAGACCTGATGCCCCCGGTGAGCTCGAAGCTCTCTCTCACCGAGACCGAAAAACACATCTTGGATCGTTGGATCGAACAGGGGGCGCCCTACGATGAACACTGGTCCTTCAAGCCCATCACCCGTCCGACCGTTCCCGAAATTGATCCACACAATCAGCGCCGCGGCGAAACCGAAATCGATGCCTTTGTCGTGGACCGCCTCCTGCAAGAAGGGCTCTCCCCGTCCCCACTCGCCGACAAGGAAACACTCATCCGCCGCGTCTCTTTAGATCTCACCGGGCTTCCATCGACCCTTTCCGAGGTCGAAACCTTTCTGGCCGACGAAAGTCCCTCGGCGTGGGAGCACGCGGTAGATCGCTTGCTGGCCTCCCCGTCCTACGGCGAACGCATGGCCCTCGTCTGGTTGGATGCCGCGCGCTACGCCGACTCCGGCGGCTACCAAAACGACATCCTCCGCAGTCAATGGCCGTGGCGCGATTGGGTGATCGATGCCTACAACGCCAACATGCCGTTCGACCAATTCACGATCGAACAACTCGCCGGCGATCTGCTCGAAACACCGTCCGAAAATCAGTTGCTCGCCACCGCCTTCAACCGGAACCACCGCATCAATAACGAAGGCGGTATCATCCCCGAGGAATACTTGGTGGAATACGTCGCCGATCGAGTCGAGACGACGTCCACCGTCTGGCTCGGACTCACCATGGGCTGCGCCCGGTGCCACGACCACAAATACGATCCGCTCAGCCAGCAGGACTTTTTTGAAATGTTCGCTTTTTTCCACAATGTGCCCGAAAACGGGCGCGACGGAACCATCGCACCGAAACCCAACATGGCCGTTTATCACGGCGCGACCGCCGAAGCCCATGCCGTGTTTAAAGAACAGGCAGCAGAAGTGGAAAAGATGTCAACCCAGCTCTCCATCGACAGTGAGGACGATTTTTCCGGATGGCTGCAGGAGACCGAGCACGAGTTCGCCGATCTACTGGGAGCGCTGCGCGAAATACCAGCGCCCCAAATCCATGTGCCGTTCGATTCGATGAAACTTCGCGCGCTACCCAATCTGGGGACAACCAAGCTCAAACCGCAGGTGCAAAATCCCGGGAAGGGTGACTCCTCCTTGGTTCCCTCAAATTTTGGACGCGCTCTAAAAATCGGCCCCGGAACTTACGGACGCATCACGTCCCCCCACGGTGATAAATTCACATCCGGCCAAGCGCGTTCTTGGATATTTAACGTGCGTGCTCCCGCCAAGTTTGCCGGATCCGAAGGCCCCATGCTGGTCTGTGCCGAAGCTAATTCGCTCCGGGGCTATCGATTGATGCTCGAGGACCAAGGCGTGAATGGTCACTACCGCCTTTCCGTGCAAATCGCCCACGACGTGCGAGCCGGAGATGCCCTCGAGGTGGTGACGGAATCCATTATCCCTAAAGGTGATTGGCTGCGCATCGGGGTGACTTGGGACGGAAGCGGCCAGGCCGCAGGACTCAGCGTTTTTATCAACGGATCCGAAGTCGAAATCACCACCCTTCGTGATGGCCTGGCCACTCCGGTCTCCACGGCTCAAGAGCTCCTCATCGGCGCGCGAGACGAAGCGGATGCTCAGGAACGTCTGCGCGATTCGACCTTCCTCAATGGACTCATTGATGACCTGCAGATCTATGATCGCGAGATCGCGGCGGCCGAGATCCAGGCCCTCAGCGCGGCTGACCCCCGATACCTCATGATCGCGCGCATGAATGCGGATTCGCGAGCTCAGGTGAAGGACCTTTGGTTCCGCGAAACCGACGCCGCCATAGCACTAAAGGCCAGCCAAGCCGAACACGACGCGGCGTTGGCCACATTCGAAAAAGAACACGTCGTGCGGGTGAGCATCATGGACGAGATGGAAACACCTCGTGAGACGTTCCTCTTGGACCGAGGCGCCTATGATCAACCGGATAAGAGCCAGGTGCTGCACCCCACCGTTCCCGATTCCCTTCCCCCCATGGCGGATGACCTGCCGCGCAACCGTCTTGGTCTGGCGAAGTGGCTGCTGGATGAAAGCAATCCCCTCACCGCACGGGTTCAGGTGAATCGCTATTGGCAAATGTATTTCGGCACGGGTTTGGTGAAGACGCCGGAGGACTTTGGATCCCAAGGAGCCGTGCCCAGCCATCCCGAACTACTCGATTGGCTCGCCAGTGAATTTCGCGACAGCGGCTGGGACATTAAGGCGATGCAAAAGCGCATCGTGATGAGTGCGACGTATCGCCAGTCGTCCAAGGTCACGCCGGAACTGCTGGAAAACGATCCAGCCAATCGTCTCCTCGCCCGCAGTCCCCGCTTCCGCCTTTCCGGCCAAGCTCTCCGCGATCAAGCCCTCGCCGTTTCCGGCCTCATCGCACCCACCCGAGGTGGCCCTCCCGTGATGCCCTACCAGCCTGAAGGGCTCTGGGATGAGCTCAGCGCCAAGGGCTATAAATACATCGTGGGTGACGGCGCGGATCTCTACCGCCGCAGCCTCTACACGTTCTGGCGACGCACCATTCCGCCTCCTTCGATGATGAATTTCGACAACGCTTCGCGGGAGATCTGTTCGGTCAATTTGAGCACCACCAACACTCCCCTCCAAGCGCTCAACCTCATGAACGATCCTCAGTTTGTGGAGGCCGCTCGCGCCTTAGCAGAGCGCATGATTTTAGAAGGCGGCGAGACCGTCACCGATCAAATCAACTTCGGGCACCGCACCGTTCTGGCCCGCCAACCCGCCGAGCGAACCCAATCCATCCTCAGTGAGAGTTTCGCCGACTACCGCGAGCACTACCGCACTGAGCCCGACAAGGCCCTCGACCTCGTCCTGATCGGCGCATCGATTCCCGACGAGCGGATCGAGGCGCCGGATCTCGCCGCCATGACCATGGTCGCAAGCGTCCTGCTCAACCTCGATGAAACTTTGAACAAGCAATAGCATGGATCCCTTTCTCGAATCCCGCCTCCTGATCAATCGCCGCCAATTCTTCGGCAAGGCCGCGACCGGCCTCGGGGCCGCCGCCCTCGGATCGATGATGGGCAATAACGTGCTCGGCCAAGGCTCCGGGAACACCTTTCCCAACTTCGCCCCAAAAGCGAAACGCGTGATCTACTTGTTCCAGTCGGGGGCCCCTTCGCAGATGGATTTGTTCGATTGGAAACCGAACATGAAGAAGCAGTTTGATACCGAGCTGCCGGAATCGATCATCCAAGGACAACGACTCACCGGCATGACTTCGGGCCAGAAACGGTTTCCCGTCGCCCCGACCGTTTTCGACTTTAAACAACACGGCGAGAGCGGCGCCTGGGTGAGTGACTTGCTCCCCAATATCGCGCGGGTTTCCGACAAGTTGTGCTTCATCAAATCGATGCACACGGAGGCCATCAATCACGACCCCGCCATCACGTTTTTCCAAACCGGTTCGCAAATCGCGGGACGTCCCTCGATCGGTTCGTGGCTCTCTTACGGCCTCGGCAGCATGAACAAGGATCTGCCCGATTTCGTATCGATGATTTCCACCGGCAGTGGCCGTCCCGGCGGACAACCCCTCTACGATCGTCTGTGGGGCAGCGGCTTCCTGCCCACCACGCACCAGGGCGTAAAATTTCGCGGCATCGGTGATCCCGTCCTCTATCTCAACGATCCTCACGGGGTCGATCGCTCCGTCCGTCGTCGCATGCTCGATGACCTGAATTCGATCAACCAGCACCACTACGAAAACTTCGGTGATCCGGAGATTTCTACCCGCATCTCCCAATACGAACTCGCCTATCGGATGCAGATGTCCGTGCCGGGCCTCACGGATATGGACGACGAACCCGAGTCCACGTTCGACGCCTACGGACCGGACTCAAAACGCAAAGGCAGCTACGCCCAAAACTGCATCCTCGCGCGCCGTCTCATCGAGCGCGACGTGCGCTTCGTGCAGCTCTTCCACATGGGGTGGGACCAACACAAAACCCTGCCCAAACAAATCAAGGGACAGTGCTACGACACCGATCAAGCAACCGCCGCGCTCATCGAAGATCTCGAAGCGCGGGGCCTATTGGAGGACACTCTCGTCGTTTGGGGCGGCGAATTCGGCCGCACAATTTACAGCCAAGGCGTGCTCACCGAGAACAACTACGGCCGGGATCACCACCCGCGTTGCTTCACCATTTTCATGGCCGGCGCCGGCGTGAAGCCGGGCATGACCTACGGCGCGACCGACGACTACTGCTACAACATCACGGAAAACCCAGTGCATGTGCATGATCTCCACGCGACGATCTTACACCTACTCGGGATCGATCACGAGCGACTGACCTACAAGTTCCAAGGTCGTCGTTTCCGCCTCACCGACGTCCACGGCAAACTCGTAAAAGGAATCCTCTCCTAGGCGGAGCCGGCAAGAATTCGATGTCGGGCGTAAAGCCCGACCCACCCACTCCGCCGAGCCCTGCATGTGGGTCGGGCTTTATGCCCGACATGTCTTAACCGCACCCTACCAGGTGGGTCGGGCTTTACGCCCGACATGTCACTGCCACCACTCGGGCGGGGGTGAATCGATATCTCCGCTACCCATCCACTGCGCCGCTGCTTCGCTGCAATACCAGCCGCTCCAAGGATCTCCCTCTCTGCTTAACCCGGCTCGATATGGATTGAGCCACATGTATCTCAATACTCCGCCAACGTTGTCTTCGGGCCGAAGGCGATGATCATAAAATCCCGGTTGCCACTTGATCCCTTGGTTTCGGAGAACGGGTAAAAATCCACCTTTCAACTTACGAACGGGAATCGCGATTTTATCCGCCTTAAGTCGTGTGAGCGCGTGAAGGTGATCCGGCATGACGACCATGCTGAGTAATTCCCATTCATTGATCGACTGCGCTCGATTGATCAGGCTCGCCAGCAGGTCGGAT
>JABIRI010000226.1 GCA_018667915.1 Opitutaceae bacterium | reverse complement strand
TGCCGGGCACGACTGGGAACAACGTCTCGACGATTCAGTGCTACGCACGCACTTGCGACGCCCGTTTCACGCCACGGCCGTCGCCCACACCACTCCCAACGGATGTGCTTCTGGCGAAACCGGCGTTTTGGTAGCGCTCGCCTGGACTGGCACGGATCGCGATCAAGCCCAAGCGTGGAGCATCCACGCTTCCTCCCCCGGCCGATTGGAACTTCAACATCCCTCCTTGGGAAATTGGTCCATTGACCACGAGCTCATCCCGCAAATTAGCTGATCATCATGACCACGAGACAATTCCTCCCGACCGTTTTGGCTGCAGTGGTCCTCACGTCAGGCTGCCTATCAGCCAATAGCGGCGCGCAACATGTCCCAGCCTCGGGGCCCCGCACCATGGTCGTGGCCGGTCAGCGTGACGCATTTCGTGCTTTTTGCACCACCGGTGAAGGCAAGGCTGCATTCGACGCGATCAAGCGCGATTTGGATGGGACCTACATGGCCTTTCCCCATCCGACCGACCCCCTCACCTACGGAGACCCCGAACCCAGCAAACGCGACTCCTACAAAACCGATCGCTGGCGAGGTGTGCAGGACACTGCCGGTAACATCGCCGGCATCGCGGAAGCCGCGACGCTTGTTTGGTTGGTGACCGGTGAAGAAAAATATCTCGAAAAAGCAAAGGAGTTTTTGCTCACCTCCACCGATTGGGTTCTGGACGCCGATTGGGAATCTGGCGAAGTTCCCGGCGCGACGGATGTCTACTACAATGATGAAGGCAACTTCCGGCTTTGGCGTAAACTGCCGTTGGTCTACGATCAACTCCGCGAGGAACTTTCTGCCGCGGAACGCGAGCAAGTGCTCGCTCATTTCAAAGAACGCGGTGAGCGCACCGTCCGTTGGATTCGCAAATCAAATATCGCCGGGCTAAAACGAAACTCATTGGAAGTGAAACCCTCCAGCCATCCGGTTCGATTCATGGCCATGGTCGGACTCACGGGACTCGCTCTCTGGGATGATCTTCCCGAACAAGCGCAGGATTGGTATGACTTTTCCTACACCTTTTACCGTGATCAATTCAGTCCGTTTGCCGGAGACGCCGGGGGCTGGGCCGAGGGTAACGCCTACTGGCGGGGAACCTTTGAGCATGCCGGTTTCCAAGATGTGCTCCTCGCCATCGGCGACCCAATCGCCTACTCCATTCCCTTTTGGAATAATACCGGTTACTTCGCGCTCTACAATGTGCAACCCTACCTGCACACGACATTCGGAGATGCTTCCAACGCCGGCCACTTCAGCTTGGAACCCGTCATGGCTGATTATCTCAACCATCTCGGACGCGTGCAACAGAATGGCTATTTTCTCAGTTATGCGGACCTGTTAAACCCCGATGATCCCCGTGAATCCCCTTCTCTGATGGGCATGGGCAGTTTAGCCCGAACCTACCCCACCGCCGGCGAGTTTCTCATTCGCAATTTCATCGGCAGCACGTTTCCGGCTGTCGAGCCCGCGCCACTTTCCGAGCTTCCGCCCTATCGGTTTTTTGATGACGTCGGCTGGGTCTCCATGCACTCGGCGCTCGGCGATCCCGCGAACGATATCCACATCACCTTCAAGAGTTCCGCCTACGGTTCTTACAGCCACAGTCACCCCGACCAAAATACATTCATCATCAATGGCTATGGCGAGGGCCTCGCCATCAACTCGGCCAATCGCGAATTCCATCGCTCGCCCCACCACAAGGGTTGGACCTGGCAGACCCACTCCAAAAATGGTATTCTGATCGATGGCGAAGGCCAACGCCAACAGGACAAAGATGCAGACGGTAAAATCACCCGTTTCGAAGTCGGAGAGCGTTACGTCTGGGTTACGGGCGACGCCAAAGTAGCCTATCAAACCATGCAACCCGGTGGACTCGTGAAACGGACCACGCGCGATCTCGTCTTCGTGGATCAGCGTTACGTCGTCATACGTGATCGCGTCACCACTTCCTACGCCACCGAACTTTCCTGGCTTCTCCATGGCGAGATGGGGATGGGATGGCAAAACGATGATCAACAAGCACGGATCGTGGGTAAAAAAGCAGCCCTCACCGCTGCGTTGGCGACTCCGCCCTTAACTTGGTTTGCTCGAATCACCGACGAATACGAATTTCCGATCGATCCCCGCTATCGCTCCGGAGAAACCTACTCTTGGGTGACTGCCGAGTGGCGCGACCATGTGAGTTTGGAACTTACGACTCGTGAAAAAGCCGCCGATCACTCCGTGTTCTCGGTCCTATGGCCCGAGCCAGACAAATACCGGATGGCTAAAATCTCCGCCACACTCGATGCCGACAACCGACTCACCGTAAAACGCCCCGACGGTAAAACCGATGTCATCACTTTGACGGACGATAAATTTATCATCGAATAAAACGGATTAAATTATGAACAGCTCCAGTAAACTTCTCGGCAAAAAGGTTCTCGTCACCGCCGGTGCTCAGGGCATCGGACTCGCAACGAGCGAATCTCTGCTACGGGCGGGTTGTGATGTATTCGTGCACTATCACACCAGTGCGGCCGGCGCAGAGCAACTAGCCACCATCGCGAATGAGTTAGGTCGGACCTTCGGTTCAGCCGCGGGTGATCTCACCAGCTCTGAGGGTGGAAAAGAACTCGTCGCCCAAGCTGTAGATCAACTGGGCGGCTTGGATATCCTTATAAACAACGCCGGCTCGTTGGTCGCACGTCACAATATCGAAACCATCACCGATGAGTTTTGGAACAAGGTGATGGCTCTAAACGTAGATAGCCTTTGGCGGGTTTCACAGGCAGCTCAACCACATCTGATTCAAGCCGCCACCGAACGCGGTGGCGCCAGTATCGTCAATCTTGCTTCGTTAGCCGGACGTAAAGGTGGGCACCCCGGGTCCCTCGCCTACTCCACATCCAAGGGTGCTGTGCTGACCTTTACCCGCGGACTGGCAAATGAACTCGGCCCCCACGGTATCCGAGTAAATGCTCTTGCCCCGGGACTAATCCTGGGAACCTCTTTTCACAACACCCACACAGCCGATGAATCCGCCAAGGCAACGATCGCTGGAATCCCGCTCGGGCGCGCTGGCACGGTGGAGGACATCGCTCGCGCGGTAGTATTTTTCGCCAGTGAGTTCGACGGTTTCATTACCGGTGCCACTCTCGATATCAACGGTGGTGTCTGGTCGGCTTAACCGCCTGAGGTCGCGCATTACTCATCTCCGTCGCGGCGCGAAGACACCTATCTGAAGGAGAGGCATTCCTGAGGCGAAGGTTAACGAACCTTGCCCCTAAGCGACCGCGGGGACCCACACCCTGGGGAATCCCCGCGGCCTATTATAACCCCTTACCAGGGTAACTAAGTTGGGCAGGTTAAGGTATCTTGTAGATCTCGATGAGTCCTACGCCTGATGACCCGTCTACACCTTCCAAATGCACGGTATAAGAGCCTTTGGGCAAAAAGAGCATCGTGGCGGCGTCTGCACTACCCGATTCCAACGCGGTCGCCCCCAATGAGGCAGCGGTTACCGCGATGCTGGCGGCATTGGACTCGTTACTCCAATCATCATTGGTCGCGACGACTTCCTCGGCCGAATTGTAAACGGTTATCTTGGGGTTAGACAGAGCTCCGTTCACTCCAAAATTTGCTAAGGTCGGACCTAGGCCACGCACCATAACGCGGCGGTTATTCTCGATGATAACAAAACCACCAATCATGATCGAATCTGAACCACCTACGGATCCTCGAGTCGACAGATTCGAAATTTCACCGTTTCCGTTGGGCAAGGGTTCAGGTGGGGGCGTAAAGCGACGAATCCAGCCATCCCGCTTGGTCGTGATGAGGAGTTCCCCATCTTCCATGATACCAAATCGAAGATCGGTGCGAGATTGCCCCACGATGCTCAGCAAACTGCGTTCGACGATATTCTTGAGCCGTAACTCTTGGAAGGTGGCTTGAGAACCCAAGGTAAGGCTATCGGCATCAACATAGAAGATCCGACCGTTTGCGATATCACCGAAAAGCAATTTCCCATTCAGTTCCGGCCACTTGGTTCCGCGGTAGATTTGGCCACCCGCGATTGCACGACCTTCGTCGTGATCGTATTGTGCAACCGGATACACATAATTGAAGTCACTTTCATTGGCCGGCAGCGGGAAGACCACATCGGAGTCTACCGCCGTGTTCATGAGGAATGTGCCCTCGCGCTGGCTGTAACCGTAGTCTCCACCCTTCACGATGAGGTTCACCTCTTCAATGCTCCGCTCTCCGATATCAAACAGGAAGAGACGATCGGGGTTTTCGGAATCCCAGACGATCCGGTGCGGGTTACGGAATCCCCAAGCATAAATTTCAGCCAAGGTGTTTGCGTCGTTATCGTTCAGAAAGGGATTATCTGCGGGGATGCCGTATTTTCCGTTGGTCGCATTGGTGCCCATAGGATCAATGCGAAGCAGTGTGCCGTAGACGGTGTCGAGGCGATGGGCCACTTCAGGAAATCCTTGATTTACGGCCTCTCCATCGCCGGAGCAGATATATAGCATGCCATAGTCAGCATGGCTCGAATCGATGAAATGGTTGAAGGCAATCTCCTGCACATTGTGGACCTGCTCATGATACTCAATCCGCATGACTTCACGACGGGTTCCGGCAAAAGTATTGGCAGAGGGAGTCGATGCGGTCCATTCCATGATCACGCTTTGCATGGTGATCGTCTCCGAATTCGGCATCGTAAAATCCGCCGTGCCGGAACCGGCAGGTTCAGTATGCGCGGTATAAAATTTACCGTTGGTTTCAAACTGGGGATGAAACGCAAAGGAATGAAATCCCGTTCCGAGACGATTCTCGGGCTCAAAATTTGGGAAGACATCGTTAAAATCGACGTATTCCGTGAGGGTGTCGTTACTAATTACATAAAACTGTCCTCGAAGGTCACAGCTGAAAACGCGATTTGAACCATCATAAGCGGGTTTGGTAACGGAGACACGGGTGCGCGGGCTTCCACCGGTTGCTGGAGCGCGAAGCCAGTTTTCGATCTCCAGAAGAAGATCGCCCTTCTCGATCGAACCCGGAATAGGGTCCGAGATTTGCGCTGAAATTGGGGCCACGATCCCGCCAAGGATACCGACCAGACTGAGTGTTCTGAGGAGTTTCATCTAAGAATATTACCGAGCGTAGAATTAAGAAAAAGCGGACGACCTCGCGGAATGCGTGGTCGTCCGCCGAATTTTTCAATCAATCACTGAATCGTGATGTGATGCGGGCGAGTTGCCTTAAGGGATGCGGTAGATTTCCGCGAGAACAACACCGGTGGTGCTGTCGCCGCTGGTAACCTCAACCGTGTATGAACCCTTCGGGAGGAAGAGCATCAAGGCGGAGTCAGCAGAACCGGCCGTGAATGGCTGTGCACCGACGGAAGCCGCGGTGAGAGCGATTGAAGCGGAGTTGCTGTTATCTTCCCAGTTGGTGTTCGTAGCGACAACTTCGTTGGAAGAGTTGCGAACCGTGATCACAGGGTTAGCGAGGAAACCGTTAACGCCGAATCCACCGAGGATTGGTCCACCACCACGGATGAGCACACGACGGGAGTCATCAGGAACAACGAAACCAACAAACATAGCGTTCTCACCAGAGGAGACTTGGCCACGAGTGGAGATGTTCGAGAGTTGACCCGAACCATTTTCGGTTGGGACCACACCAGGATCAGTTACCACAACGTCGGTGCCAGGAATCGAAAGATTCTCTCCAGCGGTATCGACGGTTACATCGTCCACCCATACTTTATCAACGGACTTAGGGTTGGTGATGTCACCGGTGGACATCCGCACGTAGAAGCGGTTTTGAGGATCGGTTCCTTGCTTACGGAATGCCGCGTCGTTGGCGACTTGAGTGCGGGTTGGGAATTCGGTGCCACCTTGAATGTGAACATCATAGGTTTGGTTGGTGGAGTTCAGCACGAACCAGGTATGATACCAAGTGTCAGCGGTAGAAGAACCGTTAGTCACCTCAGGGTAACCTTCACTACCTTCACGGAAGTCAAAGATACCATCGAGTTCCCAGCGAAGGGCGGCGGAGTAGTCACCATAAGAAGCTGGCTCAGCAGTAGGGGAAGTGCCCCAGACGACGTCGACCAACTCACCACGCTTCATTTTAGCGTAGATCGTGCCGGTGGAAGCGATATCCGAAAATGGAATAGAGAACCAAACATTGTGAGTTTGGGTTCCGTCTCCACCGAACATACCTGGATCCATTTCCAAGATGCCTTTGGAAGCATCGTTAGGGTCAGCAATAATGGTGATGCCACCGTTGGTAGGCTCATCATTACTACGGGCGACGGTGATACCAGCGGTGCTGCCGGAATCGAAGTTGTTGACCGATTCCCACGCCGCATTGGCGAACGGAGCGGCCAGTAGCGCAGTGGCTACGAGTGCTATGTTTGTTTTCTTCATGTTTTTAGGTTTTGGGGTGAATGCAGCCGACTGTCCCGATTTTGGGTGGGCAGCCGCTCGCAAACTGAGAGGGGGTTAGAACGTCACACCGACACTGAAGCGATAGGACCGCGGGGTGTGATAGATTTGAGTGCGACGAAGTTCGGTTAAACCGGTGGATACATTGTTGTATCGGGCTTCGGAATAAGACTTCTGGTCGTCGGCCAAGTTGTAGGCATTGAGCGCAAAGCGCCATTGGGTGTTACCCCACTTACGGGTATACGTGAGACCGGCATCAAACTCGTAACGCGCATCGGTGGGAGGGGTCGGATAAAGATTCGCCGTCAGATTGGCACCACCCACGGTGACCGCGGTTGGCGCAGGTCCAGTGTAGCGAGCGCCGAATAGTAGTGAGAGGCGCTTGAGGGGCCCTTCCTTGAACGTGTATTTATTCCAGAACGAGGCCTCGTCTTCAGCTCCCAGGAAGAGGTTCGCTCCTTCGATGCCACCGGTATTGGAATTGGCGGGGACGATGTTGGTGAGCGAAACCGGTTCACCGTTGCGCAGAATTTGATCCGGCAATCCATCACCATCGTTGTCGATTTCTTCCAAGCCATAGGCCTCACGTCCTAGCGCTCGGACCCAACTGTCATATTCGGTGCCGAATTCGGTGCCAGTGACTTGGTCGATCGCTGCTACCATACCAAACGGATCCGTGATCTCTCGCTCGGTGTGGGCGTAGTTGAAGATCATCTGCCAGTTTTCAATCGGCGAATAGATAAGCTGCATATCGAACCCGCGGGCGCGGTCACCAAAAGTCACATTAGTATTACCGGTCACGCCGCTGGGGTTCAGGCCACTGAACGTGCCGGTGGTGCGGGAGTAGAACATCGAGTTGATTTCATCGCTGGTGAATCCACGAACGCGATCCGAGTCCCGAAATGCCGCTTCGATCTCGTCCCGGAAGCCTGCCGCATCGAGTTTCGAATAATCCAAATAAACGTAGGTTTGAGGATTAGGGGTTCCGTTGTGTTGCCCCTCGAGGGCGACGATGCCATCAGGGAATTGTCGGGTAACGGGGTCACGCGCGATGTCCGCTGGATCAAAGTAGGAACGATCAACACCATAAGCGATCGGACCAGACCCATCTAGGATCTCAGCGGGATCAAAGTCCTGACCACCGCGAGCTCGATTACCTGCGGAATTACTGCCACCAACCCAACTGCGAGGATTAGGTGCGAAAGCAAAATTCCAGATAGCATTACTCCGTTCAATTTCGTAACCGGAGATGGTGCCGGAGAGTTTGCCCTCCATCAGTTCAAATTTGATACCGATTTCTTTGGATAGGGACTGTTCAGCATCGATGAAGTCATCGTTACCGTCCAAAGCTCCGGTGTTGGGCGAAACGCCTTCTGCGGCCAGAGCATAGATTGCGAGATCTTCCCGGATGTCGTAGCGGAATGCGACCGTGTTGGTCGTGATCGCAATCGGCTCATCAAAGTTGTAGTCTTCGCTTTCGAATCCGTTCAGATCATTGTTCGGGTTGGTAATCAATCCCGACGTAGGCTCACCACGGTCGTATTGTTTTTCTAAACCTTGGTAACGATCGTGACGCAGACCTGCGATGAGCATCATGCGATCATCCCAGAAACGCCCTTGGTAAACCGCGAAGGAACCTTGATACCAAATGTCCGTCTGCTGATATTCGCGACCAGGCTGAGCGAGTAATTCTCCATTGTAACGAATTGGATCCAGGTTCGCGACATTGCGAAACTCCAATGAATCGGTCGAGGACGGTGACGGATTGCGAACCAGGTTCACCGCCTCGAAAAGACGTGGGAACAACTCGGTCCCTTGAGCGTAATCGATGGTGTCTTTAATGTCGTGACGACCGATCAGCAAACTGTGGTTGGCGGGGCCCTTGATGAAGGGTGTCTCGAAGGTGTAATTCAACCGTGCCCGGTATTGCTCAAACTTGCCCTCCTGCGGTGTATCCATCCAGTAGTAGCGGATGGTTTTGAAATCCGTGGTGTCATTAAATACCGTGGACGGAGGATTGTCATATTGGGTTATGAATTCGTCCGGCACGTATTGGATGATCGTGCGGTAACGAGGTGGCTCAGTCCGACCCAAACGGATCCGGCGTTTCACAAACAAGTTGGCTTCCTGATTGTTGATCGTAGCGGGCTCGATGTCGAAACGGTTGGTCTCTTGCCCTCCCCAGTATCCACCCAAATTAATGGTTAGATTTTCGTTAGGGATGATGTCGACGTTCACGAACGAATCCCATTCGTCACGCTCTTCGAACGTATCCGGCCCGGAAATACGGTAGGTATTGGGCGCTCCGTTCAAATCACGGGCCCAGTTGAATTGCTCGTTGAAGGCATTGCGGTTTTCGCCACCAAAAGAGCGGTCACTCAGATTATCATAGATGTATTGAGTTCCGATACCCTCATAGCGCGTGTTCGCCTTCTGATACTCGGCCAAGATGTTGATTGTTTTCCAGGGCTGGAATTCGAGCTGTCCGACAAAAAACTCCAAGTCCTTGTTTTGGAAATCGGTCCAATGGTCCCGTTCCTCATCCGCAATCGCCACGCGGTAGCGCAGGTTCTTAGTGAGTGGGCCGGTGGCTTCCGCCGTGAAGCGTTGGTAACCGTCACTGCCGATCGCAGCATTGATTTTAAATTGGTTTTCAGCCAGCGGGCGTTTCGGGATGATATTTACGATTCCGGAAAGAACGCCGATACCATAAAGCAGCGAGGAAGGACCACGCACCACCTCGAGCCGTTCGTAATTCAGGGAATCAAGAGCACCGCCAAGAGTTACGCCGTATTCAGAAACGGTGCCTCCCACACGGAATCCCATGCGATTCTGGAATTGCACGTTGTAGCCACGGATGCTAACCGCGTTAGAGAAACGTCCCCCTACTCCCCCACGGGATGAAGGTGAACGCTCGTTGGAGTAGGCTTCATTCGCGCCGGCGGAGTTCGTGCCACCACTTTCATCAAACTCGGAGGTAAAGACACCCGAGGTGTAACGAAGAGCCTCTTTAAAGTCGGTGGCTTGCTGGTCTTCCACAAACTCCGAAGTGATTACCTCGATCGGCATGGGGAGATCTTGAATGGCGACATTCAGCGATGTGCCGGAAATCGAATTGGTGGCACGGTAACCTTGGTCCTGACTAGCATCGACACTAAAGACCGACATCGTGATGACGTCCTCTTCTTCTTCCGCGACTTCTTGGGCAGAGACCAAGACGGGAAACACTGCGAGAAGTGCAGTGGAGAAACTCAGCAATTTGCGAGAAACGGAAACGTTCCGATCAAACATGGTAAGGGGGTGTTAGTGGGGTGTTGAGCAGAAAGAATGGACAGGCAATCTGCAGGATTAATAATTATGAATATTCGGATTGAGGCCCTGTCAACTGGTTTCTAAATATTTCCTATCACTCTTTCTGACACAGTGGATCACCCTCCTGTGCCATCTGCTTAAGTTTATTTGCAATATTTATCATATAGCGTGCCAAATCCTTCCACTGCTCAGGCACAACCGTGCTTTTGTTGAATGAATTGCATTAGTCCCATGGCATCATCCATTTCCACACCTATGAACGACCATATCACGCCCTCTTCTCCCCCACCGCGTTGTTACAGCACCCTGGGGTCCCCCAAGTTTACCTGGACCGAGGTTCTTAAATTTGCCCAATCCTCCGGGCTTTCGTCGGTCGAAATCAGATGTCTGGAAGGCGGCGTGGTCGAACCGGCCAAATTCGACGCCCTTCTTCCAGCGACTCACCAGGCGAAATCCGATCTAGCCACGCACGGCCTGACGCTCGCCATGATGGGCACATCCGTGAAATTACTCGATCGGACAGAAGACGAGCTGAGCAACCTGAAACGCTTCGCCCAAGTCGCGGATGAGCTGGATTGCCCTTGGTTGAGAATATTTGACGGAGGATCCTCTAGGGAGTCTCCATCCGACGTGACACTTAATCAGACCCGTGAGTTCCTTTCACAGTGGTCTCAAATTAGGGCTGCCGAGGATTTCCGCTGCGATATCGCGGTAGAAACCCATGATGCGATGGCAAATTTGGTAATTTCTCGAGCGGTCGTGGCAGCCTTACCCCAGTTCAATGTCCTGTGGGATACTCACCATACGTGGCGCAGTGGCGAGGATCTCGCCGAGTATTACGATTTGGTGAGTGATCGCACGGTTCACTTTCACGTCAAGGACAGCGTCGACCGTCCATCAAAACGGAAACCGTTTACCTACGTTGAGCCAGGGACGGGAGAATTTCCATGGGCTGAACTAGGCTCACTCCTAAAGGACCGACGCCCGGATGCCCGTGTTTCGTTCGAATGGGAACAACACTGGAATCCAGAACTCGCTAATATCGAGTCTGTTATGCCTGCATTTATACGGATGACGGACGATTGGTCGTAATTTTGAACCAATTATTGCCGGTCAAGGCTTGCATTTTTTCTCTTATGATAATTTATGGCTACTTTCTTAGCCTAAGTGAAAACCCCAGAACACCTCCCCTTTGATTTTACCGTGCTGCGGGCACTGCGCCAGCAACACGCAATGACATTGGACGGATTATCATCGGCTTCTG
Organism: Opitutaceae bacterium; assembly: GCA_018667915.1. Taxonomy (GTDB): domain Bacteria; phylum Verrucomicrobiota; class Verrucomicrobiia; order Opitutales; family Opitutaceae; genus Actomonas. Next base: position 1,233 of record JABIRI010000226.1, on the reverse strand, counting down.
GAGTTTCCGTGGCAGTTATTTCCAAACTGGAGCGCAACCAACAGTCACCCGGAATCGACACGGTTTATCGCCTCGCCCGCGCCTTCGGCCTCAGTGCGACCGATTTACTCGCAATGAGTGAAGCGGCCCTGGCTCATCGCGCCGACGAAAAGTCACACGCAACGGGGGACTTCGAATTCCGCGAAATCCGTTACGCCAACCTGGCCGCTTTAATCGGCACGGCCCCCGCTGGCGCCAAAATCTCTCGGCCTGAGGTGCACCGCGACGACACCGAAATGTGTTGGGTTTGGGAAGGCCGACTTCAACTCACGCTGCCACGAGAAGTTTGCGATCTTCGCGCCGGGCAAAGCGTGCAGTTCGACGCCATACAGGAGCACACCTACGCGGCCATCGAGGACACCCGTTTCCTGATTCTCCATCTTCGTAAAGACAAACGTTACTAACCCACCATTCATCTAAAAACACTATGATCATCGACGACCAACTCGCCCCCGCCGATCTCTCCCCCGCCCTGGACCGCTTCTGGAAGCTGTCCGGCGACAAGATCGACCTCATGCTCAAGGAATACGATCCTGCCCAAGGTTCGCCTGTATTCACCGTAAACGGAAAATACTCCACCCGCGGTTGGACCGAGTGGACCGAGGGTTTCTACTACGGATCTGCTTTCCTTCAATTCGACGCCACTGGCGAAGAACGCCACGCCAAGGAAGCCCAACGCCTCACTCTCGAGCGCATGGCCTCGCACGTGTCTCATATCGGCGTGCACGATCACGGCTTCAATAACCTCTCCACCTACGGCAACTGGCTGCGCCTTCAACACGAGGGTCGCTTGCCCGCCGACCAAATCGATTTCTGCGAACTCGCCGTCAAACTCTCCGGCGCTATCCAAGCTTCTCGCTACGCCCCAACCCACGACGGCGGCGGCTACATCTACTCCTTTAACGGTCCCCAATCTTTGTTCGTCGATACGATCCGCTCCTGCCGCATCGTTATGGTCGCCCACAAACTCGGGCATCCGCTGATGGGCGAAAACGACGAAGCCATTTCGCTTCTCGGTCGCGCTCTCGAGCACATCGAAGCTACGGCCAAATACTCCGTCTTCTACGGTGAAGGTCGTGACAGTTACGACGAGTGGGGACGCACTGCCCACGAATCCGTTTTCAATCCGAATGATGGTCGCTTCCGCTGCCCGAATTCCCAACAGGGTTACTCCGGGTTCACCACCTGGACCCG
>JABIRI010000198.1 GCA_018667915.1 Opitutaceae bacterium | reverse complement strand
GGCTTCGCCCACGATCACATGGTCGAGCAGTGCGATATCCACGGTCTGGGCAGCTTCTCGCAGCGTTCGCGTGACGCGAATGTCGGCCGCACTCGGGGCTGGGTCACCACTGGGGTGATTGTGCACGCATACGACAGCGGAGGCGGCTTCCCTGATGGCTTCGCGGAATACCTCACGCGGATGCACCAGCGTGCTGCCGGCCGTGCCCGAAGTGACCTCGACGCGTCGAATGAGTCGGTTGCGTCGGTTGAGACAGAGCACCCAGAATTTTTCGACTCCCAGTCCGAGGCAGTCCGGTCGGCAGTAGTTCGCGATTGCCGCGGGCTCATCTAACTTGGGGTCTTCGTTCGGATTTTGCTGCATGACCCGTCGTGCCACCTCCATCACGGTAACCAACTGCAGGGCTTTGATTCGTCCTATTCCCCTATGCCGCTCAAAGTCCTTGCGGGTCCACTTGATCAAACCCGCCAATGATCCCGCTTGAGTGATCAGTTGGCCGGCGAGGGTGACCACGTCTTTGCCGCGGGTCCCGCTGCGGAGTAACATGGCGAGAAGCTCCGTATCGCTGAGCGCACCCGCACCGTGCTTTTGCAGGCGCTCCTGCGGGCGTTCTCCCGTCGCCATATCGGCCAATCGATTGGGCGCCGCAGCAGAAATGGAATCAAAGGTAACCATTGATTCTATAACGTAAAAAACGCGCCGATCTTTCACGAATCGGCGCGTTTTTGAGAACGATTACTTCGACGTGCTATTCTTCGTGGGTCGCTCGGGTCTTCTTTTTGACGATCTCAGCATTTTCGGCCGTCAGGCTTCTCATGAATGCCATGAGATCGCGGAGCTCGGTACGCTTTAAGACCAGGCCAAAAATTGCTGGCATACTGGAAGGTGCCGCTGCCCGCTCGGTGACGAGGTTGGCCGCAAAACTCTTCTTCTCGCCGGCAGCATCATAGATGGTGATCTTCTCCGCAGTTTCCTCGGCGATGGTGCCGACTTCATAGCCGCCGTTGGAGAGCGTGAAAGCCACGACATCAAATCCCTCCGCGATCGCTGCGTTGGGTGTGATGATGGATTCGAGCATGTATTCCGCCGAGACGCGGTCAGCCAAACCGGTGAGGTCGGGACCCGCGTAGCCCCCTTCGCCATTGGCACGGTGACAACGGGTGCAGGCGAGCACGGCATGCTCATTGAAGAGTTTCCAACCAGCCGCACCATCGCCGCCCTCCAGGGCGCCCCGGAAGCTCGCGAGGGGATCGCCGGATGCAGTCCATTGCGCTTTGAGCTCAGTGAGGGCAGTTTGCACGCTGGAAGCCTCTGATGCTTCGGCAGCATCCAAGAGCTCGACTTGAGCGAGATAGGGGAGTTCGCCTTTGCTCAATTGCTTCAGGCCTCGGGCTAGAAGATTCGCGGCTTCAGGATGGTCCAGTTCCGCGATGGCAAGGTAGGCGGCCTGCTGCTCGACCGGAGTGCCCGTGCTCACCATGTTGGCGAGGACTGGCAGCGCTTGGTCGGGAGACAATCGAGCGAGGATGGGCAACGTCGCCATGCGCAGTTCGGGTGAATCGGATGCACTTGCTACGTCGATAGCTTGGAGCAGCTTTTTATCATCAAAATCGTTGAGCAGTGCAAGCGCATCGGCCCGCACCTCACCGTCCTCGATAGATGAAGCGAGCAGCGCGTGAATACGAGGTGAAGCGGCCTGGATCTTTAGTTTGCGAATCGCATTCAAGACGGCGCGTTTCACGAAGAAACGAGAACCGGAGAGCAGGGTGTCCAACTCTGATTCCAGGGCGGCGACAGCAGGCGAAGCGTCGCGAACATCAAGTGGGCGGTATACGCCGACGAGGCGATCGCGTTGAAACGGTTCGGCCCAATCGGCTAACTGGGTGAGGGCTTCGCGACGAAATTCGCGGGGCACATCATTGCGCGCGGCATAGGCCGCGAGGGCGACGGCGTCTTCCGGCCGTCCGAGTCGATGGCGTGCGTTGATAATCCGGTTTTGCAGCGCTTCGTCATCGAGGTCGCCTTGACCTAGCAGGGCGGCGAGGGCGGGCATCGCGGCGTTGATCGGGGCATCGTTGATGGCCAGGGCGGCTTCGCGCACGATGAAGGGATCGGAATCCTGCAAGAATTTAGCCGCCCGCTCGTTTTGGAGTTTGCGGTAAGTGAGGAGGACACCGAGGCGCACGGCGGCAGACTCGTGAGTCTCGGCAGCGCGCAAGGCGGTCAGGGGGGCCAAGCGAGACAACGCGTGCACCGCGACGTGGCGGAGATATTTGTCGTCATTGTCGTTACGTTGCAGGAGTCCCAACAGCGTTGGAGCAACCGACGCATCGCCGAGTTTTCCGAGACTCTGGGCGGCAAAAAACTGCACCCGGGCGGACTGATCCTGCAACAAGGCCGGCAGGCGTGAAGCGAGGGCTTGATGGTTGTGGTCGCCGATAACCTTGGTCGTCTGGGCGCGAATTTCCGGATCTTTGTCGGTCAGCAGTTTTGCAAAACCATCAAATGCGTTGGCGTTTTCGGGACGGAGCTGCGCGAGAGCCCAGATCGCGTGGATGCGGGCGAGTTGTTTCGCCTTGGTGTTGGCGGCGATTCGGCGCAATGCGCGGATTTGTTTCGAACCGCGAGCGACGGTCTCGAATTGAGCGCGGAGTCGCACCCGTTGGTCTTGGTGGCCCAGCAGTTTGAGCAGATCCTTGTTCGAGGAGGCTTTAATGCCGCCGCCGATGAGGTCTTTCACTTCGGCAACCAATTGAGTTGCTTCCGGCGAGGGTTGCTTAGGTGTCACCGAGTAGATGCGGCCTTTGTTGGATTTTGGCCAACCGACGACCCAGTCGACGAAGTAGAAGTCCCCGTTGGGAGCGAAAGTAATATCAGTGGGCAAGGTGCCCCAGAGAAACTGTTCGGAGGTGGTTACTTTATGCGCCGCGCCATCTTGTTCGAGTTTGTAGGTCTGGATGCCCGAAGTCGAGATGTTGCCCTTAAAATGGGTCATAAACAGCGTCTGGTCGAAGCGATCATCGAATCCCGTCCCGGGGTAGTAGGTGATGCCGGATGGCCCGTCCTCAATATTGGCCAAAGGGGGGAGGAGATAAGCCGCGCGGCCTTCGAAATCAGGTTTCCAGAGATCGTCGCTCATCCAAGGGCCGGCGCGGCCGAGGGGAGCGTGCTGATAACCCACCCGCCAGCCGGTCTCTCCGCCTTCCATAATTTGCACGAGACGTTCCATGTCACCATTGTCGCAATCGTTATCCCCGGTGAAGAGGTTGCCGTATTCGTCAAATGCGAGCTCTTGTGGATTGCGCAGTCCGCGGTGAACCAGTTCGAATTCGGTGCCGTCGGGATTGGACCGAAAAACTGCTCCTTCGTCCGTCAGCTCAACTTTGTTGCCGTCGGGTCCTGTTACGTTGGTGCCACGGTCGCCGATCGAATAATAGAGTTTCCCGTCCGGGCCAAAAGCGAGTCCGTGGAAATCGTGTCCGGTGTAGCCGAAGCGCACGCCGAATCCGCGTAAGAGCTCATGGCGAGCGGTCGCGGTGTCCCCGGCTTCGTTGGTATCGAACTGCCAGAGACTGGGAATGTTGGTGAACCAAACTTTACCATCCATGGGCAATACCCCGGAGGCGATGCCATCGAGTTTTGAATCGAAGCCGTCGGCGAAGACTTTGCTGCTATCCGCTTTGCCATCTCCGTTGGTGTCTTCCACCACTCGAATCAGCTCGGTTTCGAGTGCGAGCTCATCGGCGTGTTCACCGAAGGATTCGTCGATGAGCTTGATGCGATCTTCCAAGGTCTTCGTCGCCATGTCGTGCTCGAGGAATTCCATGTAATGCCGGATATCCAAAACGCTGCTGCGGTAGCGGTGGGTCTCGGAAAGAAATGCCCGGCCTTGTTCGTCGAATTCAAACGCCACCACATTGGAGAGCATGGGCTCAGCCGCCCAAAGCTTGACCTCAAACCCCTCCGGAACCTTGAACCCGGATATGGCTTTCTCCGCGGCATTTGAAGCCGGAGTCGTGATAGGTTCCCGTTGGCGGTGGTCTTTCGAAAGCTTGAGCTTTGGATAGGGCGGAATGACCGCAATGAGGGAACTGGCGATGACAGCGAGAAGTGTCAGGGAGGTAGGGATGAGACGTAGGTTCACAGTGAATTTTAGACGTAAAGGTAGACGATAACGTGATTGCGTAAAGTGACGCCAAACAAAAGCTGCCACCCCTTTCCGGCACACCGTTGAACGATAAGCAGTCAGGGTAGTTTGACCGGAAACTAGTCCGATTTGCGGTGCCCGATCGGACGCGATTCAGACGCTGCACAGTTTGATTGCCCGAGCGAGGGCGGCCAACGGGTCGGCTTCTGTGGGTTGAAACTCCTGGCCCACAAAGCCGGTGTAACCGGTATCGGCAATCGCGCCCATGACCTTCGGGTAGTCGATTTCCTGACGATCTCCGTCCAGTTCATGCCTTCCGGGGTTGCCGCCCGTGTGGTAGTGCGAAATCCACTTATGGTGATCGCGGATCGTGCGGATGATATCTCCCTCCATGATTTGCATGTGGTAGATGTCGTAGAGGAGTTTGAAGTGGGCCGAGCCGACCTTTTCGCAAAGAGCCACTCCCCATGGGGTGCGATCACAGAGGTAGTCCTCGTGATTTACCTTACTGTTGAGCAGCTCCATAGTGATGGTGACATCGTATTTCTCGGCGATGGGCACGATCTGGGCGAGTCCTTCGGCGCAAACCTCCAGGCCCTCGTCTTCGGGCTGCCCGTTACGATTGCCCGAGAAACAAATCATGTTTTTGGCTCCGGCTTCCGCCATGAGCGGGATGTCACGGGCCATGAATTCTTTGATGCGTTGGTGATTCTCCCGGTTATTTAGTCCGTCGGTGATGCCACCGGGCACGCCCCAAACCATGGCGCATTCGAGTCCGTGCTTCGCTAAAATGGAGAGTTCCGATACTCCAACCAATTCGATTGAATCGAGCCCGACGTTACTGGCCCGTGCGGCCATTTCTTCGAGGGAAAGATCCTTGTAGCACCATTTACAAGCGGAGTGTTTGTAGCGACCGATCATAGGGGAGGGAGTAGCGGCGGCGGATGCTGCGGGAGCGAGCGTCGCGCCCGTTGCCGCGAGAGCAGATCCGGAAGCCAGAGTTTTGAGGGCAGTTCTTCGGGTAATAGGGGAAGTCACGGCTCTAACGAAACGGGATTGCCTCGAGGGTTCCAGACTGTAATGCCCGTTCAGGTGCTGGGGGGGCAAAAAAGCCCGATCAAGCGATCGGGCCGTGGGGATTTGGAGCGAGGTGAACGCTCCTTGCTCAGTAGAGCTTCACGTAGCTATTGCGACGAAGGCGTTCGAGCCACGCTTCTTGGGCCCGTCGGGCTTCCCGGGAAATGAGCACCCGTTCGATCTGTTCCCGGACATCATTGATAGCTTGAACACCGGCGAACTTACGCTCCTCGGCGTTAAGCAGGAAAATACCTTCCGGGAGGAGAATAGGGCGGGTGGTTTCACCATCAGACAATTCAAAGAGCGGATCGGAAAACTCAGGTTTCAGGCCGGAACGATCGAGCCAACCCCAATCCCCTCCGCGGGAACGCCGGGAATCTTCGGAAAGTTCCGTGGCGATATCGGTGAAATCGTGCCCTACGTCGAGTCGGGCCTGCACGCGTGCGGCCAAGGCGATGAGGTCACGGTCGGTGCGGCCGTCCTTGCGCTGAAACTGAATGAGGCGGAGGTGGACGGAATCCTCCTGGTAAAATTCGTCTTTATTCTCGTCGTAAAACTCCTGCACCTGAACCGGTGACACGACGGTGGCCGATTTACGTTTTTGGCCCCGCATGTAGTTGTAGATGATGTCCTCTTCAACTTCCCGGCGATAGTCGCGCAACGTGAGTCCGCGCGAGCGAAGGTAAGCGAGGAACTTGGACCGATCGCCTTCGAATTCGTTGATGATGTTCTCATCCACCGCGTTATCGACGTAGCTGGAGGGAATCCGGCGTTTCTCGTCGCTATAGAAATCTTTAACGATCAGGACCCGATCCACGAGTTGTTGGATGGTGTCGTCCTGCAGCGCCTCGAGTCGTTGATTGAATTCCTGCTCGTTACGCGCGGAGCGTTGCAGCTCGGGAATCATCGGTGAAATTTCGCGGCGAATGTCGTCGACCGTGATGATTTTACCTTCGGCCACCGCGGCTATGCCGTTCGCGAATCGCATGTTATCTCCTCCACTGGGAGCAAGCGGGGCGGAGGGTTGAGCGAATAGGGAGGATCCCGTGAGGACCAAGACACCGGCGACAGTGGTCAAACCGGCGCGGATTTTAGTGGGATGGAGGGGTGTCATGGGTTCGGCAAATTATCTAGAAAAGTAGCTATTTCGTCCAAACGTAGAAGGGCACTCGGGGCGGTCAACCTCGGAAACCGGGTTCCGTGCATGACCCAGTTGTCCCGATTACCGCCAGCGCGAAGGCACTTTAATTTAGAACTACGGGTCTCGACTGAGCAGATTCCCTTTTGTTCCGCTCTAATCCGAATTCCCGTTACGGCCAAAAGGGCACGGACGTCGTCATCGAACTTACCAAAACGGTCGCGTAGGTCGCTTTCGAGCTGCTGGAGGTCTTCGGACGAGCTCGCTAGGGCCAAACGACGATAAAAATCGATGCGGAGCCGCGTTTCACTGACGTAGGCGGCGGGTAAGCGGGCTTGGATCGCCTCGACCTCGACGGCTCCGCTGGCGGCATGCTCGGCATCGCGCAGGGTCGTATAGCCGTCTTGGTGTTTTCCGTGTTTCTGCTGGGCGGGATTGCCGTCGCCCACAAAAACGAAGTCCAACTTCACCGTTGCACGGATGGCGGCGGCTTGTTTCTCGCCCTTCAAGCGGGCCACGGATTGCCGCAACAGTTGGCAGTAGAGCTCGAATCCGACCCCCACGATATGGCCACTTTGTTCTGATCCCAACAGATTGCCCGCTCCGCGCAGTTCGAGATCTCGCATGGCGATGCGGAATCCGGCGCCGAGTTGAGTATGGCTGCGCATTGCGTTGAGGCGCTCGCGAGCGATTTCCATCAGGCGGGTGTGGCGATGGAGCAGAAGGTAGGCATAGGCCTGATGTTTGAACCGGCCCACGCGTCCGCGCAGTTGATACAGTTGCGAAAGCCCAAACCGGTCCGCCCCTTCGATGATGATCGTATTGCAGTTGGGGATATCCAGGCCGCTCTCGATGATGGTAGTGCAGACCAGCAACTGATAGTCCCCGGCGACGAACTCAGTCATCACCTTTTCTAGGCTCTTTTCATCCATCTGACCATGCCCGACGCCGATCATGATTTCGGGCATGAGCTCGGCGAGGTGAGCTGCCACGACTTCGATCGTCTGCACGCGATTGTGGAGATAAAAAACCTGACCGCCGCGCGCGATTTCGCGCCGCACGGCATCGATCACGATTTTGTCATCGTAGGTTTTTACTAGGGTCTGAATCGGGTGCCGGTTGGTCGGCGCGGTTTCAATCACGCTCATGTCGCGTGCGCCGGTCATCGCCATGTAAAGCGTGCGCGGAATCGGAGTCGCGCTCATCGAAAGCACGTCGATCGAGGCGCGCATGTTTTTGAACCGTTCCTTGTGCTTCACCCCGAAGCGTTGCTCCTCGTCGATGACCACGAGACCGAGATCTTTGAACACGACGTCTTTTTGCAGAATACGATGTGTGCCCACTACGATATCAACCTGTCCGGCCGCGGTGGCGGCGATGATCGACTTCTGTTGTTTGGGCGTGCGAAACCGGCTCAGCATCTCGACCGCAATCGGGTAACTCGCCATGCGCTCGCGGAAGGTGTTCAGGTGCTGCTGCGCGAGCACGGTGGTGGGCACGAGGATGGCGACCTGTTTGCCACCTTGGACGGCTTTGAACGCCGCGCGAATTGCAACCTCGGTTTTGCCGAATCCGACGTCGCCGCACACGAGCCGGTCCATCGGTTGGGCCCGCTCCAGGTCGGACTTGGCGTCGTTGATTGCCGTCATCTGATCGACCGTTTCGGTGTAGGGGAACGACGCTTCGAACTCCTGTTGCCAGTCCGTGTCAGGCGGATGTGAGAAGCCGGGTTGAGCTTCGCGGGCTGCTTGAATGCGGAGTAGCTCCGCCGCGAGATCGATGGTGGAGCGTTCGGCCGCTTTTCGGGCCCTCTCCCAGCGCTGCGTGCCGATGCGACCAAGCTGAGGTTTGCTTTTGCTCAGGCCGACATAGCGGCTGATGAGGTGCGACTCCTGAAGTGGAACGTGCAGGGTGACTTCATCGTCAAACTCGAGGGAAATGACTTCCCGAAATCCGTCCCGAGTTTCCAGTTTCGAGAGTCCGCGGTAGTGCGCGATACCGTGCTGTAAATGCACCACAAAATCGCCTTCCACCAAGTCTGCGAAATCAAGAAGCTGATCGACCTGGGCGCGTTGCACGAGCGCGCGCTTTTCGACCGAGGGTCGGCGCGGTCGTTGGCGGCCGAATACTTCTGTTTCCGAAACGACGACCACACCGGCAGATTTCGCGCCCAGTCCTTTCCAGCCGAGTCGTGCCTCATTCCGAAAGGTGATGCGGAAACCTTCGTTGGTGGCGCCGACGACGAACGTGGGTTTTAGTTTTTTGAGCCCGGTTTCTTCTTGGAGAATTTCCGTGATGCGTTGCTGCTCCGCTTGCTTGGCGACCACGAAACGAATCGCGTAGGATGACTTTTGCCATAGCAGCACCTGTTGCAGAAATTCCAGCCGAGACTCGGCCTCCGCATGAAGACGATCCTGCGCGACCAAACTGTCGGTCGGATAACGGCGGTGATGCACCAGACTGTCCGAATCCCACGTGCTGGAGTCGTCGGAGGACGATTCGAACCAAAGCGAGGCTTCGTCGAGATCTTGGATGGCCGTGCGGTGAATGCACTGTTTCACCACCTGATCGAAATGGTGATGGAGCTCCTCGCCACTGGACTCAGCCAGAGCGCTGACGGCTTCCTCAATTCGAGGAGGTTCAATCATGAAGAGTGCGGTGGCAGGGGAGAGGTATTCGGCCAGTCCACTGCGAGCCACCTCGAGTTTGAGGCGGGGCGATGCGCTCAGCGTGATGTGGGGGACCGTCGCTCCGGAGCGCTGATCGACAGGATCGAATGCACGAATCTCCTCGAGTTCATCGCCGAAAAAATCGAGCCGATAGGGTTCGGTGGCCGTAACCGGATAAACGTCAATCAACCCGCCGCGGATGGCGTATTGGCCGGGAGCTTCGCAGAGCGCCTCCGCGTCGTAATCCAACGCGTGTAATTTCTCCAATAACGCATCGAATCCGATATTGGCGCCGGCTTTGATTTCGAATTCGTTCTCGGCGAATCTCTCGAGTGCGGGCACGGACTGGGCGATCCCGCCCGGGAACGTGAATACGATTAAAGGCGACGCTCCCTTGGCTCGCCGAGCCAGGGATCGTGCGGCTTTCAGCTTTGACAGCACCGCGGTGCGATCGGCCGATACGGCGAAGGCTTCGCGCATGTCCACGTCGACGGTGGTGGATTGTGGCAATACCACCACATCGGGATTTTGGCCGGTAGTATATTCCTGATGGGCGAACAGGAGCATGTCCTCTGCGAGTTGCTCGGCCTGCTTAAGGTTCGCACAGATGACAAAACCGACGGGGGCGGCTTCGCGGGAAATCAGATCCGCCAAGACCGCGCCTTTAGCAGGGGGGCAGACGCCGGTGATCTGGCGAACTGAAGGAACAGAGGACGACATGGCTGACCGATTATGTCGTAGGCAAGTTGGGTGAGTTTAACCCTTCGCGCGCCGCTTCTTCTTCGGCAGACTTTTTTGAGGAGCCTCGGCCGGTGCCGATCAACTGGCCCTGCAGGAAAACTTTGGCTTCATATTCACGGGCGTGATCGTTGCCGGCGACATGTTGAACCTCATAGTTGAGTGCGGCGTTGCCGAGGGTGGGCTGCATCTTCTCCTGTAGACGTCCCTTGGGGTTCTCTTCCGGAATCACTTGCGCCAGTCGGGCTGTGAGGTCGCCGTAGAGGTGGTGAATGACCGTTTTGGCGGTTTCGAAATCACTGTCGGAAAAGATCGCGCCGAGCAGCGCCTCGAATCCGTCTTCCAAGGCGGATGACTTTTCGCGGCCGCCTGATTCGTGTTCGGATTCGGAAAGTCGGAGCGCCCCGCCGAGATCAATTTCTTGAGCGATGCGGGCCAGGTAAGTTCCGTTGGAAAGTGCGGCGCGTTTTTTACTGAGCTCGCCCTCACGGGCATCGGGAAACAGTGCGAACAGGTTTTGGGTTAGGGAAAGTTGCAGGACGGCGTCGCCCAAAAATTCCAACCGCTGATTGCTATCCGCCTGCTCGGGGTGGTCCTGCAGCCAGGACGGATGGGTGAGCGCAAGGTCCAGCAGGTCCGGATTTCGGAAACGGTAGGAAATGCGATCCTGAAGTTGTTCGGCGGATGTCATGATGGCTTAGGAAGAAGCGCTCGAGTAGCGACGCAAGCCGGCTTGGAAGACGACGATGCCCAATGACAGCCAAATGAGGGTGGAGCTCAGCACCCAGATGGCGTCCGGAATCGAAAACCCAGAGATGAGGGCGCGAGCCGGTGCATTGCTGATCACGACCGTCGGGAGAATCCAGACAAAGATGATGTTGGCCACGCCGCTGAAGGCCTGTTTGGGCAGCCGGGAAAATTCGTAGATGGTAAAGTAACCGCTTTCGACTCCCTTGGTGCCAATCGTCCAGAAGCTCACGGAGGCCAGTAACAGCACGATGGCGTAACTGCTGACCAATCCACAGCCCACGAAGGTCACGTAAATGGCTATGTCGCCCAAGGAGGGTGAAAGCCCGAGCTTATTCACGGCGAAGAGCACGATCGCGAGGGCGACGGTGACATTCAGCAGGCTATCCAAATCGATCTTCCGGGTGGAAACCATGAACAAGGGGTGACCGGGTTGCTCCAGAAAGAAATCGAAATTACCGGAGCGGATATTGCGCCCCATCTCGAATAGATTGCTCCAAAATAGACCCATTAACAGGCGTTGCACGAGCATCGAGGTCCCGATCAGGAGGAGCATTTCATATTGGCTCCAACCCGCGATGGAATCGGTGTGTTGATAAATCACCGCGATGGCGGCGACGTTCACACCCATCCAGAAAAATTCGACCATCGACCACATGATGAAATCGCCGCGAAACATCATCGAGCGCACGAGGGAGTAGCGGACGGATGCGAGCCAGATTTTCAGATAGTGGAGCACGATAAAGGAGGGAAGGGCAGAGTCAGCCACCTACAGCGGTATGTTCTTTGAGCCCGCGTCGCCACAGGAAATTGGCGATGCCCAGCAAGGCCAGAACCCAAAACGCTTGGATGCCCAACCCCTGCACGGCGGAAGCATAGTCAATGCGCCCCGTGAAAATCGCCGCGGGAAAATACATCTGATAATAGTAGGGCAGAAACTGTGACATGCGGAAGATGGTCGCCGGTAAAAGATCCAAGGGGAAGATCTGGCCGCCGAGCAAGGTCTCGATCGTCATGGAGAGAATCACGAACGATTGGATCTCTAAGAACCAAAACGTCAGCATCCCGAAAATGTAGGCGATAGTGAATTGGATCAGCGCCGACATGAGCGCCGCCGGCAGGCCCAACACCAGGCGCCACGTCTCGGGCGGGAACGTCAGATATTCGCCAATCAACGGCAGCGCCAAAATCAGCGGAATGAGCGCAAGCAGCCCCGATACAAGCCGGGCTGAAACGAAGATCGTGAAGCGATAGACGAAGTAGTTGATCGGCTTGGTCAGGAATTGGTTGATCAACCCACTGCGGATTTCCTCGCTGATTTCATAATCCTCATTGAAGGCGCCGATGAAAAACTGCAGCACGAGCAGCGTGATGAAATAGGTCAGGGTTTGATGGAGGCTGAACCCACCAATCGTCGTTTCTCCTTGATAGGCGGCTCTCCACAAAATGAAGACGAACGCCAGGTGGATGAGCGAGAAAGCCGCCCGCATCGCGAAGTTCCATCGATAAACTATGTTACTTTGCAGGCCGACGCTGAAAACGTGGCGATATTTGGCGATCAGCAGGCGCATGGGCGCGGCGGTGAATCTAGGGGTTCGCTAATCCGAAACGAGCGATCACCTCGGCGCCCAACTCGCGGTAGGCGTGAGCACCCGAAGAGTTGTTGTCGTAGGCGAAGATGGGTTTACCGAAACTGGGTGCCTCGCTGAGACGGACGGATCGAGGTATCAGGGTATTGAATACCTTGTCCGGTAGATGCTCACGCACTTCATCGACCACCTGTTTGGCGAGATTGGTGCGGCCGTCATACATGGTCATGATCACACCGCCCAGATTGAGGTCTGAATTTAAGCCGGCGTCGCGGATGCGGTCGACGTTGCGTAGGATCTGCCCGAGGCCCTCCAGTGCCATGTATTCGGATTGCAGGGCGATGAGCAGTTGGTCGGCCGCGGCGAGACTGTTCATGGACAACATCCCCATGGAGGGCGGGCAATCGATGATGATGGCCCGGTAGCCGTTGCTCGCTTTGAGCGGAGCGAGGATGGTGGAAAGCTTCGCGAGGTAGTTTTCCGTCTGAGCCAACTCGACTTCAGCGGCGGCGAGATCCTCTTCGCTGGGAATGAGGGCCAGGTGCTCGTAAGCGGTGGGCACGATCATCTCGAATACGCTGCCCTCGCCATGGAGGGGACCATAAAGACTGCGACCTTCCTGCTTCTCGACGCCCACGGCACTGGTAGCATTGGCCTGCGGGTCGAGGTCGATCAGCAAGGTGTGGATTTTCTGTTCAGCGAAGGCCGCCGCGAGGTTGACGGCGGTGGTCGTTTTGCCGACGCCGCCTTTCTGATTGGCGATAGTGAAGATCGTGGTGGGCATGAAGTTCGGAAGTAGAGGTAAAAGGGGTAACCACGAAATACACGAAATACACGAAAAAGTGTCGCGATAGGCGTTTGGCCTGATTCTGCCGCTTTGAATCGAGGTGGGTAGCAGTCAATCAGCCGCAGAGGATATTCACGGCGTCTGTTGCAATTCGTTGGCGCGAAAGTTTCCGGAATGGAGGTATCGCTTAAGTGCAGCGTTGCATGGGGCATGACGGTTGGTAAGTTTTCCCTCGTTCAGCCTCTTATACCCCTTTCGTTTCGATGAATGCTTCTTTCTCGCGCGACGTAGCCTCGATTTGACGCACCCACATATTGTGCGGATTTACGACTTTGTCGAAGGTGCCTCGGGTGCCGCGATTTCGATGGAATATGTCGATGGCGATACCTTGGCGTCGCTTAAAGTCGATCAACCGCAGGGACATTTCGAACCGAAGCAGCTGGAAGCTTGGTTGAAGGAATTGTGCGGCGCGTTGAAATACGCTCACAACCGAGCGCAGGTGGTGCATCGAGATTTGAAGCCGGCGAATTTCATGATTGATTCGCGAGGGGAGCTGAAGATCGCGGACTTTGGCATCGCTGCGAGTGTTTCGGAGAGTGTGAGTCGGGTGAGTGTGCAAGCGGGCACGAGTGGCACACCGGTTTACATGAGTCCGCAGCAGATGATGGGCGAAAAACCCACCGTCACGGATGACATCTATGCCTTGGGTGCGACTTTATTTGATTTGCTTACGAGCAAGCCGCCATTTTACGCCGGAAATGTCACCCTGCAGGTGATGAATAAGGTGGCTCCGACCGTGGCTGATCGCCGGGTTGAATTGGAAGTCGTTGGCGATGAGATTCCCGAAGCGTGGGAACGAACGATTGCGGCATGTTTGGCTAAGGAGCCCGAGGCGCGGCCGAAGAGCGCAAGCGAAGTGGCCGAATTGCTGGGTTTAGGAGGGTCGACGGATGCCCTGGGCATTTCTTCGAAAACGCAACCAGCCATGCCAACGCCGGCCTCGTCTCCACCGGAACGTTCGTCAGCAGCGTCAGATACCCCCGCCTCGGTTGCGCTTGATTCTGGCAACGCGAAATCGCAGGCGTCCGGGCCGAAGAAGAATTTCAAAGGGGTGTGGGGATCCGCGGTGTTGGCTTTGGCTGTTTTGGGATCGGCAACGGGTTGGTATTTTAAGGTTCATCTGCCTGAACAAGCGCGACGGGAAGCATCACGTGTAGAAGAAGCGCGACTGGCCGGCGAAGAGGCCGCTCGAGCCCAAGCAGAACAAGCACGATTGGCGAAGATAGCGGCTGCGGAGCAGGCAAAGGAGGACGGCGAGTATGCCGAAATTGTGGCTCAAATTGCCGGAGTTTATGATGGTATTGGCGAAACCGAACGGGACCGCGTAAAGGCAGCGGTGACGAATTATGTGGCGTCAGCTCCGGATCGGTATCGCACCGATGTGACGACGCGTTGGAGCCAGCGATTGACGGCTTTGGAAACCCATCGACTGAGTATGGCGAGGGGAGGACTGCGGGTTCGCACGGTGCCGTCGGACGTTGAAGTGCAGGTGGGGAGTGTGGCGTTGGAACGGAGCCCGGTGACGTTACAGGAAGTGCGGTTGGGCACGTATCCCCTCGTGATCAAGGCGGAAGGTTATGACGTGTGGCGCGGGGAAATTGAGGTGAAGGAGAATGAGTTTGCTGACCCTGACCCCATCGAATTGGTGCGGAGCACCGGAAGGCTGTCCCTGAGCACGAATGTGCGGGAAGGAACGGCAACCGTTGAGTTGTGGCAAAAAGGGGGAGAGGGCATTTTGGAGGAGGGTAGTTTGCCTTGGGAAGACGTGGTTTTGCCGACGGGAGAATACCTCGTGGCGGCCAGGTCGAGGGGGTTGGAAGACATAGAGCAAACCGTGGAAGTTACGGCGGGAATTTCGAAACCCGTGGCTCTCAATTTTCTGTTTGGAGGCATTGAAATTGATTCGGTGCCCTCGGGCAGCGAAGTTTGCCACGGGGACCAAAAATGGGGAGTGACACCTTTGCGCATTGAGCAACACCCCGTCGGGTCATTCGAAGTCAGTTTGAGGCAAAAAGGCTACGCGCGAGCGAAGCTCGGTGGAGTGGTCGGCTCCGGGGAATTACTGCAATTGAAGGCGGAGTTAAAAGAGGGCGGTCTGGATAATGCCGAATCGATTCTGGCCGCAGGATGGCAGGAAGCGAAATTGATTAAAGATGCGGAGGCGCGCGCCAGTGTTCTATTGGGGTTGGCGACGATGGCCGTGAAATTGGATGACGCTTCGGATCTGCCGCTACTCGAGGTTTTCCAAGATCACCTCGCGGCGGCGAAGCAAATTCCTGATCAGGGTAAGCGGTTAACCACTCTGGGTGGGGCACTGGATTGGGTTGTCCATGTGGATTTTGAATTCAGTCGTCGTTACGCGGAAGAGATGGCCCAAGCTGTCCCATTAATCCGAGATCAAACGGTGCGTGAGTCCGCGTGGATGTGGGCCGGCAAAATGTGGATGCATCCCCAAGAAGCGAGAAGGGCCCTCGAACCGATGATTAATTGGTTCGATGGCAGCGGCAACAGTTGGATTCATTTGGTTCAAATCGCCGGCGCTTATGCTAAAATCGGGGAAACTGAGGCGGCGCGCCGGGTGGGAAAAATGGCGGCAGGACAATATCGAGAACAGGCGATCGAGAACGCTATAACGGGTGGAACCAAACATCGTCTGTTCCAGCCCGTTTTACTCAGCCTCCTCCGCAATGATATAGACACCGCGAGACGCCAATTTGCCCAAATTAGCGGAGTAATTGACTATGCGAATGCGGCGGATTTGGCCAATGAGTTTATTCGGTATGAAGAGTTTGCCCTCCTCGACGCCCTGCAAACGCAGTTGGACCCGACATACCAACCTTACTTTCCGGGACTATTAGTCACCTATGCTACGATGTATGGGGAATTTGAGTTCGCTGAACGAATCGCGGCAAGTGTCCGGGACGGGGAGAATGTCACGACTCAAAGCAGTGCGTATCACACGCTGGCGGAAGCCTACTTGAGCGCCGGAGAAATAGACTTGGCCCGGACCGCGGCTTTAAGGGTTAAAAGCCATGATGCGGCGGGGATGTCACGGATGCGTCTGGTGCCGGTTTTGATGGGGGTGGGAGAAACGACGAGAGCCCAAGCGTTAAGCCGGCAGGTGCCGGCCATCACCGAAGAAAACAAATATTTAGCCACTTTTGCCGCGCCAATGTATACGAGTTTGGGGGATACGCGGAAATACAACGATCTCAAACGTCACAGCGTTGATGATGGGGGAGCATTGATGGCATCCATGGCGCTCAGTCGAATGGGTCTTCTCGATGAAGCGGAGAAGTTGGCAAATACCATCGCCGATAATGCCCCGTATCGTATGAACGCGTTCTTCTCTATCACCGCAGCGCGCGTGCAGGCGACCCCGCAAGACGATTGGAATCGATTGCTCGACGAAGCCCCCTCGGTAGAACGCCGGAGTCAGCTCTATATGGCATTTTTGCAGTCGCTCATGCACCAGCAGTGGTTCGGGAAAACCAGCTAACTGGCAAAGGTGATCCTACGCTTCGAGGTGGGTGAATCGTTCGAATCAGGATGTCGGAATTCATCCTGAAGAGGTATTTAGATTACCATCGACCCGCCTCAATACTCCGTTCGCGTCATGGATGCTAGCTTGTATCTCCTGCCGGTGGAATAAGGGGGGGGGCTCTCAAGTTCGTCCGCCAAATTCTCACTGAGATGATATGCGCCCGCGCCGGTGTAAAAGTCGAAGGAGCGGATCGCCGCATTGCGACGGGGGCGGGCGATTTCTAGTAGTTCGCCAGCCGTGGCTTCGCGGGCGATCGGGCTCAGACGTTCGCGGCCGCTACGGTAGTTGACGGGACCTGGGGCGCATCGTCGGCAAGGGTCAATTTTATCCCGAGTTTGCGGATCTTTTTGACCAACTTGGGATCCGCGGCGGAGTCGGTGATGATCTCTGTAATCTCGGTGGGATCGGCAAAGAAATACTCGGAGCGTTCATTGAGTTTGCTGGAATCCACTAACAGCACGACGTTCTCGGCGAACTGAACGAGGCGGGTTTTGAACGTGGCCTGTTGCTCGAATCCTTCACTTGCTCCGCGAATGGGATCAAACCCCACGCACGACACAAAAGCGGTGTGAATATTGTGACGGCGCAATACGTCGAGGGTCTCTCCCCCCACGAACGTATGGGTCTTGGGATGATAGCGTCCGCCCACGGAGATGATTTCCACCTCCTGTAAATGCGTGACGCTCTCCAGGACCGCGAATGAGTTGGTCACTATCCGATAGGGGAGATCGGGCAAGGTGCTGACTAAGGCGAAGGCGGTGGTGCTGCTGTCGAACGCGTAGGTTTTGCCCGGTTCAATCAGGCTGCGGGCTTTGTTCGCAATGGCGTTTTTACAGTCTACATTGAGAATCTGCCGCTCGTTGAATGACTGCAGTCGGGGGCGCCCAGTCAGGCTGCTGGCGCCGCCGTGAATGCGTTTGAAAGCGTGGGTTTCAGTCAACGACTGCAGAT
>JABIRI010000160.1 GCA_018667915.1 Opitutaceae bacterium | reverse complement strand
GTAAAATGGAGCCCTGGTCATTTGACCAAACGGAAAGCAAACCGTCCGATTCGTCAGTTTTTAGGGTGTCGGGTTGACTTGAACTCAACGCGTAACCACCGACGCGCAAAACTCCCGGCTGCCGATTTTCGAAAGCGTGCACCTGGAGAATCCACCCGGCATTCCACCATACGCCGGTGTCGACGCTACAGTTGGTCTGACCGGGTTTGAAACCGAGGTTGTAAACATAGCGAACGTGATCGTCTGCCATCTCCACGGTTACAGTGGAGTGGCGGCCGAAAACGCGGCCGTCAGGAATCTTCAAAGTAAGAGCGGAGTCCGGAGACCAGTTGGTGGGATTGGGTCGAGCGAGCGTGAAATCGACTCCGGTGCGATAGGCGGTCTTACTCCATTTCCACGCACCGTAGCGCAGGTTTACATTCGAAATTTGGGAGCCAGAATTCAGAATTTCTACTTCACCATCAACACTGCGAACGGTCAGCCCGGCGGTCGGAACATGACAAACATGGTCACCTTCTTCAGAAGGAAGCGGCACTTCATCGTCGCTCCAGAACGCGTGGTCCGGAGGCAACAGAAGCGGCGAGAGTCCCTTGGCTGACCAATAGGGCGAGCCACCACAGGAATAGGTTTCACCGAGGTCGGGGAATTCATCCAACCAGCCCATCGATAGCAGGCCCTGCGATTGTTGAATGGGGTGGCGAAGGAAGAAATCAAAATTGCGGGTGCAAAGGCGTCGGAGCTGTCCCAGGGGGAGATCCGTCGCATCGAGCGCGACCGCGAGACCAAATACATTGATACCGTTGAAGCGGTAGGTGATTGAACGGCCAAACGCGGGGTGTTCACCCGACGCGGCGAAGAAGTGGCGGTAGTCGCGCACGAACATCTGCGCCCAGTCCTTCCACCGTTGGGCGCGAGCCGGATTGATGTGACCGTGCAGACGTGCCCACCACAGACCGTAAAAGTGAAACGCGTAGGCGTTGTAGTGATCATAGGCTTGGTTGATACCATCCTCGAACCATCCTCCGCCACGGTGCATGCCTTCGAGACGATCGAGGAACGTATCTATGACTACGCGGTCAGTAGAACGACCGTAACCTTTGGCGATGAGGAATTCCAGAATATGGACTCCCATGAAGTAATGGTTGTTGTTTACGATTCCATTACCCCGAGCGGTGCCGAGCCAGTGAGCGACCCGATCTTTGTGCTCTTGACTGAGAGGTTCCCATAACACGTCGGGCGCAATTTGCAGCGCGATGGCCAAGAGACCGATTTCGACGTGATGTTGGTGATAATTGGCGTCGGGTCCCCAGTAGTGGGGGCCGTTGGGATCGGATCCTACGGCTAGTCCCGTGCGGAACCATTCACCGAGTTTTTGCCGAAGATCTTCGTCATCAGGATGCGCGGCACTTTGCAGCCAATGAGCGGCCAACAACAAGGGCCGGGCAAAAGACTCTAGTCGATCAGCTTGGGCATCATGATCACTCGCTTGCCCCTCAATCGGTATATCTGCAGCCCCGGGCACCATGTAAGGTAGAAGGGGCTCCAAAAGACTGCGGGTCTGATTTTGCCAGTGACGGTAAGCGGATGGTAGTTCGGTCGACATTGAGATGAATTATATCTTCAGCGGATAGATTAAGTGGATTGGTCGTAAACGCCGGGCGTGATGAGCCCCGTTAAATCGCCGCCATTCAAGTATGCAGCGATGTTGTTCAGACCATGTTCGCCGGCATCGCGACGACGGTCCGAGGTGGGACCCGCCAGGTGCGGAGAAAGAGAAACGTTGTTGAGGCCACGGAATCCGGAATCAGCGGGGAGGGGCTCTTGCGAAAACACATCTAGTCCTACGAAAATATTTCCTTCCCGAGCGACGCGTTCCAACGCGTCTTCGTCCACGGTCGCACCTCGGCCTACATTGACGAAAACACTGCCCGGCCGAAGGAGGCGCAGATGAGCTTCGGTTATGGAACGACGGGTTGCATCAATCAAAGGCGCGAGTTCAACCACGACTTCGTTTTCACTCATCAACACGTCGATCGAATCGATGGAGCGCACGCCATCGGCTCGAGCGCGTTCGAGATTCATGTCTGGGGCCAGAACCCCGATATCGCATTTGAATGGGCGCAGGAGTTCGATAAAAGCGCGGGCGACGCGACCATATCCCCGCACACCCACGCGGCGTCCGAAAAGGGAGGCGGTCTGGCTGGTGCGGTTTTTCCAGGCACCATGAACGTGCATTTGCACCGCCCAGTGAGGGGTGCGACGTAAGCAACTCAGCACGTGGAGTAGGGCTCCCTCAGCAACCGTCCGACTGATTGAATGCCCCCAGTTGGTGACCAATAGTCCATCTTCGATCTGCTTTCGAGAGACTAGGTTCTTAACCGATCCCGCAAAGTAACAGACATACTTCAGCGCAGGCGGCAGAGCGGTTGGTAGGGCGGGCGTTTTCCAGCATGAAACCAAAATCTCAGGATTGATTTCATGTAAACGAGAATTCCATTCGTCGGCGGTGATGTCGGAAGGATCCAGTCGGGTGTGAGGCTGGGCAAACGTCCCAAGTTGGGCGTGCATATCACCGGGAAGGAATTCGGCGGCTTCAATCTCGGTGAGACATTCAAGAAGAGGTTTTGGGGTGAGCATGTTTAAGCTGGGGGGAAGCACTCCAGAATCCGGGCGGAAGGAGTGAGGGGAGAGAATTGCAGGTCAGAGATGCCTGCTGGGGTGAAAAATTTATCGTAGGTCTTCAGCGTGTGTGTCTGTCCTGCGACCTGCACTTGGAGTTCGCCAGCGGTGACGATGTTGATTGAAAAAGATGAGTCGGATTTGGTG
>JABIRI010000256.1 GCA_018667915.1 Opitutaceae bacterium | reverse complement strand
ATCAAATTTAGTCTTCTGCACCGCATTAAATCCCTCGAGGCCATTGTTGGCGACCTCTACCTCGTAGCCGAGTCGATCGAGGAAGCGGGTAGCCACCTTTTGATTCACAAGATTGTCTTCAACCAGCAACACTTTGAGGGGGAACTCCTCGGCGAGTTTCACGCCCATCGGTGCCCGAGTGGGTGCCACTTCAACCTTAACATCGAGCAGGTTCTGCACGCGGCGAATGAGGGTGGAGGTGCGCACCGGCTTGTTGATGGAAAGGATGTGCGGGGCGTTGAGCTTAACCTTGGCTCCATCGGGACCGGGCGAGAGGAGAATCAGGGTGGGCAGTTTCTTCGCTTCGACGATTCTGAGCAGATCTTCTCCACCGGGTTGGGCGATGAGATCCTGATCGAGGAGCACCAGACCAGGGGCGCGGCTCGAATCGAGGAGTTGAGAGGTTTCGTTGACGCTGCCCGAAGTGTTGGGCTTCGATCCCCACTTGAGGAAGAAATCCTGCAAATGTTGACGTCCGATCGGGTTGTCTTCGGCGATCAATACCGGAGATTTTTCGATCCGAGCGGGAAGGTCTGGCATCGGATCCGCGTTGATCGCATGGGCGGCGGAAGTCGTGATTTCGAAAATAAACTGAGTGCCTGTGCCCTCCTCGCTCTCCACGCGAATGGCGCCACCCATGATCTCGGTGAGGCGGTGGCAGATCGCCAGCCCCAATCCGGTGCCACCATATTTCCGCGTGGTGGACGAGTCTACCTGACTGAACGGACGGAATAGTCTGGAAATACGGTCTTTGGGAATACCAATCCCGGAGTCGGCGATGGTGAACTCTAGCTTGATTCGATCCTGCCCCAATGCCGTTCGAGGGTTCTGTTTTTTACGAACGGTGATGGTGATGCTGCCACTCGGGGTAAACTTGATGGCGTTATTGACCAGGTTGACCAGAATCTGCCGCAAACGCGTGATATCGCCATTGACCCATGGTGGAACGTCCTCGGCGACGTGATAAGCCAGGTCCAAGTTCTTCGACGCGGCCTGCATGGCGAAGAGTTCCAAAGCTTCTTCGAGGCAGGTAGGGAGCTCGAAAGGCAGTTGCTCCAGTTCCATTTTGCCCGACTCAATTTTGGAGAAATCGAGGATATCGTTGATGATGGTCAGGAGCGCTTCGCCGGACGTGCGAATGGTGTTTACAAAATCCCGTTGTTCTGGGTCCAGCGCGGTATCCATCAACAGGCTGGTCATACCGATCACGCCATTCATCGGAGTGCGAATTTCGTGCGACATGGAGGCGAGGAATTCTGACTTCGCGCGAGAGGCATCATCCGCCTCGGTCTTGGCCCGGCGCAGCGCGAATTCTGTGGCAACACGGGTGGTGATGTCCGCCAGGATCGCGATGTAAGTTTCGATCTGCCCGTCTTCGTTGAAGACCGGCTGGACCTCCAAATGCAGGTGATATTTTCGGCCGGATTTGGAGTAGTTGACGATGTCGGAGGTGACGCCTTCGCCTCGCGACATTGCGGCGCGGATACGAACCACGTCGCGTTTGCGGGATTCGGGGCCGAGGAGGAATGTGTCCGGAGTCTTGCCGTAGATCTCGTCGAGATCGTATTCCATGACGCGGGTGAAACTATCGTTCACCCAATCGACTTTACCGTCCGGGGTGGAAATGATGACCAAATTGTCGGTCCGGGAAGCGACCAAGGACAGTTTACGCGCTTCGGCCTGTGATTCGCGCAACGCGGATTCCGAATCCTTACGCTCGGTGATATCCTGAATGGTGCCGATGATTCGGAGGGGGGCTCCGTCAGACCCACGGGCGACGGTTTTGGCCCGGGCGTAGATCCAGCGCCACTCTCCCTTACCCGTGCGCAAACGATATTCGGGAGCGATGAAGGTTTCCTCGCCGGATAGCTGACTTTGCACCGCTTCTTCATAGCCGGGCAGATCTTTTTCATGGATGAGCTGGGTCCACGCCTTCGGCGTATCGGAGATATCTCCCGGGGCATAATCCAGCATGTTCCACAGTCCGGGACTGTAGTAGACTTGGTTGGCGGCGAGGTTCCATTCGAAGATACCGATTTGGGTGGAATCCAAAGCGAGACGCAGTCGTTCGTCGGAAACTTTCAACATCCCTTCGACCCGACGACGTTCTTCATTTTCAGACTTCAGGCGTTGATTGGACTCTTCGGCCGTGCGCAGGGAGGTGTAGGCGGCACGGGCCAGGTGAACACTTAGGCCCAAAAGAATCGTGATGCCGAAGCCGGCGGCGCCGACGAGTTCCGGAAGGTTGCGGCGATCCCGCGCAAACGCCTCCTCGGTGCGAACGGCGGTGAAGCGAATGCGTCGCTCGAAGATCGGAAAGATGATGGAAATCCCGCCACGAGATTCCAGCATCTTATCGATGGAGGTGCTCATGAACGTATTATCGTAAATCGGGGTATCCCCGATTTCTACCCGCACCAGATAATCATTAGTAAGGGACTGATCCGAGCGAACGATTTCGTCGATCACGCGGCTGTAGAGATACTCTCCAACCAAAAAGCCCCAAAGCTCGTTGTTACGCTTCAGGGGAACATAAATTGCATAGCCCGGACCGTAGGGCGTTAGTTCTAAGGTTCCCGATATTACCGGCGCACTAGAAGTGGACAATGAACGCTGAATCGCGGCTGTGCGGGTAGGGTCATTACCGTGGGGAAAACTCGCCAGATGTTCGTTGCCTTCGGTCGGATAGACTTCTCGCACCGTGAGATCAGGAATAGGGGAGACGAAGGAAAGGGACTGACCTCCTCGGCCACCGACACTGGTGCGAAGGAAGCTCTCCGCTTCGATACCGCGAACCACGGCAGATTTGTTTTCGTCCGACCACTCACGCGAAAAGTAGCCGAGCTGGTTGACCTGGGCATCCATCAAATCCTCCAATTCGCGAGCCAAACTATTCGCACTGCGATTCGTGCCCTCCTTGAGCCGGACCAATTCCTGGTCTTGCAGGCCCATGTAAAGAATCGCCGTCATCGTGGCGGAGCCTACGATTACCGGGAGGGGCAACCAACTCGGTGCGCCCGAGCCCGTGAGCTGGTGTTTGTGCCAAGCTTGGGCGAGCAAAGTAATCCCCAAAAGTGCGATTGCGAAGGCCGCCAAAGGCGATGTGGCATGGAAGTCTCCCCAACGATAAGCTATCGTCAGATCAAGCGTGTAGCCCATCAATGTCGCCGCGCCCAACGACAAGATCGTCGAGGCGCTTAGCGCGAGAATGAGAGTATGTTTTCTCCCGATCCTCGACCGAGCCAAGCTGAGGACCAACAGTGAAGAAACCATCAACGCGACCGAAACCGGAGGAGACATCCGACTGGAGTTTGACCCGGCGGAAAGCGGAAAGTAATTGCATATCAGTTCATCGATTCCGAAGTCGCGCGGCAGGATGTCCTGTAGCACGGTGAAGAAACCAATCGCAGCTGGGAAAATGGCTAACACCGCTACGCGGCGAAAACCCATATCGGTAACGACCATGATGATCGCCAGTAGAAACACTCCAATTACGGTGTTCGCTCTAATGGGCTCTGAATCAATGCTGGTCGAAATCAGCGGTAAGCTGCTGCTCAACCACCCAAATAAAGGCACCAAAGTCGCCACCACCAAAGTGGCCGCCAGATAGAGGCAGACTCGCTTTGGCCAATCAATGGCGAGTGGATTTTTTTACCGTTCATTAGGGTTAATACCCCATAAGAAACACAGTTTTAAGTGGAAGCAATACTGTTTAATAAGCGCCATAATGGCTCATTTTTCCTATTCCAGCGGAACACTACTGCTACTGGTTGTCGTTTCTTCGGGTGGTTTCGGCGAATTTGGTGTAGATGTTTGCGACCCGGGTCTTGCTCGGTTGTTTTCCCCGGTGATATTGCGTAAGATATTGGTGGGTCCGTAAACAAAGGTCCACTCTGGTTTACTCAATTGACCGGCCAACTTTACCTCTAATACCGACGAAAATGGGGTGAATACTGCATCCAACAGCCCCTCTCCTCCCTCGAAGGGCCGGACGCGGGACGTGAAATTTAACCCCTTGGTCTCCAGCGAATAGGTTCCATTGGCATCCAGCGCACCGCGGTCGCCGCTGACCTTCAGTTCAGGAAACTTAACTGTGGGGCCCGAAAGTTCGAAGTTTGCGTTCGCATGACTCAATTTCAGGGTCGAGAAATTCAACAAGGTGCGTTTGAGTAGCACAGAAAGGGGACCGAGTAAGTTGAGGTCAGCCAGATCGGGGTGAAAAACAGCGGCGCTGCCGGTCCCTTTAAGGTCGAATGGATCGTCGGCTGGGCCTTCGGCGGAGAGTGACAAGGTGAGCGTGCCAGCAGCCATCTGTTTTTGAAAATTGGAGGGGGCGGCTGCCCTCTCTCCCTTTCGCGACGCCGTCCATTCCACTACATCCTGAATGGTGCGCCCCAGCGAAGCGTCTTCGAGGTTTACATCGAAACCGATTTTTTGGGTTTCCCCAGATCCCGTTAAGAGGATTTTACCCTTCAGCTCTCCCCCACCCAAACCGGTGGTAAATTCGTCGATAGAGATTTGATCGTTCTGTTGCTCGGCCTTGAAAGACACGCCTTGTAACGGAAAGTTTTTGTAGCGCCACGTGTCGTTGGTTTGGCCGGAAATTGTGAAATTTTTAACCGTGGGTTGTCCCCATTCTTCGCGGCTGATGGCTCCATCTAGTCGCAGGTCGAGTGGGCTGTTGAAGGTGAAGGGGTCGATCAATGCTTCGCCGTTCTCTCGCAATAATTTTGGCACGGGTGATAAATCGCTGCGGCCTCCCGCGTGAATTTCCAGCCTTGTCCAGCGACGACTGTCTGGCAGATGCCATTGGCGAGCGAAGCGGCCTTGAACTGTGCCCGGTTCCCGTTCGGAAATGAAGTTGAGCACGTCGACCCACCCCGGACGCACAAACAAACGCGTGCGCATGCGCTGCATGGGAATGTCCTTCACCGCGACATTATCGGCATCGGCGGATATGAATATCTGGGTCTCGAGTTTGGCTTTCCAGCGTCCGCTCACTTCCACATTGGCCCGAGGCGGGCCCGCCTGAAAGTTAAACATGGCAAACAGCCGCGGCCACCAGTCACGAAACCATCCGTTGATGTCGCTGGGCACGAGCTGGCCGTTGAGCAGGAATCGGAAGCTCGTATCCGCCGTATTCATGTCGTAACTGCCAAAAGCCAGACTGTCGCCGCGCCGTAGCACGATTTGGTCAGCACGTAGTTGATGGTTCCGCCAAGTGACATGAGCCGAGGTGGAATCGAGTGGAACCCAACGCGCGTTTACAGGACCGGTAGATAGGTCAGCTTCTGCGGAAAGTGGTTTGCCTCCCGGTCCCAACATGAATTTCGCGGCCAGAACCGGCCGTTGCGACCAACTTAAGATCGATGGCACATCGAAGCCGATTTTGTGGGCTGCAATTTTTAGAGTTTGGTCTCCGACTTCTCCGGTAAGGTTGATGCGCCCAGCACCATTGGTCGCATCAATATCGGTTTGGAAGCTCCATTCACCGCCGCCGACCCGGACGGATCCTTGCGATTGGATTACGGGAATTCCAGCCAACGAGGCATGGATGCGGGCACTATCAAAATTGATTCCCTCCGCGGAAATGCGCCGCGATGAGAGCGTCAGGTTGGCGGGACTCAAGTTCAGGGTCGTCGGGTCCCAATCGGCGGAGAGTTCGAGCTGAAGATCGTGGGCGTCGGCGCGATCCTGCCACTCGATCGCTCCGATTGTAAGATCCAGTATTTCCCGACGTTTTTCGCCTCCGGGGAGGAATTGCCCCGTCAGTGAAATCTCGCGAATTCGCACCGTTTCCGGTCGATCATGGGCCAGTTTTACCTCGATCTGTTCCGCCCGCGCGTCTACAGCGGCCTCGGCGCCCAATTCGGGGTGCGGAGTGAGTTGAATTTCGAGTTTTGCTCCCTGCATACCAGGTAATTGGGTGAGCAATTTACTGATCCGTTGGCATTGCCGGAGGTAGTTCTGGGAGAACGACCGCAGTAACTGGTCAAATGGCATCACGGGCCCTGCGTTCTGGGGAGAGGGCGCGATCACCTGGCCAAAGGCACTCACGGAGAAAGGGCCTACCTGCGCGGTGAGATTCGAGATATCCAGCAATCGGGGTAACTTACCGCGCCGCACCCGCGCATCCAGTCCCGCGATGATGGGTTCGGCTTGGCCTGAGGGGGAAATCACCGCCGGGATCATGAGATCGATTCCGGAGAATCTAATTTCGCTCGGGTCGATTTCGTTTAACCAAAGTGCTACCGGATCCACTTGGAGAGAGATGGACTTGGCTCGCATCACCGTGGCATCTGAGGAAAGCAGACTGATTCGCACGTCGCGCACGAGTAGATGTCCCGTGGGGTCACACGTGAATTTACCGAACTTCGCGTGCAGCCCCGCATCGGCTAGACGGCTTTCCACCTCTCGAAGCACAAACTGGGGGACATTGAGCTCGTGTTTGGTGAGCAGAAAAATCTGCACCCCGGCGAGGATCACCAATAAAATCCATAAAATCCACTGAACCAGCGCCCATACACACTGCCCGCAGAAACGGGAGCTTTGCCAACAGGCTTTCAACCAACGGGGCGCGGGCATGATCGAAGTTTAGGTTCGAAGAGGTGGGCGAAAAGGGCGGCGGAGGAGTTAAACCTCAGGTTCCGGCATTTCCGGTGGGGTCGTTAATTCAATAGGGCCGGGATCGCGCTCCACGTAAGTCAGGGACCAGATAGCCCGGATGAGTTCGGGCGTAGCCTCAAATGTGAGATCCAGGGTGGGAGACCCCACGAGTTGACGGTCGCCCCCATCTCGCTCGGCGAAGAAGAGGGAGAAGATCTCGTGCTGTTCCCCTCCGTCACTGTCCAACGAGAGATCAACATCGAGTCGATAACGCCAGCTCGCAGGGGCGGAGTTGACGCGGACGGAATCTTGGAATGCGTCGGCTACGATGCGTTGGGCTCGCAAGGTTCGGAGGGAAGTGAGCAGTTGGGTGACCGATGGTCGTAAGGTTTCAGACTGAGTGGCGATTACCTGCTCCCATGTAGCTTCGGCAGCGAGTTGGAGCGTGAAAATCTCGGAATCGTTGGTGAGGTCGCGAAGCTGCAGGCCGGTTATGCGCGCGCCCGCCGGGAGTTCGCGCAGTAGTCGTTCCCGATAGTGCAGGGGATCGAGCGGGGAGTTGCGGAGGAACACCTCATCAATGCCGTAGACAAACGTCTCGCGTTGAGTTTTGGCGTAGGCGTTTTCACCGGCTTGATCCGTGCCCACGAGAAGGGTGATGGCGTCGGGGGCGGTGTTGTCACCTAGCGAAGGTTGGAAGGAAACAGTGATGGTGCGGCGCGGACGTTTGAGACCCCACAACTCGAGGTCAGCATCGGTCGGCACGTCCCGTTCAAACGTGTCGGCGCGGAGTAAACGCAGGGAGCGCAGGAACTCGTTTTCGACTACGTAGGAGTCGGCTGGATACGTGCGGAGCGAACCATCGGACTCCCGATTAACCACCTGCCAGGGACTGATGCCCTCCGTTACGTCACTTTCCTCAGTGGGATCCAGCTTTTGAATGACCACCTCCTGTCCCAAATCGTCTTGTAATGTGATGGAGTCGATCTGCCGGTCATCGAGTTCGAGAATGGTGGCTTCGCGTAATTCACGTTGGGCGTTGCGTAGACTGGACGAGAGACGTTGGGGCAGGACGATCGTGAAAATGGCGTCTCGACCTTCCATTTGAGCGTAGAATTTCTGGTCGGCGGGCGGCGAGCTGTCTTCAGCGGCGGTGACTGCTGTCTCGGAGGGGACTTGGTTTCCGAGTAGGAGTGTTTCACGACGGTTGTTGCCTTCCAGCGTGATACGGAGCGAAGGCGTGTTGGTTCCGCTGGTGGTGAGGAGTTCGGGTTGCAACGACGGTGCGCCGAGGAATTCAGCGGTGCGCAGCGTGGCGATGTCGCTGAGCGCTACTTCGGTTTGGGCCTTGGAAGCGCGGGTGACGACGGGGGATTCGAAACGCCAGCGGTTATTCTCCCGGCGGAGGCGCACGCGCACGTTGGCGGGGCCGTCGTTTTGTAGGTTTAGAGAGCGGACCTCGAATACGGGAATGGTGAAACACGCGTTGGTGCGCAGTTGCTCCAGGTCGATGGAGAGACTGTTGGCCAGGGAGTCGGATACGACGTGAACCCGGGAACCATCCGGCGAGAGCACGTAGAGTCTTTGTCCAATCTTGGTTTTGTCGCCAATAGCGAGGGAGGTCTCGATCGCGGTTTCACCACTGCCGGAACGGAAGCTCACGGTGAGGTTCGGGTTGTCCAAACCGTAGTCAACGAGCGATAGGTCGGTGGCGCTCAAATTTTCGACGGCGAAACTGGTGAAGTGTTCGAGAAACTGCAGCTCGTTGACGATGCGACTCACGGCGTGGGGATTTGCCGGCCATTCGTAGGGAGAGGTAATACGCCAGGAGTCGCCGCTGCGTTCCAAGTGCACCGTTGCTGGCAGACTCGCTCCGGAAATCTGCAACGATTGAATATTGGCTGCTTCCGGCCCCAAAACGCGGGAACGGGATTCTTCGATCAGTTGCTCGGTGTGCCACTTTCGTTCTACTCCGAAGATAAAGAAGAACAGCACCACGTTGAGGAGCAGGAGAAAGAGAGTGATCTTGGTGCGCATGGCGAAACGAAATTAAGACGACGATTGACGCTATGATCGGCGAGTCCAGTAAACCACGATGCCAAACAGGGCGGCGAGTCCGGGTAGGATGACGAGCAAGCTAATGCGTAACTTGGAGAGGTCGGCTTTACTCAGGTTAATTTGATAACGCTCAATCGGGCGCGGGACGGTGTTGATTTGCACGTCGCGGTCGACGCACCACTCGATGGCATTGAGCGCGAGCGTGAGATTTCCAGGTGCCACGATCCGCGCGTTGGCGGCAAAGTCGGCATTGCCAAATAGGACGAGTCGCCCGCCCCGCACACTGAAGGGCAGGTCCTTCGGCGGAGTCACACGTTCAGAGGCCACGATCACACCAAGCCGATTGCGCGGTTCAAATCCGGCGAGTCCCGTCAGGTCAATTCCGGGGTTGTAGACGGCGTTTGTGGCCCGGTAGTCGCGCTCTCCCCAAGCCGTCTCGGAAGTGGCGCCGAGGACCTCCACGCGCAAAGCGTTGTCCAGCGGCCGACCCGGGTCGGGGCGCACCACGCGGGTGAGTCCGAAGTAGGCGGCAAATTGGTTGTCGATCAGAGATCGGGTGATCGGGTGGGGGAGGAAGGCGTTGATTCGTAGCTCGCCCGCTTCGGTGACATTCGCCGCATCCTTCTCAAGCACGAGCACATCGTCAGCCACCAAACCCCAGTCGTAGAGCAAGTCATCCAGGCCGTGGGGATTGGCCGGAGGGAGCATTGCCACGATACGACCCGCGCGGTCCGTCAAGTAGCGCCTTAGTAGCTCAACCTCAAAGGGATCAAAGCGGCCTTGTGGTGCGGCGATGACCACGAGGTCGGCATCTTCGGGGACTTCCTTCTGCATGGTCAGATCGATGGCTTCGACCTGCAGATTACGTAGGCGCAATTCGTCGGTGAAAACCGAAAGGCCGCGCGCGGCATTTACATCCGACGGCCGCATCTCGCCGTGACCGGCGAGGAAATAGATTTTCGGACGATCCGGACTCGATACGCTCAGGATGGCGGAGGTTACCACCTGCTCACCTTTGAAGGCGACGGCGACCCGTTCGCGGGTTTCGTAAAAATCTCCCCACGGAATGATGGTGGTGCGGTCGTTGCAGATCGCTACGACGAGGTTGGCGTTGGTGATTCCGAGTGTCTCAGCGCGGAGTTGATTACGATATACGTCGAGTTCTTCGACCAGCACTTTGCCCTCATTCTTGGATGCGGTAGCGGTGGTGTATTCCCGTAGTAGTCCGCGAATATCCCGGTATGCCTGGTTGGCGTCGGGGTCGTTGGTGTT
>JABIRI010000360.1 GCA_018667915.1 Opitutaceae bacterium | reverse complement strand
ACGTGGGTCGGGCTTTACGCCCGACAGCCTTCGTATTGCTTCAAGTCTTTCTGACACCCATCAAAGTTCGTCGTATTTGACCGAACGCCCCTTGGCCTTTTCGACCGGATACTTCGCGGCGTTCGCGGCCATCTTGCGCTCAATCGCCGCCGCGACATCGATTCCCGTCATGTTCGCGAATTCCAGCGCGTAGATAATCACATCGGAAAGTTCTTCCTCAATTTTCGCACGCTTCACGGGATCGTTCACCATTTCGCGGGACTCTTCTGAAGAGGCCCACAAAAAATGCTCCATCAACTCCCCGGCTTCCGCCGCGAGGGCCATGCTAAGATTCTTCGGGGCATGAAACTGCTCCCAGTCCCTCTCCTGCGCAAAGACCAGCACCCGAGATTTGATTTCAGCCACAGTGGTCGCCTCGTCGGATAGTTTACTCATGCCAAAAATCTAGGAGCAAACGAACTCAAGGCAACGCTAGGTGCTTCTCACGCTCAGTTCTTTCGGGTCGCCGCTTGATTGTTATAGAATGGGACGATCGTTTCAAGATGGCTTTGCACGATCTTGCCTACGGTGGAGGGCGGCGTCTCGCCTTTGTGGAGCTCGAAGAGCGCGACAAGCAGAGACAACTCAATGTCCGTCTTTTTGGGGCTCGTTTTCTTCATCTCCGCCACAATCTCGAGCGCGCGCTTCTCGGCGTTCTTGTAGTCGGCAAAATTTTGCTCTTCGGGTGTCATGACACCCGTTTTCCGGCAACCAAGGTTATCCAGCAACCCGAATCACGAGGAACGCCTTCAACAGTTTGTCACCATTATGGTGACAAACCTAATTCGACTCATTGGGGTTCACGGCCGTCGCGCCAGCGCCAGTAGGCGGCACAGATGCTGCCGATGATCGAGTGCATCACGGCTGAGATCGCGCAGGGAACTGCCGCCAAGGCCACGCCCGTAGCGGGATTCACGAAGTGTTTATTGGCCAATACCACGCCCAATCCTGAGTTCTGCATGCCCACTTCGATCGACACAGTGCGTGATCGTTTTTCGGGTAGTTTCATCAAGCGCGACAGACTGTAGCCCAGCGCGAACCCACCGAGGTGGAGCAAGGCCACGGCAGCCAGCAGCTTACCCGCGCTGGCTTTCACTTCTTCCACGCGCAGTCCAATGATACACGCGCAAATCAACGCGATCACGATCACCGAAATAAGCGGCGCGATGGGAAGCAATTTTTTGACGGTCCGAGGAAAGAATCGATTCAGGACCACTCCGAGTGCCACCGGGATGAACACCACTTGAACGGTGCTCTTGAAGAGCCCGAACGCATCCACCGGCACCCGCTCACCCACCAACATCGCGGTCAGCAAGGGCGTCATGACCATCGCCGCCAAGGTAGAACAGGCGGTCATGACTACCGATAAACACACGTCAGCTCGGGCGATAAACGTCACCACGTTGGAAGCAGTTCCGCCCGGACAACAGGCGACTAAAACGAGGCCCACCGCATATTCGGTGGGCAACCCAAACGCCTTGCCCAGCAGCCAACCGAGGAGCGGCATGACGGTGTATTGACCCACAAATCCGATCATCACCGGCTTGGGCATCGTGCGCACCGCTTTGAAATCCTCCAACGTAAGCGTGACGCCCATCCCCAACATAATAATCGCCAACCCCGGTGTGATCCACGGGAGAAACCAAATAAACGCCTCAGGTTGGATAAGAGCCCAACCACAAAGCGCCAAAACCCATATCGGGAACGCATTCGTTAACCATCCAAGCACACGTGACATGCGGTCAGACGTTGAAGCGCCTCCCCTAGCCGCGCAACCTTCGCGTTGGGTCCTCGCGATTCGGGTCCGAATCGCTTGAATGGCGATTGTCACCGTTCTCGGCACGATTCAGCGTCGTCGTTTTCGCCGCTCTACCGGTTTACCCTCCATATGAAAATCGCCGCCGTCGCTAAATCTGATACTGATACCAATCTGCGCACGCTCGCTCAGATCGGAGTGCGTCATCAATGCTACTACCGCATGGAAGGTATGCCCACGGATCGGGAAGGCCTGCAAGCGGCCAAGGACAAGGCCGAGAAAAACGGGTTGCAGTTATCCATCGTCGAAGGAGGTCCTCCCATCGATCAAATCGTGCTGGGTAAAGAAGGTCGCGACGCCCAAATCGAGGACTACAAAAGAGCGCTCGATCTCATGGGGCAGTATGGCATCAAGACGCTGTGCTACAATTTCATGCCGCAGATCACGGCCGATGCCATGGTCATGCGCACGTCCTTCGAAACGCCCGAACGCGGCGATGCGCGCACCAACAGTTTTCGTCTCGCTGATTTCGACAACGATCTCGTCACCGAGGAAGGCGTCGTCACCGATGAGCAGATGTGGGACAATCTCGACTATTTCCTGCAACGCATCATCCCCGCCGCCGAGGCCGCCGAGGTAAACCTCGCGATGCACCCGGACGATCCCCCGCTCTCGCCCATGTGGAACCTCGCTCGAATCATGCGTAGCGTGGAGAACTACGATCGGCTTTTCGCCATGCACCCAAGCCCGGTCAACGGACTCACCTTTTGCCAAGGTTGTTTCGCGGAACTGGGCGTCGATATCGACGAAACGATCCGGCATTTTGGTGATCGGATCCATTTCGCCCACTTCCGCGATATCGCCGGAACGCTCGAAGATTTTCATGAGACTTTTCCCGACAACGGTCCCACCGATGCTGTCAGCATGCTCAAGACATATCGGGAAATTGGCTACGAGGGATTCATTCGCGTAGACCACGTCCCTTACCTCGCCATCGACTCTTCCACCGGCC
Organism: Opitutaceae bacterium; assembly: GCA_018667915.1. Lineage (GTDB taxonomy): Bacteria > Verrucomicrobiota > Verrucomicrobiia > Opitutales > Opitutaceae > Actomonas. Next base: position 3,416 of record JABIRI010000360.1, on the reverse strand, counting down.
ACGGCTACGGACTCCCCGGTCACATTTTCGCCATTGGATATCTACGCGGGTTGATGGAACCCATTTTCGGCAAGACCGATCAACAGCCCTAGTGTGAAGGTCGCGCTCGCTCAGTTCATCTACGAGAGCAATACCTTCAATTCTCAGAAGGCTACCCTCAGCAACTTCACCGATCACGGTGTTTGGCTGACCGAGTCCGGGCCCATTCGTGAATGGGCGCACTCCAACCGCTCCCAGATGGCCGGAAGTCTGGACGAATTGGCTGCGATCGGCTGCCAGACCGACCCCTTTTTTGTCGCCACCTGCAGCACGCCCGGTGGCCGCCTCAGTCGTAAATGCTACGCACAAATTCGCAGCACCTTCACCGCATCACTCAAGCAGGTCTCGCTGGTAGACGTGCTCTTGCTCCATCTCCACGGCGCCGTGTGTTCCGAAGGGGAAAGCGATGTCGAAGGTGACCTTTTGGAAATGATCCGCGGAGAACTCGGGTTTAAGGGCCGCGTCGTCTTGTCCCTCGATCTTCACGCCAACGTGACCGAGAGAATGCTGCAACAGGTCGACGCCTCGACCGCCTATCGCACGTTTCCTCATCAGGATTTCTACGAGACCGGCCAGCGCGCAGCACGACTTTGCCTGGGTCCACAACCGCTCACCCAAACTATCGCGACCCTCCCCTGTCTGATATCGCCTACTGCCACCGACCATCGTGCAGGACCGTTCGCCGCAATGCTTGATGCCGCTCGTGAGCTTGAGACCGAATCTGATTTCGTCGATGTGAGTCTGTTCCCGGTCCAACCGTGGCTCGATATTGATAACTTAACGACACGAGTGGTTATCAATTCTCTCAGCCCCGAAGCTGGCGTAGCCGCCGCTCAACAACTCGCTGAGCAGTGGTTCGCCCAGCGCCAAAGCTGGGACAGTGGCTTGATCGATTGGCCCCAAATTCTCACCGCGCTCGCCTCTCCTGCGAATCAGCCTTGGTTGCTGGTCGACACCGCCGACGCGACCACCGGAGGCAGCGATGGCACCAGCGCCGAAGCGATCACCCGACTTTGGCCGCACCGCGAAAAGTTTACCGCGCCAATCTTTCTGTGGGTCGTGGATCCAGCTGCCGTCAAAATCGCCCGATCCGGTCCATCCACGTTCGAACTCGGACGACAAAAGATCACTGTCTCGGGCGATGTTATTTTCGAAGGTGAGTGCCGATTCAGCCCCCGCGGCCAAGCTTATCAGGGGCAGGAGTTTTCCTGCGGCGAGGCCGTGGTGATCCGATCCGGTTGTCTTCGTATCGTCATAACCGAGCAAGGTTGTCTTTGCGCCGATCCTGCTTTCTACGAGTGCCTCAACCTCGATCCCTCAGCAGCGCTCGCCGTGTTGGTGAAAAGCCACATGGGCTGGCAGGCGGGTTACGAAGTCGGTCCCGAACGCGGGCTTAAATTTGATGGACCGGGCTGCACATCGCTGAACTTTGCACGATTGCATTTTACCGGGCCACGTCGTGATCTTTTTCCAATCAACCCCGTGCCCTTTACCCCCATAAAATTATGGCAATCGACCTGACCCACAAAGTTTGTCTCATCACCGGTGCCGATGAAGGCGTCGGATTCGGACTGGCGCAGGGATTTCTCGATCGCGGAGCGCTCGTCGCAGCCGGATTGCTCAATCCCACCGATTTTAATTCGCAAGGCACATCCATTTTCGGCGTGCCCATGGATGTCACCGATCCCGATCAAATCGAATCTGCGATCGCCACCGTGATCGAGAAATTTGGACGTATCGACGTATTGATTAACAATGCCGGAATATATCCCCGCATTCCGGCCGACGAGGTCAGCCCCGAAGACTGGCACCGCGTTCAGGAGGTAAACCTGAACGGAACCTGGCGCAGCAGCATGGCGATTTTGCCTCATTTCAAAGCACAAGGCAGCGGCTCGATCATCAATATCGGCAGCGTGACCTTGCGGCTCGGGATGGCTAATTTATCCCACTATATTTCCAGCAAAGGTGGGGTGGTCGGCCTGACCCGCGGCATGGCTCGTGACGTCGGTAAGTTTGGCGTGAGAGTGAATTGCCTTCATCTCGGAGCCATCCGAACCGAGGGCGAAAGCCGCCTGTCGCCTGCCGATGCAACCGCCCTCGCTGAAGTTGAAAACTTGCAGAGCATGCCCGGACGCCAAACCCCGGCGACGATCGAACCCACTTTCGCGTTTTTTGCTTCCGATGAGAGTGCCGACATCACCGGCCAATGCCTCACGGTCGACCGTGGATGGTTACACGAGTAAACGCCGCCCAACGCGCGCACACGCCCTCATCAATCCAACGGGACTTTAACCACGGTCTTGTAAACCCGACTTGATTCATCATCCGCCAGCGAAGGCATGTGCACATCCGTCGGGAAAAACACTGCGACCTCGCCGGTTCGCATTAACCATGAGGACGCACCGGCAGTATCCTCGAAAAAACAAACGTCCCGGTCCTCAAAAGCGTTCTCGGTCACGGTTAGATCCGCCAGCCCCGTAACACGGATAAGCTCATGACCGCCTACAATTGCCTGAAGATCCACATGCCGTTGGTGGGCTTCCAGTCGTCCTCGATCGAGGGGTTTAGAATCATAGGTTTGCTCCATCGCGAAAACTCCGTGGCTCAATTCGACCCGGCGTTCTTCGCCGGCCGGAATCTGCATGATGCGCGCGTGCTCAACGGAATCCGCGGCCAGCGCGCGCTCCAGGTAATCCAACGCCACCTGAAATCGATCCGTGGAGATAAGTTGTAAACGCAGTGTTTCTGGTGTGCCCCAAAGTGCCATGCCTCAGCTCACGTGATTCCGATCCACCCCGCAAGCTCGACGCGCCTATTTGCTCAATTCCAACACCCGCTCTGGTTCTTCAACCTCCCGCAAACTGCCCAAATCGAAGTCAGTCGAAGACTCGGGGGCCTCGGAGTCCGACGACGGCGTGGGCTCTTCCGCCGGCGTCGGCGGCGGAACCGGAGCCCCCGGCATCCTGAAATCCGATTCGTCGAGAGGCGGATTGGGTTCCATCCAATTGAGCACCACATCGCTGACGATCCGTTCACCTTCCTTCACCGCGATACGATGCGGCATGATCACCCCTAACACCGGACGAAAATCACTATAGAATGTCTGAACGCGGAGCGCCGGTCCATCATCCTGCCGTCTGGTGCGATCTTGGCGCAGGATAAAATAAGTATCGGCCGACAAATACAGCGTGCTCTGATCGATTAAATCACGCGTCGCCAAAATCTTCACGGCCGGCCGGCCATCGACCTCATCTTCACCCGCATATTCGAGCAAAAATCCGCGTTCAGCCGGACGGAAGAGTGGCGTATCAAACGCTGACTCAACTTTGAACCGCGCGCCCAGAGCCGTCGGCATGACCCCAGCGGGTCCATCTTGT
>JABIRI010000244.1 GCA_018667915.1 Opitutaceae bacterium | reverse complement strand
GTTCCGGGCACAGTTCGCCGAGGAACTTCCGAATGCGGCGAAACCGCCCTTTGTGTTGATCGGCGATTCGCTCGGCTCGAGCACCTATTGGCACGGTGCGCTCCTCAATGATTGGGCCAACGATTGGATGAAATTGCACACCGGTGGGGCGGCAAATTTTGTGATGAGCAACATGGAGGACAATGGCACGGTCACGGCGTTGTGGCGCTTGAGCCGCACCCAACTCGTCGATCCGCAACGTGTCCTTGTGCTCCGAACCGCTAGCAACTTCTCCATGCCTCCCCCCGGCAAAGATGCGGGTTGGAGCACCACCGCTCCGTATCCGGCCAAAGGGCGTCCCGCTGGTGAGTCGGCCTATCTCGTGGGAAACACGGTGGTCGAAGCATTGGTAGCGGGCTGGGACGACTTTAAGGACGCTCCGCCGAACCGGTGAACCTGGTTGGCCCTACCAAATGGTTTTCACACCGATGGTGGCTGCGAAGGGAGTAATTTCTCGGTCGATCGTTACTAATGGAATTTGTCGAAACTCGGCTGTTGCCAAAATGTTTCGATCCATGGGGTCTCGATGAGTCCAATCATAGCTCGCACTTCTGAGAGCGATCCAAGGGGTAACAGGTTGGACTTCGAATCTCTGAGTAAACATCTCAATGATATCCAAAGGGTCGCCATTGAAGCGAAGTTTCCCGCTCGTTTGTAACCTCGCGAATTCAGTGAGGGTGCAGTCCGATATTACTAATTTATCGGGACTAGCATGGACCAATAGTTGGCGCGCAGAATCTCCGAGACGGTGGTCATCTGTGACCACCCAAATGGCCGCGTGAGTATCAAGAAGATACGCCATGCTCGTCTAGTCGTGGACGAGGTCTTGATCGAATTCTTCGGTCGGAATTATTGGCTGCGAGGGATCGAAGTCGCCTGAAGTTTTTAACATCCCTCGCATCGATCCGAGCGAGATCTCAGGTGGCAGTTGACCAAGTTGACGTTCGATTAAAGACCGACCGAATGCTGACACCGATTCCTTATTTTTTTTTGAAGCCCTCAGTTTATCGAATGTCTCTTGGGGAAGATGGATTGAAAGCGTCGGCATAGTTTCTATAGGAAATCTATAGGATCAGGATAGTCAAGCAGTTGAGAAGCATATCCGCTCGACTGAGTTGTTCGCTTATTTGAGTTAAAGGGCCATAAAAAAGCGCGCCCGGGTGGGGCGCGCTTTTGAAAACGTTTGAGTGAGGTCGAGTTGCCCTAGACTTGCTCGAGGAGCTTGTAGAGGCGTTGGACCATGGTGGACGGATCCTCTAGCAGGCCGGCGGCGAGTAGGGCGTTGTCGTGCAGTTGCTCGGCCATGAGGACGGCTTTACCTTCGTCAGCGTCTTTGACCTCGGAGAGCTTTTTTATCACCGCGTGGCGGGGATTGAGCTCGAGGTGCACCTGAACCGGAGGGGCTTCGGCGTCCTCACCTTCGGGCTTCATCGATTTCATCATTTGGCGCATTTGGGGCGACATGAATTGGTCGGCGTTGAGCACCGCGGCGGGTGAATCGACGAGACGATCGGAGGATTTTACTTCCGCCACCTTCTTTCCGAGGGTTTCTTTGAGCCATTTGATGAGGGCGTCGAGTTTGTCTTTTTCGAGGGCTTCACCTTCAGCTTCGTGATCACCGAGTTTGAGGTCGGCTGAATCGGCGGCTGTCAGGTTCTTGCCGTCGAATTCCCGCAGGTTACGCATGACGTAGTCGTCGACGTTTTCGAAGCAGTAGAGGACCTCAATATTGCGGGCCTTTAGGCCTTCGAGATACGGGCCACGTTCGATGGCGGAACGGCTGGGACCGATGAGGAAGTAGATTTCCTTTTGCTCCTCGCCCATGCGCGAAACGTAGTCGGTGAGCGACGTGGTCTTACCGGCATCAGTGCGGGAGGATTCGAAGCGGAGGAGTTTCGCGAGGGCGTCTTTATGGGTGTGGTCCGTCGCGGCACCTTCTTTGATGAAGATCCCAAACTCTTCGTAGAACTTGTCGAAGTCTTCCGGACGTTTCTTCGCTTCGTCGGCGAGGAATTTCAGGAAACGCGTGGTGATGACCTTACCGAGTTTCTCGATCAAGGCGCGGTCCTGCATGGTTTCACGCGAGATGTTGAGCGGAAGGTCTTCGCTATCGACGACACCTTTAAGGAAGCGGCCCCACTCTGGGAGCAGATCCTTCGGCGCGGGATCGATGAGGACCTTGCGGCAATAGAGTGAAACGGCGGGCTCGGCGCGGGTCATACCGAACTTCTCGGC
>JABIRI010000261.1 GCA_018667915.1 Opitutaceae bacterium | reverse complement strand
CAGGCGTCCAAAAGCTTCTCCAGTTGGGCTCATCGTGCATTTACCCCAAGGCAGTGCAGCAGCCGATGCGCGAGGACGCGCTGCTGACTGGCACCCTTGAGCCGACCAATGAGCCCTACGCCGTCGCAAAAATTGCGGGCATCAAGCTCTGTGAGAGCTACAATAGGCAGCACGGGGTCGACTACCGCTCGGTTATGCCGACCAACCTTTACGGCCCGGGCGACAATTACCATGGGGCCAACTCCCATGTCTTACCCGCGTTGATTCGGCGATTTCACGAAGCCAAGCTGGCGGGAGATGCTCAAGTGACGGCTTGGGGCACAGGTTCACCATTGAGAGAGTTTTTGCACGTGGATGACTTGGCTGATGCCTGTGCCTTTATTCTCGATCTCGAGAACCCGCCCGATCTGATAAATATCGGAACGGGGCAGGAAATTTCCATCCGGGAACTCACCGAAAAAGTTGCGGCAATCGTGGGTTACTCCGGCGAAATTATCTGGGATACGACCAAACCTGATGGCACGCCCCGAAAGCTGATGGATGTAACCCGTTTGGAGAAACTTGGCTGGAAAGCTTCAACTGCGCTCGATGCAGGACTTGAACGGACTTACGAGTCGTTCTTGGCGGAGACGGCTGCGGGGACGCTGCGAACCTAGCGCGGACTTGCTACCGTTTTAACCCTCGGGTTTAGAGGGTGATTTTTCCTCTTCGGTTGAGGGTCTCCGCCGCTGTTCTGCATGAATTTCGTGAATCTCTTTTTGCAGGGATTCAATGCGGTCGAGCATCTTCTGCTGAGCGGCAAGTGAAGCAGGTTTATCTGAATCGTCCGCCAGAAAGAATCCCGCGGCCACTCCACTGAGTGTGCCGAAAAGACCGATGCCCGTGATCATGAGCAGACTGGCGATCACGCGGCCCATTTCGGAGACGGGATAATAATCACCGTAGCCGACCGTTGTCATCGTGACCAAGGCCCACCACAGCGCGTCTCCGGCTGTCACAATGTTTGCCCCTGGAGTATTGTATTCTGCGAGCAATATTCCAGTGGATCCGATCGATGTCATCAGAATCGCGATCACGCCGATCCCGCTCAAACCGGTGCTGGTTTTATTTCCCGCTAAAATATGAATCAAACGCCCGAGGGTGCGGACCGCGATGAGTAAGCGCACGATGCGGAAAATACGCAAAATGCGGAAAGCCTCCACCGTCGGAATACAGGCCAGCAGATCGAGCCATCCCCAGCGCATGAATTCTCGTTTGGACTTCGCTTCGGTGCAGCGAATCAGCCAATCGATGAATAACAGTCCGCAGATCGTCGTATCGATAAACAAAATCAGGCGGCTGACTTCGGCGGGAACGTTGAAAATCAACTCTGCGCCTAAACCGATCAATAACGCCACCGATAGCACAAGGATCCCGAACTGAAACGGGTTTAGATTCTCGGCATCATCACGGGGTAACACTTCCCACCTTCTGGCGCACCGAGTAGTGGTCGTCAATCGGTCAACTTACCTGTTTTCTTAGTGGACCGGACTGTTTCCCCCTTGCGCCCGTCGCCGGACTTTGAACGGATGAACGCTTCACTATGATCGAACCTGAAGTCCAAGACCACATCGAGCTCATCAAAAAACGAGCCGGACAGTTATGGAGGTTTCTTTGACGGGGAACAAAAACTCCGTGAAATAGAAGCGCTCGACGCCCAAATGGGCGCGCCCGATTTTTGGGATAACAACGATAAGGCCCAACGGCATATTGCGCAGGTTAATGGTCTTAAAAAGGCAGTTCTCCCGGTTGTGGATTTTTGCAAAAAAATCGAAGACATCGATGTGATGCTCGAGTTGATCGAAACGGGATCGGCGGAGGAGCAGGCGGAATACAGCGCTGAACTCAATACGACGGTTACCGAGATGCTCTCCACGATCGACGACATTGAAATCGCTTCGTTCCTCACCGGCCGTTTCGATCGCAATAACGCGATTTTCTCGATCCAAGCCGGAGCTGGCGGCACCGAATCAAATGATTGGGCCGACATGCTTTTTCGCATGTATACCCGCTGGGCTGAACGCCGGGGTTTCAAAATTGAGGTTCAGGATGTGCAATCCGGTGAACAAGTCGGCATCTCCAAAGCCACTTTACTCATCAAAGGAGAGAATGCCTACGGTTATGCCAACGCCGAGCGCGGCGTCCATCGCCTCGTCCGCATCAGCCCATTCGATTCGAATCAACGTCGGCATACTTCATTTTGCGCGGTCGACGTCGTTGCCGAGATCGATAACGACGTGAAATTGGATATTCCGGAGGATGAGATTCGCACCGATGTTTACCGTTCGTCGGGCAAGGGCGGGCAGGGGGTCAACACGACCGATTCAGCGGTTCGCCTCACCCACATTCCGACGGGTCTCGTTGTGACCTGTCAGAACGAACGTTCGCAGATTAAAAATAAGGCAAGTGCCCTCAGCGTGCTCAAAGCTCGTCTCTACGAGCGACGTCAGGATGAGAAACGTAGCGAGATGGAAAAATTCTACGGCGAGAAAGGCGAGATCGGGTGGGGGGCTCAGATTCGTTCCTACGTGCTCCAGCCTTATCAAATGGTGAAGGACCTGCGCACCGGAGTATCCACGACCGACACGCAGGGCGTTTTGGATGGAGATTTGGACGCGTTTGTAAACGGCTGGTTACGCGCCGGTTCACCGCGTCAACGCAACAAGGATATCCAAGTCGACGACGAATAACACTTAGCGTGCCCGGGCCCTGACGGGAACGGTTGATTCGTAAATTTGCGATTCGATCCTTTTTAAAATTCGTTTCCTCCTTTCCCGATGCTCGAACTTTCCCGCGAACAACTTTCAGCCGCTTTCGATGGCACCTCGTTGTTTGAAGCCAAGACGTGGCAGCTTTCGCCGCAGGCCTGGCCACTGACGCGTCGTCAAGTTCAAGAACTCGAGCAGATTGGTGAGGCGTGCCTGCATTTTCATCAGGCGTTGGAGAACCTCTACCTGCGATCTGCCGCCGGGAAGAACCTCCTGCGAAACCGCGATTTAAAGGCACCGTGGGTAGCCGAATATCTGGATCGGGGTAAACCGGAACGCTTGATCGTTCACGCGCGAGACGATCGTAATCGAGGGAAGTTTCCGTCCGTCCTGCGTCCCGATCTTTTGTTGACCGATGATGGCTTCGCCATGACGGAACTCGATTCTGTTCCGGGAGGAATAGGCCTCACCGCCTTTCTGAACCGGCTCTACGATCAGCAGGGCGACGTCCTTGGTGCGGCGGATCAGATGCTCCTCGAGTTTTACCGTTCGCTCGCGAGCCTTTCGGTTCGCTCTTCGGAAAACCCCGTAGTCGCGATTGTGGTCAGCGACGAATCTGCCACCTATCGTCCGGAGATGGTCTGGGTTGCCGAGCAACTCCAACAGCGAGGCCATCGCGTATTTTGTTTACACGTGGATGACCTGTTTCCGCTCGGCCCCACGCTATGCTTCGATATTGACGGAAATCCGGAGAAGATCGATGTGCTCTATCGGTTCTTTGAACTCCATGATCTTCCCAATTTATCCACCGCCGATTACATTTTCGAATCGTGGGCGGCTGGTGAGATCGCGGTGACCCCACCGCTGCGGCCGTTCCAGGAAGAGAAGATGAGCTTTGCGCTGTTTCACCACCATCTCCTCACCGATTACTGGAAAGAAGCCCTGCCAGCGAAGTCGTTTAAAAAGCTCCGTCGGTTGATTCCGAAGTCGTGGGTGATTGATCCCGTTTCATTGCCGCCCGGTGCAGTTCTTGATGGTCCTCCCGCAGGGGGGCGACTTCTCGCGGATTGGACCCAATTGAATGAGGCTTCTCAAAAGGAACGTGATTTGATCATCAAGATCTCCGGCTTTCACGAGACGGCCTGGGGAGCCCGCAGCGTGATTTACGGGTCAGATTGCTCCCGCGAAGAATGGCAAGCGGGGGTTAAAATCGCCCTTAATGACGCACCGACCAATCCGCACGTGATCCAGCATTACCACAAACCGCGTCGGATTACTCACCCACTCTACCCCCTGCGATCCGCTGAATCCGGCACCACTGAGACGGGCGCGATTCATCGGCAAGGACGCCTCCGGCTTTGCCCCTACTATTTTGTCACCGAAGGTCGCACTCAATTGTCCGGTGCCCTCGCTACTTTTTGCCCCCCGGATAAGAAAATTATCCATGGAATGCAGGATGCCGCGCTTTTGCCCTGCTGCGGCGTAGATTAGAGGCAACAGACCCTTGCGCCTGAGGGGATTTCCTCACAACTAAGGCTGTGTCATTCTCGGCCAAATCTACCACGAATCCCTGCTCGATTGTCCGGTCCACCGCGCTTCGGTGGGTTGGCGGTGCGATTGTGGCGCTGATTTGCACGGTTTCGGCATTCGGTCAGATCAACATCAGTGCCTTGGAAGCCCGGGCGGCATCTGGGGATGCCGAAGCTCATAACCTATTGGGAAATGCCTACGTAAACGGGCAAGGTGTTGAGCGTGATGTCGCCAAAGCGATTTCTCATTATGAGTCTGCCGCAGACGAGGGATTTGCGCCTGCGGCATTCAACCTGGGCCTCATCCATGAGGTGGGCCGAGGTGTGGAGCTCGATCTACCTCGTGCTTTCCAGTATTACCTTCGAGCGGCCGAACTCGATTTTCCCGCGGCACAATTTAACGTGGGCAACATGTATGCTCGGGGGCTTGGGGTGGAGCCCGACCTGTTCCAGTCCGTGATCTGGATGCGTCGTGCCGCAGACTCGGGCATCGCCGATGCCCAATATAATTTGGGCGTCGCCTACGAGACCGGCCAAGGGGTCAAGGTGGATGTGGATCAGGCAATCTTTTGGTATCAACAAGCCATGGCGCAGGATTTTGCCCGTGCGGCCTACAATCTTGCGTTGATTTATGAAGAGGGCAACGGCGCCGATCGTGATGATGTCGAGGCCGCTCGACTTTACTTGTTTGCGGTGGAGAAAAATTACGGACCCGCGCAGAATAATCTTGGAGTGATGTATGCCGAAGGGCGGGGAGGACTGCGACAAAGCCTCGCCGATGCCTACGGATGGTTTGTGCTCGCGGCCGAAAATGGGTCCAGCCCGCGTGGCCGCGATATGGTCGGTCAGCGCCTCGACCGTATTCAAAAAGCCGATGCCGATGTTAAACTTGCCGCTTTGCGTAATCGACTCGGGTTCTCAGCTCCACCGCCTGAATCGACGGGACCGACCGCTCCACGGGTGGGTGTCGCCTCCAATGCGCAACCCGCCTCGAGCGCTGCGGGCGAACAGCTTTCCTCTCGCTTGGCCGAACTGGAAGTAGCTCTGAATCGTTTGCGCCGAGAAAACACCGGACTGATCTCGGCCAATCAGGCGCTTGCTCGCCAGAAAGCCGAACTGGAACAGCGAAACGTGCAAACGCCCACCTTGTCAGGTGCGGCCCAGGCGGAGATCGCTCATATTAACTCTGTAGCACGTGAGTTGGCCGAACTGGAATCGCTCGCTCCCGAACGCCGTGACTTGGTTCAACAGGCGATTGCTCTGCTCGAACGAATTTCGCGCGATAATCTTCGGCTTAACTCTGAAGTGAAAAATGCGACTCTCGAACTAAGTTCGTTGAGCCGCCGCCTGCGCCAAGCCGAGGTCAACGCCGGCAGCGGCCCAGCTTCCGATTCCGGGGTTTCCGCGGGAGCTATAGCCGCCGCCGAGCAGCGTGCCTCAGAACTAGAGGGTCAACTCACTCAAGCTCAGGCACGAATCAAAGGACTTGAAGCAGGTATCGCGGCCGTCGGCACGATGCGGCAGCAAATCGACGATCTCACCCGTCAAAAAACCGAACTCACGGAAGAGCTTTCGCTGGCTCAATCGAGCCCGGATGAACCGGCGTTCGACCCCGCCGAAGTGGCGGCCATTGAAGAAGAGTTGTCCATCCTCCGCGTTACCGCGGCCAGCCAAGCTGCTCAGCTTAAGACCGCCAGTCAGGAAGTTTCAGCGTTACAAACGCGTTCAACCGAGCTGCGCGAAGCGCTCTTCCATGCGATGGCTAAAGTCGCTGAATCGACCGGTGGCGGAACGTTGGAAGAATTACAGAAACGCGTTGAAGATCTTGAAACTCAACTTGCTACCCGCGAATCTGAAATCCAATCCCTGCAAGTCGAAGCCGCTCGGAGCCAGCAGCAGGTTGCGAGTCTGTTTGAAGCGTAAACGCGGATAGCTGAACTTTCCGACGAAGTGGCTTTGGCAAGGGCTGAAGCCGATAAAGCTGCTCTGGAGCTGGAGGAGGCGAGTTTGCGTTTGAGGTCTCTCGAATCGGCTGCCGCTGCCGCCGAACAAGTGGCCGCGTCGTCGAATCAAGATCTTGATGGCCGAGTAGCGGAACTCACGGCGCTTTTGGAACGTGAGTCTGCCCTGCGTTTAGACCTGGAAAATCAGATCGGGAGTGCCCGCTCCGAGATTGCGGCCCTCACCGACGATAGAGACGTTTCAGAATCGACGGTGACGGAGTTACAAAGCGATTTACGCTCCACGCGCAATCAACTGCAGCAAACCGATCAGATTGTTGCAGAACTGACGCAAGAGAATCAACGCCTGCAAGAAAGCGTGACTGAGCCTTCCGGGGGATCTTCGATCCCCGATGCGCAGCTCAAGGAGGAAATTGAAGATCAAGCTCAACGTATCGTGATTCTCCGCGAAAACCGTGACGCGGCACAGATTCAGATCGCCGAACTCACGGCTCAGTTATCTGAACTTCGAATTGGGGTGGCCGATCGGGAGACCCAGATCGCAAGTCTGGAAGATGCAAACGAATCGATCCTTACTGAACTTGCCGCCGCGCAGGATTTTAAAACCGCGGGTGAAACAGATTTTCGGCGTTTGCAAAACGACCTCATTTCTCAACGAAACGAGCTCGCGACTAGGGACGAACTTATTACTGAATTGGCCGCCAATGTAGATCAGCTCGAAAACGAGCTAGCCGTGGTCGCCTCGCAGAATATCCGAGGTCAAGATGCCGATAGCGTATCGATTGCAACGCTGTCGACTGAACGCGACGAGGCGCGGGCTGCATTCAAATCAAGGGATGATGAGGTCAAACAGGCCGAATCACAGTTGCGTCGAAGTGAACAAATGGTTGCGGGTCTGAATGGTCAGGTTGCGCTTCTGCAGGGCGAAATTGAGGCGGTGCAGCAAGCCTTGGCGGCCAACGATCAAAGCGAGTTGATCGCACAACTAGAAAATGCCCGCGATGAAGCAAATGCTGATGCGGCGCGGATTGGAGAGCAACATCTCGCCGCCGAAGCCGCTTTGGTTCAAAGCACGGCTACCATCGCCAAGCTGGAAACAGACCTCGCCATCATGCGCGAGGACTTGAGTCGCGCTGAATCGGGTTCGATTGAGGCCTCCGAGCAGCGCGAGAAGATTGCAGAACTGGAAAGTGCTCGCGAAGCGGCCTTGTCCGATGTCTCCCGACTCAGTGATCAGTTGGCGTCCGCCGAAGCGGGACTGAGATCTCAACGGGAGCAAACCGAAACCCTGAGTTCCCAGATTGCATTGCTTCGCGAGGAGAAGAATGAGGCTCAGTCGATTGCCCGCGCACAGGCGGAAACATTCACTGCTCAGATTGTAGAGCTTGAAGTTGAGCGTGACCAGGCAGTGGTCGATGCGACTCAAATCGAAGAGCGTTATTCCGAAGCCGCCGCGGCGGTCACCAAATTGGAAACCGAACTGGTCAGCGTGCGGGCTGACTTGACTCAAGCAGAGGCAGGATCGGTCGATGCTATGGCGCAACGCCAGAGAATCACCGCATTGGAAGATGAGCGCGACACCGCGCTGGTTGAGGCTACGCGATTAGCCAGTGAATTGAACGCGGCGGAGGCGGGACTGGCCTCTCGGCAAGAAGAGATTTCAACCCTCAATGCTCAGATCGTATTACTGCGCGACGAGAAGAATGAGGCTCAATCGATTGCGCGCGCACGGGCAGAGACTTTCAGCGCTCAGCTTGCTGAGTTTCAGACTGAGCGCGACCAGGCATGGGCTGACGCCGCTCAAGCTGAACAGCGGTATTCCGAAGCCAGTGCGGAAGTCACCAAGCTGGAAACAGACCTAGCTGCGATTACCCCTGTTTTGTGGACAGCACGAACAGTGATTTATTTGGTGGTTAGTTGATGTTCGAAGTCAACCGGCGAGATCCCTCCGATGGAGGTATGACGGCGACGTAGATT